>PHFO01000086.1 GCA_002861535.1 Cyanobacteria bacterium M5B4 | reverse complement strand
TGGATCACCACAGGGAGCAATTTCCACGGGCGGTGTGGGCTTCTACTAAGAGCAGAGCCGATGCCTATATCGAAAATGACTGGGTTTATTTTCGGGGAGAGAAAATTCTGCCCCTCTGCCAATGGCAGTTACTGGGCAATCATAACCAGCAAAATTTGCTGTTGGCAGTAGCCGCCGCATGCCTTGCCGCTATCGATCGGGAGCAGATTGCCCAGGCAGTGAGTCAGTTTCGCGGCGTTCCCCATCGCCTAGAACCGATCGTTAATCACAACGGCGTACTCTGGATCAATGACAGCAAAGCCACCAACTACGATGCTGCTTATATGGGTCTATTGGCAGTAGAAGCACCGGTTTTGTTGATCTGTGGCGGCGAAGCCAAAAGTGGCGATCCCCAGGCATGGCTACAGTTAATTATGAGCAAAGTTGTCCATGTGCTGTTGATTGGTGCGGCGGCAGACCTATTCGCTCAATACCTGACGGGGGTAGGGTTTCATCAGTTCACGATCGTACATCACCTCAGCAACGCTGTCGAATTAGCAGCGACAATGGGGATGAAACTAGGAGCCAAATCCGTGTTGTTTTCCCCCGCCTGTGCTAGCTTCGATCAGTATGCCAACTTTGAAGTTAGGGGTGAGCATTTCCGTCAACTTTGTCGGGAGATCAGTCATGGCTAAGGCAGTATTTCGACCCACGGAACTGTTGCGTCTTACCAGAGCCGATCGGTTAATGGGGGTATGGCTCATTCTCATGATGGGTATTTGTGGTCTGTTTAGTCGTCTCGTTTACTTGCAAGTTTACCAAGGGGCAATGCTCCGCGATCGGGTGAAAGAGCAACAAGCTCACCAACTCCAGCCCTTTGTGCCCCGCCGCACTATCATCGATCGCAATCAACAAGTCCTCGCCCTCGATCGTCCTGCCTATCTCCTCTATGTCCATCCGTCTTTATTGAAACGACCTAAAGCAGAAATTGCCCAGACCCTCGCTCCCCTGATCAATCAAAAAGCAGAGGAAATCACAAAAAAATCCCCGATCAAAACAGCGTTAAACTAGCCTACTGGCTCACGGAAGAAACAGCCAATGCCATTCGTGCCCTCCGTCTCGATGGATTAGAGCTAGTCCTAGAACGACGGCGTTATTATCCCCAACAGGACTTAGCTGCCGAAGTCCTGGGCTATGTCGATCTGGAGCACAAGGGCAGGGCAGGGGTAGAACTGACCTACGAGCGGTGGTTGCAGACCAAACTAGAGCAATACCAAGTGGCAAGGGATGGACTAGGCAGAATTATCCCCCGTACCATGCCCCAGAGGCTCCTCCTCACCGATCGCACGGTACTGGAACTAACGATCGATGAACGCACCCAGCGGGTTGCCCGCCATCTCCTCAAGCAATCGATGGACAAATACGGGGCAAAGCGGGGAGCCGTTTTAGTGATGGAGGCGGAAACAGGAGCGATGCGCGCCCTAGTCACCGAGCCTACCTTTGACCCTAACCGCTACTTCGACTATGCCAAAACGCCGGAATTATTCAAAAATTGGGCAGTAACAGACCTCTACGAGCCTGGGTCTACCTTTAAGCCCATCAACGTTGCCATTGCCCTAGAAAGCGGGCACATTCAGCCCGATAGTACTTTTTATGATGAGGGGATGTTGACGATCGATGGCTGGCCTGTCGCCAACTTTGACTATGAAAGCAAGGGACCAGTAGGATTATTGACAATATCGGAGATTTTACAGCGATCGAGTAATGTAGGCATGGTACATATCATCGAACAGATGCCCGTTGCCGTTTACTATAGCTGGCTGCAACGCCTGGGCTTGGGGCAAACATCTGGGATCGATCTTCCCTCTGAACCCCCTGGAGACCTGAAGAACCAAGCGCAATTTACCGCCTACAGAATTGAAGCCGCCACTACTGCCTTTGGGCAGGGTTTTTCTTTAACGCCGATGCAAATGTTGCAACTGCAAGGAGTGCTTGCCAGCGGTGGCAAACTTCTTACTCCCCATGTGGTTAAAAGAGTAATCAACGAAGAAGGAGAAATACTGTACGAGCCACCGATTAGCGATCCCCGTCAAGTGCTTTCTCCGACTACCACAGCCCAAGTTTTACGCATGATGGAAGACGTAGTAGAAAAAGGAACAGGAAAACCTGCTCGCATTCCTGGTTATCGTGTAGGGGGAAAGACTGGTACTGCCCAAAAAGCTGATGCTAACGGTGGTTATGCCAATGCCAAGATTACTAGCTTTGTCGGTATTTTTCCCGCTACTGCTCCCCGTTATGTTGTGATGGCAGTAATTGATGAACCGATCGGGGATGATGCCTTTGGCTCTACGGTGGCAGCACCGATCGTTAAGGGCGTAATTGAGGACCTAATTGTAGCAGATAAAATTCCCCCTTCTCACCCTGAGGAACTCCCAACAAAATTGCGGAAAGTTTTTAATAGTACTCCCTAAAAGACCGTGATAAGATGCAGGAAAGGAATATTACCCATACCATAACTTATGGCATTAAATCGGCAGGACTGTATCGTTTTTGACTTCCTCCAAACTCCTATTTGGATCATCGATCGGAACCAGCTCTGGTATGCTAACAGGTCGGCGTTAAACATAGGACTTAATGAAAGAGACATTGCCGATTTTACAAGTTGTTCTATAACTAAGTGCTTCTACCCGATCGGAGAGAATATCTATCAATGCAGTGTGACTAAAATAAAGATCGAAGATGAAAGACCCGCTATTTTATTTGAAGCCTGTTTAGATACAAGATATAACTTACTATTAGAAGCAAGTCCTGATGCCATAATGATAGCTGATGCAGACACAGGCAAGATCGTGCAGGTAAACAACAAAGCTCTATCTTTAACACAAAGACAAGCAAAAGACTTAATCGGTTTACATCATACGCAAATATACGATGAAACCCAAAGACAAGAAGCAGAGAATGCCTTTCAGCAATGCATGAGGGGCTGGTGCAAGGGCTGGTTCATTCCCCGCAACGATCGTCCGTCGGTACCGGTAGACATTTATAGCACTCTCTTTGTCAGTGGAAAGCGTCGTTATTTGTATAGCTTCTTTCGCGATCAAACAGAAACAAAAAGAATTGAAAAGGAATGGCACAACACCCTATCCCAACTAGAACAACGAGAAGAACAACTAAGGATGGCTCTATCTGGTGCCAATGTCATTTGTTGGGAGTATTTCCCTAAGACCGATCGGGTGCAGGGCATCGGCACTTTTTCCCCCAGTAGCTGGGAGATGCTCTCTTGGGAAATGACATTAGATGAAGCGCTAACAAGGATTTATGCCCCTGACATCAGCCGCCTTAAAAGCAAAATTTATGACAAATTTGGTGGCGGTGGTACTTTCTTTGAGGAAATTAGATTAGCTGATTTTTCCCTGCTGCCCCGCTGGTTTCTAGTCAGTGGAGAAGTATTACTTGATCAAACAGGTAAACCCGATCGGTGGTAGGCATCACAATCGAAATTACAGCCAAGAAACAGGTAGAACTAGAACTGCAATCGAGCCGTACCATGATCGAATCCATTATGGCTAACACTCCTTCTTTAATTTGTATTAAAGATACACAAGGCAGATTCACTTACATTAACGATAATGCCTTAAGACTTTTTAACATATCCAAAGAAGAAGTGATCGGTAAAACTAATAGAGAAGTTTTCCCCCCCGATCTGGGTTTGACATTAGAATATACCGAGCGGCAAGTAATTAGCACCCAAAAAGCTGTGCAAACGGAACTGGAATTAGTGCAAAATGGCATCCCTCGCACCTACCTTTACATCAAGTTTCCCCTATTTAATGAACGCCAAGAATTTCAGGGTATAGGAGGGATTGCTACAGATATTACAGAGTTAAAGCAAGCAGAGTCAGCTATTATGCAAAATCAGGCTTATTTGAACTGTCTAATCTCAATTCAACAACAACTATTAACTGATGACGATCGGGATCATTATCCGAAAATTTTACAACAGTTAGGTCAAACAGCCAAGGCATCCAGGGCTTACATTTTTGCGAACCACCGATCGGTGGAAGGAATTTTATTATCTGATCAAATCTATGAATGGTGCGCCCCCGGAATTAAATTAGAAGCTAACAATCCAGAATTACAAAACCTGAGTTTAGAAGAATTTTTTCCGCGGTGGATCAAGCATTTTGAAGCAGGGCAAGAAATCATAGGCAATGTTAGGGATTTCCCCGAATCAGAAAGACAGATACTAGAACCCCAGGGCGTATTATCAATTCTAGTTTTTCCCCTGTTTGTCAATCATCAGTTTTGGGGCTTTATTGGCTTTGATAGTTGTAAATCTACCGCTCCTTGGTCTGAGTCTGTGTTGGGTTTATTGCGATCGGCAGCTAGTGCCATTTCTTTCCATTTAGAGCGGCAAGAAAACCGGCGTATTTTAATTACCGAAAGAGAAAAAGCCGATGCTGCCAATGCCGCCAAGAGTCGTTTCTTAGCCAACATGAGCCACGAGTTGCGCACCCCCTATGAATGGCATCATTGGTCTTACCAGCCTCTTACAAACGACCCCATTGACAGATGAACAGCAAGACTATGTTCTTACGATCCGTAATAGTAGTGAAACCCTTCTTAGTTTAATTAATGATATTCTCGACTTTTCTAAAATTGAAGCAGGGCGTATTGATCTGGAAATTCAAGAATTTAATCTGCGTAATTGTATCGAAGAAACACTAGATTTAGTAGCTCCCCAAGTAGCAGAAAAACAACTGGAATTGACCTATTGGATTGATGCCGATGTACCTGTTTGGATTCGATCGGATGTGACTCGTCTGCGGCAAATTCTGCTCAACCTCTTAAGTAATGCCGTCAAATTTACCCATCAAGGCAATATAGTCGTTGAAGTTAGTATCAAAGAAAAAATAAATGACCAAGACATCCGCATACTTTTTCAAGTGAGCGATGAAGGCATTGGCATTCCCCCGATCGGGTAGACCAAATTTTCAGTCCTTTTACTCAAGCAGATTCTTCCATCACTCGTCGTTATGGCGGTACAGGTTTGGGGCTTTCTATTTGTTATCGTTTAACACAGCTACTAGGGGGCAGTATGTCTGTAACCTCAGATTTGGGTAGGGGTTCTTCTTTTAGCTTTGACATCCAAACAAAAATAGCAGAACCTCTATTAACTCTGCCTAGCTTACCCTCTAGAAAAATCTGTCTGTTATTAGAGAATCCCCTTTTGCAACGAATGATTTCATCAATGCTGCTAAGTTGGCAAATGGAAATAACCGAAAAACGATCGAGGCAGATTTAATTATTACAGAAGAACTGAGTTCAGAGCCTCTGCCTCCCCAGGTGTTACTCTTACCCTACGGGCAAACGTCTGAACACAAATTAGTTCTGACAAAACCGGTGCGTTATGATTCTCTGTTTACGATATTAGTGGAGTTATTTGCTTCTTCACTCGTCAACTCTCAAGACATCTCTTATACTACTGACGCGATTCATTTACCCCTCAGAATTTTGATAGCAGAAGACAACATCGTCAATCAGAAAGTCTGTATGAAGATGTTAACAAAGCTCAATTACCAAGCCGACCTAGTCGCCAATGGTTTAGAAGTTTTAGAAGCCCTAGAAAGACAAAGCTACGATGTCATTTTGATGGATATTCAGATGCCGGAAATGGACGGTCTGACCGCCACCAAAAAGGTACGCCAACGATGGGGGGCACGCCCCTGGATCATTGCTCTTACTGCCGATGCCCAAAGCTCTACTGCCCAGCAGTCCTATGATTCTGGCGTAAACGACTACCTGACCAAACCGATCCGCCTTGACGATCTTGCCATTGTTCTGCGCCACGCCTATTATCAACAAAATTTGACTACTCCCTAAGCAAGATTTGATATTCTAAGGGAAGTTTGTCGCCGTTTCCATGAAGCTATTTGTTTACCATACCCCCGAAAGTGTCCCCCCTGGCAGTCCTGATTGTGCCATCGTTGTGGATATTTTGCGGGCTACTACCACTATTGCTACAGCTCTGGCTGCTGGGGCAGAATTTGTCCAGGTATTTGCCAGCCTTGATGAACTGGAACGAGTTAGTAATTCCTACCCGATCGGTAGTTGCCTCCGATCGGCGGAACGAGGCGGCAAAAAGGTAGAGGGCTACGATCTGGGTAACTCTCCCCTCGACTACAGCCCCGATCGGGTCAAGGGCAAAGGCATCCTCCTCAGCACTACCAACGGCACCCGCGCCCTGCAACGGGTCAGCCAGGCGCCTCAAGTATTAACTGCTGCCTTTGTCAATTTAGGTATAATTACTGATTTTGTCAGACAACACCAGCCCGAAACATTGTGGATTGTGGGATCGGGCTGGGAAGGCAGTTTTTCCCTAGAAGATACCGCCTGCGCTGGGGCATTAGTAGAACAACTGAGTAGTACCTACCAACCAGGTAATGATGAAGCGGTGGCAGCCCAAGCCCTCTATCTCACCTGGCAGGACAAGTTGGAAGGGTTATTCCACCAAGCTAGTCACGGGCAACGCCTGCTCAAACTGCAAGGAGAAACCGATCTTGCCTATTGCGCTAAGGTAGACCTCTTGCGGGTTGTGCCCCGGCAGCAGGAGCCTGGGATTTTGCGAGCCAGTCCTTTCCCAGGCGAATAGTGACATCGGATTCTATATCTCCCGTTGCTTCTAAAACCACCTGCCCTACGCCTAACACTTTCCTCACTTGCTCCGCTGCTTCCCGATCGCCGGACTGGGCAATAATAAGCGTCTTCTCGATCGGTTTCGCCCAGTTTTGCTCTGTGGGGAAGACTTGGGCGTAGCCTTGATCTGCTAATATCTGGGTCATTGCCCTAATTGCCTCTGGATGATCGAGGCTATCTTGGAGAGCAATACGGATGTAGGCAGGGGGAGCAGTTTCTTCAGCGGTGCTGGCGTAGGGAGAACTGACATTAAAATACTGCGCCATCAGCTGTTTAATGTGCCTATTATCGGGAATCCAGTAACTAAGGGCATATTCTTGGGGCGTACTAAACCGACCAGGGAGCATCAGCATTTGCATTTTTTCCCGATCGGTGTTGCTGGCAAAGCCCACCAAGGCAAGCATTTCTTCGATGGAAAGATTTGTATCGATATTTTGTTTGATTACCTCCACCAGTTGGGGTAACTTTTGTACCGTCTCTAAGTTGAGCTTTTGTTCTGCCAGGGCGCGCAGGAGCATCTGTTGCCGCTGGATTCTGCCAATATCCCCCAGCCCGTCATGGCGGAAGCGCGCAAACTGTAGCGCTTTCTTACCATCTAGGGTCTGCATGCCCTTCTTGAGATTGATATAGAGATGTTGACTGTCATCCTGGTACTGCATATCCATTGGCACAAAAATATCCACACCCCCCAGGGCATCGATCAACTGGGCAAACCCCGCTACATTCACCCGCACATACCGATCGATCGTGACTTGACTAAGCAAGTTGCTCACCGTTTTGGCAGACAATACCGCCCCGCCCACATAATTAGCAGCATTGATCTTGCTCACTCCCACTTCAGGAATTTGTACTTGGGTATCCCTGGGCACCGAAAGGGAAGTAATAGTATTTTTAACAGGGTCAAAGCGAATTAGTAAAATGGTGTCACTCTGCCCGTTGAGATTACCTTCTAGGCTTTCGAGATAGCCCTTGGGAGGAGGCACATCCTTATTTTCCGGCAGGTCGGAGGTTAAAACGACAGTCCCCAACACCAACACATTGACGGGGCGGCGGAGTTTGGCAACATTGACGATGCTTTCTACCGCCTCTGGGCTTTGCTCCCTTTGCAAGGGGCGACTACTGACAAATAAAGCCGTAGCAGCCCCTAGTCCCCCCGCTAAAAAAGCTAAAAATACAAGAAATAGCCTAAAACCTGAAGCATTCAGTTTTCTAGCCTTAGTAATCACACTATCCTCACGATTTGCCCAATTCACTATACACTACCAGGTCTTGGGGGAGCATCCAACTTGGCATCAAAAGTACGGGCACATCAAAGGTAGCGAGTGAGCGGCGGGGGAACAGGTCGAAAATACTGCCCCTAACTTGACTGGAAAAGAATTGCTGGAAGATTCTTTCCAAGGAGGGGGGGCTTTCTTTGAGGGGCAGTTTGTCTTTCTCACTTAGCCCAAACTTCTCCCTGGCTGCCGATCGTAGGGCGGTTTCTACCTGGGCTTCCGTCCCGATCGCGTCGACTAGTTTGTTTTCTAACGCCTGGGAACCAGTAAAGACCCTGCCATCGGCAACACTGCGTACCAGTTTGGGATCAAGTTTCCGCCCCTGCGCCACATCCGCCACAAATTTTTCGTAGATGCTTTGGGCTAAACCCTGGAGCAATTGCCGTTCTGCTTCCGAGAGTTTGCGGTAGGGGGACAAAATATCTTTGTAGGGCCCTGTTTTGATCGTTTCTGCCTCTACTCCTACCCGATCGAGGAGTTTACCTACATTCAAATTGCTCAAAATCACACCGATACTGCCCGTCAGCGTGCCCTCGTTGGCATAGACCTTATCAGCGGCACTAGCAGCATAGTAGCCCCCACTGGCAGCCACATCCAGCATACTGACATAGACTGGTTTGGCTTCTCTCAGTTGCTTCACCGCTTCGTAGAGTTCTTTACTCGCCCCTACGGTGCCCCCTGGGGAATTGATAGAAAGTAATACCCCTTTGACTCTATCTTCTTTCACTAACTCCAACAGACGATTCCGTACTGCTAAGGTGCCCACATCCCCCGCGATCGGACCACTTAGACGTACTACCTCTAAATAGTCTTGACGATCGGCGCTAATAATTCCCGATTGTTGATTTTTCACGCCCACAATGGCAGAAATAAAACAGACTACGACTAGAATCAGGGCAATAAGGCGATTAGTTTGCATATTTATACTATGGTTATGTTGCTCAAGGGATCGATCAGTACAAGACCGCTCCCCTGAGGGGAGCAATCCAGAAATTGTTAGCGCACCTTAGCGTAGAATACGCCCCGCATTTTGACCTCCTTGGGGGCAAAAGCGCCAAATTCAGTATCAGAGGGTTGTTCACACTCAAAAGTACCAGCAATTTCCCTGGTAGCACTGTTGATCTTTTCGATCTGCATGGACAATTTGCCCTGCAAAAATTCATCCTTTTTGATACTAGCTTCGTACTCGTCCTTCTTGGCAGGGAGGGCTTCAGCCGAGTCATAACCGATCGCTAAACCTCTGCCCTTGGGGTCGATGAAACTGGCACCGCGGTAGGTAGGAATTTCGGTCACTCCTTCAAAGTCTGCCGAGGTAGTCAAACCAATTAGTCCAGGCTGGGACACTCCCACATAATTTTTGATGGAGAACAAAGCTGCTACCCGTTCGCCGCCGGGCATTTGCACGGTGAGGGGTTGGTAGTCGAGTCCCTCTTTTTCTACCAACTTAAGGCTACCATCGGGCTGGAGGGTAACCGTTGCTTGGATAAAATCAAGGCTAGAAGTAGCACGGGTGAGGAGTTTAGTGGGGACAAATTCTGCTTTTTTGCGTTTATTGTTTCCTTCTTCCTTGACGAAAAAGTTAGTAGGCTCTAAGCACAAGTTGTAGAGTTCCACCGGCTTGCCCACTTCCATGGGAATTACTGCCCGTCCGCGGGAACCCTCCGACACATCGGGGCATTTGTTAGCTAAACCAGTACCGACAATTTCATCATAGGTGAGGGGTTTAGGGACTGCCCCCGCAGGGCTAGCCCCGATCGTCAGGCTTAATGCCAAGCAGAGGGCGAACCCCCACCGCAGGATAGCGCTAAAATTCATAATTAACCTCTTATTAAAGATTGCTTTAGTTAAGCCTACTAAAATATTCTGCAATTGACCATCATTCACGGGCTTACCTTGGAAAAAGAACAACTAACAGAAGCACTCCTTGCCCTCAGGGCGCTGGCGCAGTGCCATCGGGAAGACCCCAAAGCATTACTCAACATCCTGCGGCAGTTGGAGGCTTGCCACCGTGACATCACCGATCGTTATTTGCTCCCCGCCCTGCCCAATACTAGGCACGCTCTGTTTGACCTATTAAAAGAAATGGAAGAAAAGGGAGGCTGGCCCTACATTCCCCGCCTGCAACTGCGACAAATTATTGAGCAATTATCAGAATGAATCCAGTCTGGCAGACCCGATCGGGTTGTTTGTATCAGGGGGATAGCTTAGCGTTGATGGCGCAGATGGCACCAGAAACGATCGATTGCATCTGGACAGACCCGCCCTATAACCTCTCCAATGATGGCACCACTTGTATTGCTGGGGCAAGGGCAAAAGTAAATAAGGGGGCATGGGACAAAAGTAGGGGGATTCTTGCCGATCATGAATTTAATTTGCGGTGGTTAGAGCTATGCCAACGCCTTTTGAAGCCGACGGGGACAATCTGGGTCAGCGGCACCCTCCATGTTTATCCCAGTGTTGGTTTTGCCTTGCAGAGTTTAGGTTTTAGGATTTTGAATGACATCATTTGGGAGAAGCCTGCCCCCCCGCCCAATTTAGGCTGTCGTTGTTTTACCCATGCCACGGAGGTGATTTTATGGGCAGCCAAATCCCACTCTAGCAAGAACCGTTATACTTTTAACTATGGACAAATGAAGCAAGAAAACAACAACAGACAGATGAAAAACCTCTGGCGCTTTAGTCCTCCTAGTAAAGAAGAAAAGATTTTTGGTAAACATCCTACGCAAAAACCCGTCTCTTTAATTGCCAGATGTCTAAGAGCTAGTACAAATCCAGGCGATTGGGTCTTTGATCCCTTTTGTGGCTCTGGCAGTACCGGGGTGGCAGCTTTGCAACTCGATCGTTATTTTATTGGTTGTGAACAAGACCCTGAATATGTAAAGTTATCTATCCAACGTCTCATCAGTATAGATACCGATCGGGTATCATAAAACAAAAGCAAGGAGAAAGATAAAATGCCAGTCATAGATTTAACACCGATCGTTCATTTAACGAGAGAGCAGTTTTATCAACTCTGTCAGGCAAA
>PHFO01000085.1 GCA_002861535.1 Cyanobacteria bacterium M5B4 | reverse complement strand
AATTTCTTCTAACCAACCCCGATCGAGCATTTTTTATGATTCTCTGTTCAATTTTTCTCTGGTAGATTTCTGGAGGAGGAGGCAGGATACCGATCGGGTAAATAAAAAATTAGGGGGATGGCATTGTCCTAGCTGGGAGGGGATTTGAGCAGTTGTATAAAATATTTCTAGGGCGCGGGTAGTACGAAACCGATCGTTTTTATGAATTGCTTTAGCCCGATCGGGGTCAATTTGCGCGAGGTACTGATAGAGGAGAGTTTGGTCGATTTGACTAAACTGTTGTCTGAGAGAATCTTGGGGGGGCACGGCAGGAATGACAACTCCGTGGGTGATTGATTTTAGATAAAAGCCCGAACCTCCGACCAAGATTGGCGTAATGTTTTGTCCGTGAAAGTGATTGATCAATGCCATCGCTTGGGTTTGATAGTCGGCTAAGGTTAAAGGACGATCGGGATCAGCAATATCAATTAAAAAATGAGGAATGCCTTTACGTTCTTCTATAGTAGGTTTAGCTGTGCCGATGTCAAAATAACGATAGACTTGGCGAGAGTCTCCGTTGAGAATAGGTGAATTAAAGTGTTGTGCTAATTGGATGGCTAAGTCTGTCTTTCCTGTGGCTGTAGCACCGAAGATCACGATCAATCCGGGTTCTTTCATTTTTTTGTTTTTAAGCAGTTATCACAAATGCCACATTTTGTTGTTTTTGCCTCTTCGATAAAGCCAAACACTTCCATTAAGAATGACCAACGACACCTCTTAGTGGTGATAAAGGCTTGCATCTGTTGAGTTGCGGTTTCGTCTAAGTCTGGTAAGGTATGATTTCCTGGCAAAATTTCATAGTTAAAGGGATCGTGCCAAATTAACTTCCCCGATCGGTGTAATAAACCTAAAGCGATCGCTCCTTCCCGATCGATGCGCATAACTTCTTCATGGGTTCCTTTGAGGGGAAGACGAGGTAAAATTAGTTTGGCTCGTTGGATTGTCTTGCGTTGTTGGTCTAAAAAGAAGTTGTAACGACTACGATCGGTGTTATCTAGCAGCCCTGTTGGTTCGCTGACTAACATTAGGGCATGGGCAGGTCTGCCGTCTCTTCCAGCTCTACCTACTTCTTGCACATATTCCGCGATCGTTAGAGGGGATTGAAAATGTAGAACCCAGCGCGTTTCGGGATTGTTGATACCAACACCAAAGGCAGAAGTACAAACGACAAACTGACATTTACCACTAAGCCAATCTTGTTCAATCTGTCTTCTTTCTTTAGGAATCATACCGCCGTGGTAAGACAAACACTTAAAACCTTGACTAGTAAACCATTCTGCCAATTCTTCACTGTCTTTACGAGTCCTGACATAGACTAGACCGACCTGTCCTTTTTTCTCTTTTATGTACTTAACCGATCGGTCTTTTCTGCCTTTATCACTCCAACAGATTTCTATATGAAGTGCTAGATGACCACGATAGGGAGAAGTTAAGATGATATGAGGCTTTTGCAAATTCAAACAAGAGATTAACTCCCTTTGTACACTAGGATCAGCCGTTGCTGTAAAAGCTGCCACTGGAATCGGCGGATGGTTATCCATCTTTTGTTTTAGTAATGCTGGTCTTAATACTCCTAGTCTTCTGTAATCAGGACGAAAAGTGTCCCCCCACTGCACTAAACAATGGGCTTCGTCTAACATAATGCCAGCAATTCGTAGCTTAGGATGACATAACCTCTCCCAGACTGGGGGAGAAAACAGAGTTTCCGGCGACAGATAAAGTAATCGCAGGCGAAAGAAGTCTTTTAATACCTCCCACCGATCGTTTTTGGATAAATTACTATGAATGGTCGCTGCCGGTAAGCTGCGCTTTTTTAGGTCTTGCACTTGGTCTTCCATTAAAGCTACTAAAGGAGAAACCACCAACGTTAAACCGTATTGCAACAGAGCCGGCAACTGAAAACAGATAGACTTGCCACCACCAGTCGCTAAAATGATCAGACAGTCTTTCCGATCGAGTAAGTTAGCAATAATTTCTCCCTGGGGCGGACGGAAGTCGTCATAACCCCATACCTGCTTGAACTTTGCCCTTACCCTCTCCCATTCCATTATGTTTTCACTAAAAGCGATAAGCCCAACAAAACTAGACCGATCGTGTAAAAGCTGCCTACCACTTGTAACTCAGTCCAACCACTAAGCTCTAAATGATGATGAAAGGGAGCCATCTTAAATAGTCTTTTGCCTATTCCCTCTTCATTCTTTGTTAGTTTGTAATAACCAACTTGTAAAATGGTCGAAAGAGATTCCCAAACAAACAATAAACTCAATATCAGTAATCCCCACAATTGCCCCCCTAAAATACCCGCCGCCGCTAAAGCACCGCCTAGGGCGAGGGAACCGGTATCTCCCATAAATACCTTTGCCGGGTTGTGGTTGTGCCATAAAAAGCCCAGATAAGCACCACTAACACACAGACAAAAGATGGATAATTGGGGATATTGATCATAAAGTAAAAGACCAAGACCCAAAGACGCGATCGCGCCCGTACCGCCTGCCAGACCATCCAAGCCGTCCGTCAAATTGGTAGCATTGCTAGCACCCAACAAAACGAATAATGCCAACAGCCAAAATAACAAACCCAAAGACAAAGAAAAACCCCAAGGTAGACTGACAGTAGTTACAAGACCCTGAAATCCTGCCCAGGCAGAAAACCCTATAGAAGCAACACCAAGTAAAAACAACTTCAAAGGAGCAGAAATACCTTTATTGGATTTGTAGCGCAAGATCAACCAATCATCTAACCAGCCGACAAAACCAAAAGCTAAAGTTAACAAAGCCGCCGCCACTACATTGGGGTCAAACTTCGTCCATAGAACTGCTACCAGTAAACTGGAAGGAACAACAAAAATCCCCCCCATGGTTGGTGTACCTGCTTTTTGTAAGTGACTCTGGGGACCATCTTCGCGAATTACTTGCCCCGCCTTTAATTGGCGCAACCAAGGCACAACGATCGTGCCGCTGGCAATCACAGCTAAAAGACTGACAGACCAAGGCAAAAGTAAATCTAAAATTTCCTTATGTCTTAAATATTGAAAGGAAATAATGATACCGATTAAAGAAAAAAACAGGAGAAGAGATAGATTTCTGCCTGTTAAAAGTTTAGGTGTCGGGAAGGTTACTTCTTTCATTAGATCACTTCTTCGTCATCGTCAGAGACTAAATCGTCTTCATCGTCGTCGTAGTAGCCGCTATCCTCGCCGATAATTTCATTGAGTTCGTCAATGTCTTCGTCAAAGGTAATGCTGGCTTCTGGCACTCTTGCCGCAATCCGACCATTACGTTCTAACCAGTCTAAAATGGACTCAACTTGTGGCTTGGGTAACACCCCTGCTGGACGATGGCGCGGTTCTTCCCGCATGGATGGATTGTAGATCATTGGATAAATTTACTAGACATTACTGTCAAATTATATCTCAGGACTTACATTGCTTTTTCTGAAACCATTACCCTAGCAAAAAGGGAGAAGGGATTGAGGGCTTGGCGTAAGTCCTAATATTTTACAGGACTTACTTGACGGGATCAGGGCGCTGAGATAGGCGATCGCTAATTTAGAGTCCATCTCTGCTTGCTAATCCTTTGAGGTATCTTTCCAATTCTTCGACGCGCTGGTTTGTGACTCTTTCAATGCATTTGTGAAAGATCAAGGGTGCAATACTTCCCTGTTCAAAACGCACTTCGGCAAATTTACAGTTCTGATCTCGAAATTTAATCCATGCTAGTTGGGCAGATATCAGGGCATTTTCTTCGCTAGGATTCTCTTTGTGCTTGGCACGCAGTTGGCGATAGACCTGGTTAAGTTTAGCGTCAGCTAGTTTGGCATCCGCCGCCGCACAAAAGTTTAAGTCCCTTTGGTTAAGACTGGCAATGTCCTTACAGTTTGGTTTGGCTTGGGCAATTGTTACCATGCCCGTAGATAGCAAGAGTATAGTGGTCAGCATGGCAGAATGTTTGGTGGAAATCAAACCCGATCGTAATAGAAAACCGAAAAGTTGCGTTGCTTTTTCTGAAACCCTCACCCTAGCAAAAAGGGAGAAGGGATTGAGGGCTTGGCATAAGTCCTAATATTAGCCCCCATAATCAGGGGATGGGAAACACTCAAACCGATGTGCAGTCGGATTTTGATAACTTAAACTTCTGGCGAACTTAGGTATTTGGGTGATAGAACTTGTTTTACTGCTTGTTCTTGGTCTCTGCGAGTAAGCCAACGGTGATAAGTACGGTGATGAATGGCGACGGAATGCCCCATCATTTGGGCGGCGATCGTGTCTGATAGCCCGTAGTGAATTGTTCTTACTGCCCAGGCATGGCGTAAATCATAGGGAGTAAAGGGAATGCCATAGCGCTGAAATTGTTGCGTTACTTGTTGTCCAATGCGTTGCAGGGTTGTGGTAGTTAAATCGGTGTTGATCTGGGGTAAATGCCCCGATCGCAACTGGAACTGCTCTACCCACTGGGGCGGGAATGCCCAACTTTCATGGCTTCCTGTTTTAGTCGTCTCTAGCACTCTGACGGAGTTATCGATTCCCGATCGGAGGTTGTCATAGTCGCAAAAAAAGACCTCATGGTTGCGTAGCCCAAAGGTTGCCATCACGCCAAACACAAAGCGCCAGCGGGGATTGGGAATGCGATCGTGCCATTCAACGATCGTTTTTTCGCAGGGGAGTTGTCTTTCTTGGAGGGAACGCTGACTGTAGTTGCCCCAGAGGTCTTTAATGTTGAAGGGGAGGACAATGCCGGCAAATTCCACTAAGGCTTTAAGGGCGGTGCAACACAACTGCCGCGATCGGCTGTGGGCAGGAATACTTAAAATTGTCTGATAAATTAACTCTTCTGGACTGCGGTGGGGCTGGCTTTGGGCTAGGGATTGGAGTCTGTGTAAGTAGGGATAGTAGGATTTTTGCCAGGTAGTGCGGGCGCTAGTGCCGCGCTTTGCCCAAAAATAAACCTCAAATTCTTTGATCCACAGTTCTAGTTGGTTGTCAATAGTTGGCAGGGGGGCATAGTTTTGATAGTGATCCCACTTAAAAGTTTGGCACCACAGCTGGGTTGCTAAAATTTTGGCTAGAATTACTGCCTCTGCCAGTCCTTCTGGGGTGGCTGGAATACCCAAGCTCAACCGTTGTTGGTGGGGATAGAGTTCTTTGCTGCCGGCTTTGGGGGGAAAAGTACCTCTAAAGGCTAGCTTTTGTCCCCGTTGCTCGATTTGAATACCTATCTTGCCCAGGCGCAGTTGACGATTCACCGATCGCAGTTGGTCTGCTAGGAGCATCCTGCTCAATAGGTGCTGACTTCTGGTTGGGGCTGGGGGTCAAAGGGGTCAGTAAAATTAGACGGTTCATACAAGAAGCGTACAGCCTCTGATTCCAAACGGTGGATTAATGTTACATCCAAGGAGTTATTCAGCCTCAAGGCGGTGACAAAACCATCAATAAATAGTCTTAGTTCGTCGCGGCTGTAACCTTTTTGACTCATATCTACTAGGGAGTCGGTAATTTTTTGATAGTTGCGGATGGTAAGGGGGTCAGTAATCATAGGTCCCAGCTGAACTTCTTCCCTAGCAATATTAACACTAAAGCTCGTAGAGGGGCAGGACGGCAGTATAGTCTGGCAGGTAGTGATTTCGCCACTGGGCATGGGCCAAATGCAATAGGTTGGCTGCCTCCGATCGGTGGGGATTGTGAGCATCCACCTCACTGTTGGCAATGCCATAGACAGGGATTTGTAATTGTTGCCCCAGGGTGCGGGCTAGGACTACCCCTACGCGGGTGCCCGTAAAACTACCAACTCCTGTTGCTACTGCTACATAAACTAGGTCTTGCCAGGCGCGATCCCTGAACAGTTCTGCCAAATAGTAATGAATCAGGGTAGAACTTTCCTTGCCCAAAGACCACTGCCGATCGTGCAGGAGGTGTAGTTCTCCGCCGATGATCTGCCCCAGGGCAATTCCAAGGGTAGGGGTGGTGGTATGGAGACCGAGACAGAGCTTAGTACTTGGCTCCACCTTCTAGTTCTTCTACATTTTCGCTGGACTCGGACTCTTCTCCGTCATCCATTCTGCCAAAACCAGGACGGCGCATAAATTTGGAGGGAGTGCGCTTGCGAAATTTACGGGCGTAGGCTTGGTTGCGGAGGGCTTTTTCTTTTTTGAGATTGCGGCGCTTAGCCATTGGGTCGTTCTCGTAGATTAAACAGCCTATCTAGGATAACTTATTTAGTGGCGATCGATTATTAAAATTAGGAGTTGAGTAATTGCTCGATCGTTTGCACCAATTTTGCCCCTGCCTGGCTTCTAGGGAAGAACTTTTCTAAATCCTGGCGGAGCCGATCGAGTTGGGGGGGATGATCTAGCAGGTCTTGGATGTAGGCAGTGACAATTTCCGGGGTGAGGTATTCGATATATTCGGGCACGATCGGTTGGTTAGCATAAATATTTGCCCAACTGAGGAAGCGCCCTCGTTTTTTTATTTGGTGCACCACTGCACGATTGATCAGGGTGCTGATCCCCCTGCCGATGGCGGGTAAATTGCTTAAAATCCCCCCTAATCCATCCCATGCCCGCATTACATCCCATTGGTTGGTGGGCACAAGTACGATCATAGGTACAGCCAGGGCAGCTAACTGGGCAGTATTGGCTCCTACGGTAGTCACACAGAGCTTTGCCCCTAAAAATAAATCCGTTGCCGGAAAGTGCTGGTAAATTTTGACCGCTGTTCCTCGTGGCGCTATGAGGCATTCCCCCGCTAAAGTGCCCCCATAACTGGCTAGCTCCTGGGGGGTGAGGGTAGGAGCGAGGGCGATATAAAACTCTAAATCGCTGTAAATTGCCGCTAACCGATCGGCTACTCCCAACACTAGAGGCACGCCCTGGCGCAACTTCATCGCCTTGGAACCGGGCAAGAATACGACATAATTGCCGGAAATTGGCACCCGATCGGGAATATCCGCCATTAAATCCCCAATTACTACGCCCTTGTTCCCTGCCTTGATTCCTGGGTACCGGAGGGCAAAGCGATCGACCCAATCAACCCAGCGCGCTGCCCACTCAGCATAGATTACGGTTTTGTAACCCAAACGCCTGCCGATCGCTACCGTAAAAAACTGATCCCCCCCCAAAAATACTACTACGCCCCGTTCATACCAGTCCCAGCCCGGTGTTTTGCCCCACAATAAAAAATCCCAGAATCGATCGGCGCGCAGTACCCTTGCCACGCCAGGAAATCCCTCTGCAATTTCCGCCTCCCTGCCGCTGGCGTGACTACAGGGCGAAAGCACAACGGAGATGCGCCATAATAATTCTTTACGATCGCTAATTGCCCTCACAAAAGGATAAACCCAGGTAGTTACTTCCCCAGGGCCATTGCTTAATATAACTACATCAATCATTTCCGTTCCAGTTCGCGTTAAAGTAAGGGCATGTAATCATTTTTTAATATTGGGTTTTGTGTTGCTAAGACAACTTTTTGATTCCCCCAAGCCTATTATCGGCGTTATTCATTTGTTGCCCCTTCCTACTTCGCCGCGTTGGGGCGGGAGCTTGAAGGAAGTAATCGATCGGGCAGAGCAGGAGGCGGCGGCTTTAGCATCGGGGGGCGTAGATGGCATACTGGTGGAAAATTTTTTTGATGCCCCCTTTACCAAAGGCACAGTAGACCCTGCTGTAGTGAGTGCTATGAGCCTAGTGGTACAGAGGATCATGCAGATGGTTCCCCAGCCGGTGGGCATCAATGTGTTACGCAATGACAGTCACAGTGCTATGGCGATCGCCTGTTGCACCGGTGCCCCCTTTATTCGGGTAAATGTGCTGATGGGAGTAGTGGCTTCCGACCAGGGCATCATCGAAGGTACCGCCTACGAATTGATGCGCTACCGCCGCATCCTAGGAACTCAAACCAAGGTTTTCGCCGATGTCCTCGTCAAACACTCCCAGCCCCTTTCTTCCCCCAATCTCACCCTAGCAATCCATGACACGATCGAGCGGGGGCTAGCGGATGCCATCATTATTTCCGGCTGGGCGACGGGAAGTCCCCCCTCTATCTCCGACCTGCAGGAAGCTAGACAAGCCTGTAACCAAACCCCCCTATTTATTGGCTCTGGTGCCAAGTGGGATAACATCACGGAAATTTTACCCCTAGCAGACGGCGTAATTGTGTCTAGCTCCCTCAAACGCCACGGTCAGATCGACCAGCCCATTGACCCGATCCGCGTCCATCAATTTGTCGATACTGTCCACCATTACACCAGTCCTAAAGCCCTGATTCCTTCCCTGGAAGTAGCCGATCGGCGTTAAAATTAACTCTAAAGATTTAGAAGAGGATTTAGCATAGATGAAAACTGTACTGCGGATTTTGGTAATGGGGGTTTTAGCCCTAAGTTTGTGGCTAGGCTCTAGCCGATCGGTGGTAGCTGCGCCCTTGGAGCAACTGCCCGACACTAATTTTGTCACGGTAGACAACAGCAAGATCGACCTCAACAATTCTAACGTCAACGCTTTCCGCCGGTTACCGGGGATGTACCCCACCCTGGCAAAACTGATCATCAAAAATGCCCCCTACGCCTCTTTAGAGGATGTCTACAAAATTGAGGGGCTGACCGATCGGCAGAAGGAACGCATCCGGCAGTATATGGGAGAATTTACCCTCAAACGCCCAGACAATTCGATGCAAAGGGAACGGATTAACAACGCTAACTATCGTCTTTAGGTGGACGATCGCTTTGATGCCTTGGTTGTAGGCAGTGGTGCCGCGGGGCTGTATACGGCTCTTTGCTTGGCGGAGCGCCTAGGGGAACGGGGCAGGATAGGGATTGTCACCAAAGCCAGTCTGCGTTCCTCTGCTAGTTGCTGGGCACAGGGGGGGATTGCCGCTGTATTAGACCCCGGGGACACGATCGATTTACATTTCCAGGACACCCTTAGGGCAGGGGCAGGACTCTGTGACCCCGAAGCGGTAGAAATTTTGGTCAGGGAGGCACCCCGCCACATCCATCACCTGCTGGCTTTGGGGGTGAACTTCGATCGCACTGCTTCTGGCGGTTTAGCCCTCACTTTAGAAGCTGCCCACAGTAGGCATCGAGTGCTCCATAGTGCCGATGCCACCGGCAAAGCCCTGGTCGATACCCTCACCGATCGGGTGTTAGACCATCCCTGCATCACCGTTTTACCAGAAACCCAGGTTCTGGAGCTAATTATGCAAGGGGGGGTATGTGGCGGTGCCTGGGCGCAGTTACCCAATGGGGAGATTGTCCCATTGCTGAGTAGGGTAACAGTTTTAGCGACGGGGGGCGGTGCCTACATCTACAGTCAGACGACCAATCCCCCCACCAGTACGGGGGAAGGAGTAGTAATTGCCTGGCAGCAGGGAGCGGAGTTGAGGGATATGGAATTTGTGCAGTTCCATCCCACAGCTTTGTATTTACAGGGCGCGCCCCGCTTCTTAATTAGTGAAGCTGTGCGGGGGGAGGGAGCCTACCTGATCGATAGGGAGGGTTACCGCTTTGCTTTTGATTACCATCCCCAGGGAGAATTAGCCCCCAGGGATATTGTCAGTCGTGCCATTTGGCAGCACCTGCAGCGCACGGGAGCCGACTGTGTATTTTTAGATTTAAGCCCCATTCCCCTAGAGACGATCCGCCATCGCTTCCCCACGATCGGGCGTTTGTGCCAAGAATATGCCATCAACATCGAACAGCAGCCTATCCCTGTCACCCCCGCCGCCCACTACTGCATCGGCGGCATTGCCACAGACACGATCGGGGCTACCAGCTTGCCCGGCTTGTATGCCGTAGGTGAAGTTGCCAGCACCGGAGTCCATGGGGCTAATCGGCTAGCGAGCAACTCCCTGTTAGAGTGCTTTGTATTTGGCGAACGGCTGGCGCGATTTTCCGCTTTGTTAGATGCTTTCCTAGAGCCTGGTGCTCCCCCAGAGCCAAAATGGGGGGACTACGACTGTCAAACAGAAGTGCGGGAAATTTGTTGGCGCACCGCAGGCATCATCCGTACTGCAGCAGGTATGACCCAGGGGCTAGCAGAACTAGCCCGCCTAGAGGAAAAACAGCCCGATCGGGCTAGCGGTAATTTACTTACCTACGGTAAACTCACTTTGCAATCCGCCCTCTACCGCACCGAAAGTAGGGGTACCCACTACCGCCAAGACTTCCCTGACAGTAAACCAGAATGGCAACAGCACACCACGATCGTGCACAATCAGTACCAGCTCCGCCCCCTCAAGGGAACTGCGCCCTAATTTCCGAAATGGTAAAGAGGGAACGTAATTTAAGCCCCTCCTGCTCGTAGCGCTCCCCTGCCCCCTGCTCCCGATCGACAATGGCGAGCACATCCTCTACCCGATAGCCTGCCCCCCGCAGACGTTCCGCTGCCAACAAAGCCGATGCCCCCGTCGTCACCACATCCTCTACCACCACCACCCTAGACCCAGCCGGTAACTGCATACCCTCGATCGTTTGCCCCGTGCCATGATCCTTCACCTGTTTCCGCACAATGAGACCATAAACCGGACGATCGGTAAACGCCGAGATCACCGTAATTGCCGCCACGATCGGGTCAGCCCCCAGAGTCAGCCCCCCCACCGCGATCGTGTCCGGGGGTAACAGAGCGTGCATCATTTCGCCGATATAGCGCGCCCCCAAAGGATGCAAGCTAACCAACTTTCCATTGATATAATAAGAACTTTTCTGCCCAGAAGAGAGGACAAAATCACCCTTTTTATAGGCAATTTGACCAATTAGTTCTAGTAACCTAGGGCGATTGTAATCGAATGTCATAGTATTTATAGAAATCCTTACAAATAGAAATTGATCTGCTAAATTAGTGGCAAGTAATGTGAGGAGTTACCCGATGCGATCGATGTTAGCGAAAATTTTAACGGGGTTAGTTAGCACTACCCTTATAGCCGGTATAGCCCAAGCCCAGCCCCACCCCACCGACCAGGATGCCTACCCTGGCAATTTCCCTACGGATTTTGCCAACAATTATCCCGCCACCTACGGTGAATCTTTGACTAAGATACTTGATTTGACTTCCGACTTGAATATGCCCCCTGTCTTTATTGAACCTGATTTTCGTGACCTAAAGGTACAAAGGCAGTTTAACTCCTTCCGCGCGGCAGTCAGAGAAATGTTAGAGTTACAAACCAAGAGTGACCCCCTCATTCGCACCAGAGACCTGGCAAACCCCTACACCGCTTCCCTGTCCGCCTACTGTAGCTATTACCATCAAGTAAGCATCGAGCAGCCTGGTTGCATCAAAGAAGAACCGATCGTTCTCACTCCC
>PHFO01000084.1 GCA_002861535.1 Cyanobacteria bacterium M5B4 | reverse complement strand
TAAACTCAATTGGCAAGAAAATAATCGTAGATGGGAAGAAAACGATCGCAGGTGGGAAGAGAATAAACTCAGATGGGAGGAAAACAATCGCAGGTGGGAAGAAAATAACCAGCGATGGGAAGAAAACGAACGTAGATGGGAAGAAAACAATCGCAGGTGGGAAGAAAATAACCAGCGATGGGAAGAAAACACCCGCAGGTGGGAACATAATGACCAGCTCCATGCCGAAACCAAGAAAGAACTCAACAAACTTGGTCAGAGGATCGAGAGTGGCATCAGTGCTATGGGGGCGCGGTGGGGCATAAATAGCGAAGCCGCTTTTCGCAATGGACTCAAGGGAATTTTAGAAGATTCCTTTGGTATCGAAGTAATCAACTTCATGGAATTTGATCAAGAAGGAACTGTTTTTGACAGACCCGATCAGGTAGAAATTGATCTCATCATCAAAAACGGTACTGTTATTTTGTGTGAATTAAAGTCTTCTATGAGTAAGTCAGACATGTTAAGCTTTGCCAGGAAAATTGCCTATTATGAAAACCACCACAGAAAAGCAACCCGCAAGATTGTAATTTCGCCAATGATTCATCCTTCTGCTTTATCTTTAGCTAAAGAATTGGGAATTGAAACTTATTCTTTTGCTGACCAGATTGAATTAGATTAAGCAACGATCGATGACTGTTATTAAACAAAAAGCAAATAAAATACGACAAACGATCGGTATGGCAATTACATACCTTTGTTGGGTATGAACGTGAACTTACAACGTCAGACATGATACAAATTAAAACTAGGAGTATTGGCATGATTGAGGTAATCCAAAAACAAATCAACGATCCAGATGTAAAAGAATGTCTGACAGGCATCAAGTCGGCAGTTAACTACGATCGGGAGGGGGTTTCTCTTTTAGTTAAATTTTTTGCAACAAGACGGGAACAAAATATACCGATCGGTTTTATCGACGGCACCATCTATCAAACTCTATTAAAAATGAATGACCAGAGTTTAACCCAAGAAATGATAACAGGCTTGAATCTTGCAGAAGGCACGATCGATTATTTACAATTGTTTAACTTACTCAGTTTAGGGGAATATCAACAGGCTGATGTTTTGCATAATCAGAAGATGTGCGAAGCATCGGGTACAAATGCTGCCGAGCGGGGCTGGTTATATTTTACTGATGTAGAACAAATTAGTTTGCAGGATTTACAAACGCTCGATCGGTTGTGGGTCGTTTTTTCAGAAGGGAAGTTCGGTTATTCGGTGCAACGCAAAATATGGCTAAACTTAGGTAAAAATTGGGAAAAACTCTGGAAACAAATTAAATGGAAACAAGAAGGCAGTTTTGCCCGTTATCCAGGGGGGTTTATCTGGAATTTGGACGCTCCCCGTGGTCATTTGCCCCTTTCTAACCAAATTCGCGGTAACAAAACCTTAGAAGCAATTTTTAATCTCTTTAGTAAAATAGAACAATAACGATCGGGGGATAACTGTGTTAGACATTAAACTAATTCGTCAGAACTTAACTGAATGCCAAACTGCTCTGCAACACCGCAAGGAAAATATCAATTTGCAAGACTTGATCGATCTAGACGATCGCAGAAGAGCAACAGAACAAAAACGATCGAGCCTGGAAGCAGAAGCCAATGACCTACAAAAACAAGTAGGTAAGCTAAAACAGCAAGACCCCGATCATCCCACGATCGAACAACTCCGCCAAAAGGCAAACGAGATTAAACAACAGGTTGCAGACCTTTCTAAACAAGAAGAAGAAATTAAACAACAACTCCATCAGCAACTGCTTACTATCCCTAACTTGCCCCATCCCTCCACCCCGATCGGGCAGTCTGAAGCCGATAACCAAACCGTACGCACCTGGGGCGAGGAATACAAACCAACCCATCCCGTTATGCCCCACTGGGAAATTGGCGAAAAAATGGGCATTCTGGACTTTGAACGGGCGGTAAAAATTGCCCAGACCCGCTTTGTCAACCTAGTGGGAGCGGCTGCCCAGCTAGAACGGGCGCTGATTAACTTCATGCTCGATCAACATATCAAAGCTGGTTATGGAGAAGTCATGCCGCCTTTCTTGGTCAATTCCCAATCCTTGCAGGGGACGGGACAACTGCCCAAGTTCGCAACTGATGCTTTTCGTTGTCAAGAAGATGACCTGTGGCTCATCCCGACCGCAGAAGTGCCCGTCACCAATCTTTACCGCGATGAAATTCTCGACAGTGAAGCCCTGCCGATTAAGCACTGCGCCTATACCCCCTGTTTTCGCCGCGAAGCGGGAAGTTATGGCAGGGATACGCGGGGACTAATTCGCCTCCATCAGTTTAATAAGGTGGAGTTGGTCAAGTTTGTTTTGCCAGGTGAATCGGAAAGGGAACACGAAGATTTAGTCAGTGATGCGGAAAATATTCTACAGTTACTCCGCTTGCCTTACCGCGTAGTGGCTCTCTGTACAGGAGATTTGGGGTTTAGCGCCATGAAATGCTACGACCTAGAGGTGTGGCTGCCCTCGGCGGGACAGTATCGGGAGATTTCTAGTTGTTCTAATTTTGGTGATTTCCAGGCACGCCGCGCTAACCTGCGCTACAAAACTAAGGGCAAAAAGGGGACGGAATTTCTCCATACTCTTAACGGCTCCGCTCTGGCGGTGGGTAGAACTATGTGCGCCATTTTAGAAAATTACCAACAGCCCGATGGTACAGTGCTGGTTCCCCAGGCATTACAGCCCTATTTGGGCAGGGAATACTTAGTTTAGAGCAACTCCCATTTGCCCCCGATCGTGACCTTTGTACCTACGGTTAGGGGGGCTTCGCTGCTTGCTGTGCGGGCTGTGATTGTACGCCCGGACGGTAACTTTACCTGATATACCCATTCCCTCCCCAAAAAACCGATCGGTAATAACTATGGGGGAATCAGCATCGATCGTGAGTTTAGCTTCTTCCTGGCGTAGTGATAGATATTTTTGGTCAGTTAGAGGGGCGTTGAGGGGAAATTCCCCCAAATCTGTGATGATTTTACCATCACAAATTTTGAGAGGGAGTAAATTTGCCTGGGAGACAAACTGAGCGACAAAAGCGTTGCAGGGGTGATAATAGATGTCGGCGGGAGTGCCCCACTGTTCTAACTTGCCTGCCTGGATTACGCCAATCCAGTCTGCCACCGCCATTGCTTCTTCTTGGTCATGGGTCACCCAGAGGGCAGTAGTACCAGTCTGTTGCAGAATTGCCTTTAATTCATTGCGGAGATTGAGGCGCAACTGGACATCGATATTACTAAGGGGTTCATCTAGGAGTACCAGGGCTGGATTGGTAATCAACGCCCGCGCTAGCGCTACCCGTTGTTGCTGCCCGCCGGAGAGTTGGTGGGGAAATTGCCGCCGCAGATGGGCTAGACCTACCCTTTCCAAGGCTTCTCGGATCAGTTTGTCCGATCGGTTTCCCCGCAAGCCAAACCCTACATTCTGCTCTACGGTGAGATGGGGAAAAAGGGCATAATCCTGGAATACCATGCCAATATGCCGCTGTTCTGGAGGTATAAACCGATCGGGACTCGCCAAGATTTGATGATCTAACACAATTGTGCCGGACTGGGGGCGTTCAAAGCCCGCAACTACTCTGAGCAGGCTGGTCTTGCCACAACCAGAAGGACCAAGCAGAGCGAGAATCTCCCCCCGATCGAGGCTAAAACTGATGCCATCTAGGGCTTTGTGCTTCTGTCCTGGATATTGGAAGGTCAATTCTTTTACTTCTAGTATTCCTAACACTGTCTATCATTAAGGGTAGATCGATATTAACCTAAAAGAGAATTTTTGTAATTACCGGCAAATTCTCTTAAAGGGGGAGGTCAGTCCTCAAAAGATAGCGCTTTCTGCCCAAATGGGAGGAAAATTTCTGAAGACAAATTGTGCCTGCTAACGACAGATAGCGGCTAAAGCATCTTCTAACTGGGGATAAGTAAACTGAAAACCCGACTCGATCGGACGGACAGGAATCACCTTTTGCCCTTCTAGCACAACGCTGGCACCTTCGCCGAGGGCTAATTTGAGGGCAAATTCTGGCACTGGGAGCAAGGCCGGGCGCTTTACCTGTTGGGCTAACAATTCGGTAAACTGGCTGTTGGTCACCGGTTGGGGAGCCGTAGCATTTAACACCCCGCGTACATCCCCCCGATCGAGGCAGAAAAGAATTAAATTGACTAAATCTGTGCGATGAATCCAAGAAAACCACTGCGTGCCACGTCCCAGAATGCCCCCTAACCCCAGTTGAAACAGGGGGAGAATTTTGCCTAAAGCGCCGCCCCCCCGATCGAGGACGATGCCAATGCGTAGCTTCACCAAGCGGATGCCCAAGGACTCTGCCCCGTCCGCTTTGGCTTCCCAATCTTGACAAACATCGGCTAAAAAGCCAGTCCCCTTGGGGCTAGTCTCCGTAAATTGCTCTGTCTCACTCGATCCGTAGTAACCGATCGCACTGGCGCTGACCATTACCTGGGGCTTCCGATCGAGTCCAGCCAATAGGGCGATCAGCTTGGCGGTTGTATCAATGCGACTGTGATAAATCTCCGCCTTAACTGTGCGATTCCAGGGGTCAGCAATGGGTCGCCCTGCTAAGTTGACAACGGTATCACAGCGTTGCAAAGCCTCTGCTGCCGATCGGTCGTCCTGCCAATCGACTACGGCGGCAGTGGGAAACATCCCCTGGGCTTTGCTTACATTCCGCGCCAAAATGATCAGGTGATCGCCGCGATCGAGGAGGCGCTGCCCCAAAAGGGAACCAACAAAGCCCGTCGCACCAATAATTCCTACTTGCATTTTATTGCCTTTTCCCTATTGATTTCTTTGCAATTTTGGGTATGGAGATGGGGTATTATTTCTTAAACATGTAGCTAATGTTATGGAAACGGTAGCCAAGCCTAAAATACTGGTAGTTGATGATGAATCTGTCAATCGAGAATTATTAGAACGTGTCCTCACTTCTCGATACCAGGTATATAGTGCTGATGGTGCCATCTCTGCCCTATCCATATTAGAACAGGAGTCGGATATTGAAGTAATTATTTCCGACCAAAATATGCCCCAAATTATGGGGACAGAGTTTTTAGCCAAGGTGGCGGAATCCCAACCAGACACAATCCGTATTTTAATGACGGCGCGTACTGATACTAGGGATTTAATTGAGGCAATCAATACCAGTAAGATTTTTAAGTTTATCCCTAAGCCCTTCAAGCGAGAAAATTTACTTAGTATTGTCGAACAAGCTGTTAGTACCCATCGTCTGCTCCGCGCCCGTACCTTGAGTTTGCAAAACACGATCGATGAAGTGGAGGAGCGCTATCGTGACCTATTTGAAAATGCGATCGAAGGTATTTTTATTGCTGACAAAGAGGGTTATTTTCAATTAGTTAATCCGGTGATGGCACAAATTTTGGGCTATCCTAGTCCCCAAGCTCTGTTGGATGCTGGTCTCAAATTAGAGGATTACTTTATTTCCAAGGAAGCTTACAGCTCATTTTATGCTAGTTTAAGTGCCCTGCAATCGGTGTCTGACTTTGAACCCCAGTTCCTCCGCGCCGATCAGCAAAAGATTTGGGTCGCCCTCAATGTCCGATCGATGCTTAATGACCAAGGGGAAATAGAAAGTATCCAAGGCTTTGTCCAGGATATTACTCAGCGCAAGCGGGCAGAAGCAGGAATACAGATGCTGCAAACAGTGGTTCTAGAGGCGGGGAATGCCCCCGACCTCAATACTGCCCTTGACTTGGTTTTGCAACATATCTGTCAATATACCGGCTGGGTAATTGGCGAAGCCTGGATTCCCACCCTCGATCGGCAAACACTACAATTTTCCACCGCTTGGTATAGCCCCCAGCACGATTTGGTAGATTTTCGGCAGATGAGTTACGACCTCATTTTTGCTGCTAGTGAGAATCTCATTGCCCAGGTGTGGCGAAAAAATACGCCCCAGTGGATTTGGCAGCTCGATCAAGTTTCCCTCCAGGTGTTTCCCCGCCGTGATGCTGCCGTCAGGTTAGGTTTGCAGGGTTGTCTAGCTTTACCCATCCGATCGAAGCAGAGTGTGGTAGCCGTATTAGTATTTTTTATGCCCCAGACCCTGGAACAGGACAGCCGCTTGGTGGGTTTAATTAACACGATCGCTGCCCAGTTAGGAGCTATTTTCCAGCGCAAGCGGGACGAAAGTGAAATCCTAAGAATGAACCAGGAGCTAGCCCTTGCCAGGGATCAGGCTTTGGAAGCAAGCAAGGCGAAGAGCGCTTTTATGGCAACCATGAGTCACGAACTGCGCACCCCCCTCAACGCCATTATTGGCTACAGTGAAATGCTCCAGGAGGATGCCAGGGACGAGGGCAGAGAGGACATGGTTGCCGACCTGCAAAAAATTTATACAGCCGGCAAGCACCTCCTGGAACTGATCAATGATATTCTCGACATTTCCAAAATTGAAGCCGGCAAGATGGAAATCTTTGCCGAAGAATTTACCATCCCCGACCTAATTCGGGAAATTGTCGATGTCGTCCTGCCCGCTGTGCAAAAAAACAACAATCAGATAAGGGTCGCCTGTGATGAAAGCATCGGGGTTATGTATGCCGATGTGGCGAAAGTAAGACAATGTCTGATCAATTTGTTGAGTAACGCCGCCAAATTTACCCAGAATGGCACTATTTCCCTAGAGGTAGAGCGCAGGCAGACCAACAATGGCAACTGGATCATCTTTATTGTGCAAGATACGGGCATTGGCATGACGGAGGCGACGATCAGCAAACTCTTTCGCCCCTTCACCCAGGCTGACAATTCTACGACGCGCAAGTACGGCGGTACAGGCTTGGGATTGGCAATCACCAAGCGGTTTGCCCAGATGATGGGGGGAGACATCACTGTAGAAAGTGAACCCAATCAAGGTTCTACCTTCCGCCTTTATCTGCCCAGCACGATCGAGGTTAAGCTCCCCAAGAAAAGTGAACCCATGCCCCCTGTCCACCTCAAGGACGACCAGCCCAGCCCCCAGCAACCGATCGTGCTGATCATCGATGATGACCCCTACGTCCATGATGTGATGAAGCGTTTTTTGAACAAGCATGGCTTTGCTGTCAAGATGGCGCTCAACGGTTTGGATGGCATCAGAATGGCGCGGGAGATTATGCCCGATGCCATTACCCTGGATGTGGTGATGCCTGGTATGGATGGTTGGAATGTGCTAGGTATACTGAAAGCCGATCCCAAAACCAGCAATATTCCAATCATTATGATCACGATCGATGGCTCTAAGGAAGCCGGTTATGCCCTGGGGGTAAGTGACTTTTTGACTAAGCCCATCAATCGCAATCGTCTTCTGAGTTCCCTCAATAGATGCCGCCGCACTGACACCCTCGCTAATTCCCGCATTCTTGTGGTAGAGGACGAAGCGGATGCCCGTCACATGTTGCGATGGATGCTGGAAAAGGAAAAATGCACGGTATGGGAAGCTGACAATGGGCAGACTGCCCTCGATGTGATCAGCCAATCTACCCCTGATTTGATTTTGCTCGACCTGATGATGCCGGAAATGGACGGATTTGAGTTTGTGGAAGCTCTCCGCCAGCAATATCCAGGCTGGAAAGTCCCGATCGTGGTCATTACTGCCATGACCCTATCTGCCGCCGATCGGTTGCGACTAAATGGTTCGGTGCAGAAAATCCTGCAAAAGGGAGCATGTAGTTTAGGGGATTTACTGCAAGAAATCCACTCTCTGCTCCCTGGAATCGAGTCAGCCAGCGCCGACAACTAAAATACCTGTTCTACTTCACCAATGTCAGGAATTTCCTCCCGCAGTTTACGTTCAATGCCCATTCTCAAAGTCATGGTGGAACTGGGACAAGAGCCGCAAGCCCCCTGGAGGCGCAACCGCACGATCGGTCCTTCAATTTCCACTAACTCTACATTACCTCCATCTGCCAACAGATAGGGGCGCATGGTGTCGAGGACTTGCTCGACATTGGCAGGATTTAATTCTAGTGCCATAGCATCACCAAATAATAACTTAACTATAAGAATTGTAACTTACAGAAATAAGGTCACGCCCAGGTCTTTGGGCGGCCTAGGATTAGGACTCTATAATGGGAATGTCAGTTGAGGGCAACAACTACTAGGTAAGATGGCAATTATTTCTTCCCAGGGACATAGCTCCCCCTTGGAGCAAAATAAACTGAGGGAGCGCTTAGTGGAAACTGAGGCTACTGCCAGCGAGAAGCTCGATCATATCCGCCCGCAAAACCTGGGGGATTATATCGGGCAGGGAGAACTAAAAGAACAACTGGGTATTGCCATCAGCGCCGCCAAGTCCCGCCAAGCAGTCCTCGATCATCTCTTGTTTTATGGTCCTCCGGGGCTGGGGAAAACTTCCTTAGCCCTGATTATTGCTACAGAAATGGGGGGGCAATGCAAAATTACTTCTGCGCCTGCCCTGGAACGCCCCAGGGACATTGCTGGTCTATTGGTGAGTTTGCAACGGGGGGATATTTTATTTATTGATGAAATTCACCGCCTGCCCAGGGTGACAGAGGAAATTTTATACTCGGCGATGGAGGATTACCGCCTGGACATCACGATCGGCAAGGGGCAGGGGGCGCGCACTCGCAGTGTGCCTCTCAATCCTTTTACTTTGGTGGGGGCTACTACCCGTATTGGCGGTCTATCGGCACCGTTGCGCGATCGGTTTGGCTTGATTCACCATTTGCGATTTTATAGCGTGGCGGAGTTGGGGCAAATTGTCCTGAGAACGGGAGTAATCCTGAAAACCGATATTGATGAAGGGGGTGCCCTTGCTATTGCCGAACGATCGCGGGGTACGCCCCGCATTGCTAACCGCCTTTTGCGCCGCGTGCGGGACTATGCCGAAGTGAAGGCTGGGGGCAAAATTACGCGCTCTGTTGCCGTCGATGCCCTCACTTTATTTGATGTCGATCCCAAGGGACTGGACTGGATCGATCGCAAAATTTTAACCACCATGATCGAAAATTTCCAGGGGGGACCCGTCGGCTTAGAAACGATCGCTGCCATCACCAGCGAAGATGCCCAGACGATCGAGGCAGTCTATGAACCCTACTTGTTACAAATTGGCTACCTGCAACGCACGCCCAGGGGCAGGGTCGTGACCCCTTTAGCCTATCAGCATCTCAACTATGCTGTACAAACCCAATTGTTTAGCGGGGGGGTAATTCCCGAAAATACCTGCGTCTAGCTTCTTGGATGGCGGGGCGCATTAGCTCGTAGAGTTGTCGCACATCCACCGGTAGTCTTTCGATTAAAAGCCTTGGCGTGGAGACATCCTTAGAAAAAATAATCAAGTTGCCCGTCCCCATGATGCGCTGGACAAAGGGCTTTTGGATTTCGATGTCTTCAATTAAATAAAGCTCGATCGTGTGGATTTTTTGGGAGAATAAGCCCTCTTCTACTAGGATGCGTTGATCGCTGATCAGATAGGTGGTAGTGCGGGAGCGAATCCAAAAGTAGATGTAACCCAAACCCAGGGTGACTAGGGCAATTATCAAACGAGGAAGACTGCCGATGGGGTGGGGGTGCCCCTCAAAAATTTTTGTTCTGGCTCTAAAAAGTCAATGCTCATGGGTTCTGATTTGTGACCACACCCTAGTCGGCAAGCCCCAGATATAGATAAAGCCTTCAGCAGCCTTGTGATCGAATTGGTCGGCACTGGTGTAGGTAGCCAACTCTTCGTTGTAGAGGCTGTAGGGGGATTTACGTCCCACAATTTGCGCCGTCCCCTTAAATAGTTTCAGCCTGACCGTGCCTGTAACCCGCTCCTGGGTGGCTTGCACAAAACCATCCAACGCCGATCGTAGGGGGCTATACCACAGTCCGTTGTAGACCAGTTGGGCATAGGTAGACTCGATCCCCAGTTTATATTGGGTGACTTCCTTGGGCAGGGTGAGGCTTTCGAGGTCGCGGTGGGCTTGAATTAGTGCCACTAGGGCGGGGGATTCGTAAATTTCCCGCGACTTGATTCCGACCAAACGATTTTCAATCATGTCGATCCGCCCTACGCCATGATTGCCCACGATCGTGTTTAGCCGTTCGATCAATGTTACAGGGGCTAGGTTTTCCCCATCTATAGCTACAGGGATGCCCCCATCGAAGCTAAGCTCTAGGTATTGGGGCGTATCCGGTGTATCCTTAATTGCCTTCGTAAAATCAAAAATTTCCTCCGGCGGCTCCTGCCAGGCATCTTCTAAAATACCCGCCTCGATACTGCGTCCCAGTATGTTCCGATCGATGCTGTAGGGAGAGGACTTTTTCACTGGGGCAGGAATGCCGTACTTTTCCCCGTAAGCGATCGTTTCTTCGCGGCTCATGCCCCATTCCCTGGCAGGTGCTAAAACCTTGAGTTTAGGATTCAAAGCCGCGATGGAGACATCAAACCGGACTTGGTCATTCCCCTTGCCTGTGCAACCGTGGGCGACGGCATCTGCGCCGTACTCCTGGGCTGCTTCCACCAAAATTTTGGCAATGAGGGGACGGGCAAGGGCAGTAGCCAAAGGGTAACGATTTTCGTAGAGGGCGTTAGCTTGAATAGAGGGAAAGGCATAGTCACGGATAAATTCTTCCTGGACATTTTGCACTAGGGATATACTCGCCCCAGAATCTAACGCTTTTTGCCGAATGGGTTCTAGCTCATCTCCCTGTCCTAAATCTGCTGCCAAAGTAATTACTTCCGAAACGCCCCATTCTTGTTTGAGATAGGGGATACAAACGGAAGTATCGACACCGCCGGAATAAGCTAAAATTACTTTATGTGCCCTTGCCATGTTTAATTTTTGTCCTTGTGGGATTAGTCTACACCACGATCGCAGAGAAAATAACCAATTTTTGTAGTAGCTGAGACAATTTAACCCCTGTCTGGAGTTTCCGTAAACGATCGGCTTCAAGATCACATCATCTAGGGTTGATCTTCACTTCTAACTGGTCTGTGATGTCAAAGGTAACAATAAAAGTAGCAACCGATCGGGGTTGAGTGCCTAAATTTTGTCGGAGTAATTTTTCTAGGGGCAGTTCTTCTTCCATGCGTTTTAGTATTTCTTCTGCCTGATCTCCTAAGTTGGCTCTGGTTTCTGGTGTTTCTTTATAGCCAATAATATTGCCTTCTTGATCGACAGTAACGCTGTAGGTGAGAGGAACTTCAAAGGTGCGGGCATTGCGCCACGACCGATCGAGTAAATCAAATAACCCCGATCGCAGTTTTTCTAATTCCTCTGGATCGGTAATGGTTTGGGGAGGGGGGGCTTCCGTGGGGCAAAACTCGCTCTT
>PHFO01000083.1 GCA_002861535.1 Cyanobacteria bacterium M5B4 | reverse complement strand
TTGCCCCTCATCCCTCAATCCCTTCTCCCACAGCGGGAGAAGGGAAGTAGTATCAATTTTTTCTAGTCCCCTCTCCCTTTTTGGGAGAGGGCTAGGGTGAGGGTTTCCGCCAAAGCAACGTAGTCCTGATTTAACCTGACCGCTGTGGGAGAAAGGGCAATTTTGCTTGGCGTAAATCCTAGCTAAATGACATCTGCAAAAGCCGGACGGAGATGGCGATATAACTTTACCCCCAAACATAAAATCCCCAAAGACAATAAAGTCGCCACAACCCATTCGCCCCAATGGTGAATCTGACCCACCAGCATCACGTCACGGTAAAGTTCCGCGATCGCCGCTAGAGGATTGAGCCATAAAATCCACTGGCGAAATTCCGCCGGCACTTTAGCGATCGGATACACGATCGGAGTCAAATAAAACCACAAATTCACCACCACCGTCACCGTCTGGGGAATATCCCGTAAAAAAACAGTCAGCCCCGCCACCAAGTACGCCATTCCGATCGATAACGACAACTGCGTCAGCCAGACTAAAGGCAACAGGAACAATACCCCATGTACCACCTGAGTAGTCACAATCGTGGCAATCCACAAAATGCTGATTCCCAGTAAACTCTCAATAAAAGCAGAAAATACCGGCACCAAGGGCAATAAAATTAAGGGGAAAACCACTTTTTTAACCAAATTAGGATTATTAACCACCACCCCCGTAGACTGAATTAAACCCGTCGTAAAAGCAGTCCAGGGCAATAATCCCGCAAATAACCACAACCCAAAGGTAAATTGATTTTCTGGCAATGTTTCCAAATTCAGCTTTACCTGCAACACCACCGAAAACACATAGGTAAAAATCAACAACTGGGACAACTGATTTAACACTGACCATAAATTGCCCAGTACCGCCCCCTGATATTTCACTGCTAAATCCCTACTCACCAAAGTCCAGAGCAATTCCAGTAGAGCTTGCCAACGGCGGGGCAAGAGGCGGTCTAATTTCAAATTCATACATCACGATCGGGCTTTATAGATTTTACTGAAAAAAATTAACCCTTCCCTGTAAATTCTGCTATATTAAAAATCTCAGAATAAGGAGAGGTGGCTGAGTGGTCGAAAGCGGCAGATTGCTAATCTGTTGTACGGATCGTAAGGCCGTACCGAGGGTTCGAATCCCTCTCTCTCCGTACTTTATACCTAGAGCTTAAATTTTATGGAACCAACTGCCGACATCTCTAAATTCACGGCACGGGATGTAGCAGAACTAGCCGCCAGACTAGAGAAGGATGAGTACAGCGACCCCTTCGCCAGCTTGAGTGATTGGCATTTGTTACGGGCAATTTCTCTGCATCGCCCCGAATTAGTAGAACCCTACGCCTTTTTGTTAGATATTGAACCCTACGATGAGTGTTAGGTTGTATACTAAACTAAATATAATTTTTATGCTATGAACCCCATCCGCGTAGTTTTGATAGAAGATCACGACCTCACCCGTGTAGGGATGAAAATTACGTTGCAACAAAATGGTATTGAGGTGCTGGGGGAAGCTAACTCTGGAGCTGAGGGTATTAGCTTAGTAGAATCCAAACTGCCAGAGGTGGTAATTGTTGACCTGGGCTTGCCTGACACTGACGGCATTGAAGTAACCAAGAAGCTTAAAGCACTTCCCCCCGATCGGGTTCCCAAAGTTTTAATCTTGACCTTAACGGACACGGAGGAAACTGTACTAGCCGCCTTTGCCGCTGGGGCAGATTCCTACTGTATTAAGGACACTAGCTCCGAGAACTTACTACAAGCATTGCGCTGGACGGCGGAGGGTAATTCTTGGGTCGATCCCGCTATTGCTAAAATTGTGCTGAGTCAGGTACGCAAAACTAGCGATGTCAAGACTGTAGAAATTGATGCCTCGGAGCCGGAATATAAGCAAATTTTGGCGGCTACTCCCCTGACGGAACGGGAATTAGAGGTACTTTCCGAGATTGTCAATGGCTACAGCAATGCCCAGATTGCGGAGCGCCTCTATATTACGGTAGGTACTGTCAAGACCCATGTACGCAATATTCTCAATAAGCTCTGTGCCGATGACCGCACCCAGGCTGCTGTGCGGGCACTCCGATCGGGTTTAGTAAAGTAGCCGTTTCTAGGAAAAATTTATTCTCCCTCTGGGGCAAAAGGGAGTTTTGGGTTGGAGGTACTAAAGGGCAGTGGTAGCTTGCATTCTAGCTCTGGCACGCTTGAGGTCACGATCGGCTTGAATTTTGCCCAATTTATCTCCCTCCGCCACCCTACTGAAGCGGTTCTCAGCATCAGTAAACTCTTGGCGGGCTTGTTCGGGGTCGATCGTAGCGCCTAGTTCCGCTTCGTTGACTAGAACCGTCACTTCGTTATTTTCAATTTCGGCAAAGCCCCCTAAAACAGCGATCGCTGACCACCTATTTTGGTCACGATAGCGCATAACCCCAATATCCAGGGCAGTCATCAGAGGGACGTGGTCAGTCAAAATACCCAGTTGCCCTGTTGTGCTGGGGAGAATCACTTCCTGGGCTTGTTGGTCAAGGATTACCCGATCGGGGGAAATTACGCGCACCGTCAATGTCATAACTTTTTATTCCATACTTAGGAAAATCATAGCGCGGTTTGTCTTACAAGCGCAAAAATGCCGGTTCTTCCCCCAGGGCGCGCTGCCGCACACATTCTTGTTCGATCCAAGCCAGAATTTGCTCTAGGGTTAATTCCTCGATCGGTTGCTCTAAACTTTGGCTGATGCTAATCAGCACTACCCTGGCTTGAATGACAATCCGACAGAGAAATTTTTGATAGGAGGGCAAGGATGACTGACTGACCTCATCCTCCCTAGTATCGGGAAAATCTAGATACTCCCCCTGCCAGGGTAGACTCTGATCCTCTTCAAACCAGTGGATAATGTCAGTGCTCTGCAGTGCCTCGATCGGGCGGGAACAACTTTTACTGATGTGTTCTAATAAATGCCATGCTGAGATTGTCAACCTAGTCAGAAATTTTTCTCTACTGGAGAGAGGACAACGATCGATGTAGTTGACCTCTTCTAAACTCAAGAACTCCATTATTGCGAACAGTAGTCTATTAACTCTTGCCCCAGGTTATGCCCCATAGCACTGCTAGCGCGGGCAGATGCCATCAAGGCATCAAGGGCAGCTTCGTTGTTTTGGTTCTGTTGCCCTTTTTTAAGCAGTTCGTTGGAGCTATTGAAGTAGGCAATGTAACGTCCCTGCAGGTTTTTCAGCTTCGGGTCTACTAAGTTGAGTTTTTTCATGCCCAGCAACAACCGATCGGTCAAATTGATCGCATCGCCGATATTCGCCGACATCTGATAGCCTTCCCCCGCCACCCGAAACACATCGGCAATTGCCATACACTCCTTGTCTTTATTCTGGGCGCTAGCCTGAACACTAAACCCGATCGCGGCTAGGATTAACAACGCGCACGTCTTTTTCATCGCTTTACCTCCTAAATATTTCTAGTCTAGCGAGATTTTGACGAGGTGGGGCACTGTTAATACAAATTTCTTATTAGAAGAAACGCTTCTATGAAGCATTGTAATATCATAAGTTAAACTTATAGAAAGCCTAGTGTTAAATAATTATACTCATCGATCGGTATGGCTGAAACCCTCTCCCAGAGGCACTTTGACTAATTGGGATTAAAATTTCCTTCTTCGGGGGGCAAAAAATTTTTTTTTTTCCGAAAAACGATCGATTTGCAATTCAAGAAGGCTATGATGCCAATGCACCTTCTATTTTTTGAGAGGAACCCTTTTCATGGCTAAAACCTACAAAGTGCGTCTATACAACGAAGCTCAGGGCTTGGATGTCACCCTTGATGTCCCAGAAGACGAGTACATTTTAGATGTTGCTGAGGCTCAAGGTCTTGACCTCCCCTACTCCTGTCGTGCTGGCGCTTGTTCTTCTTGTGCAGGTAAAATCACCAACGGCGGCGAAGTAGACCAAGGCGACCAATCCTTCTTGGATGACGACCAAATCGAAAACGGCTACGTTTTGACCTGCGTCTCCTATCCCCGTTCTGATCTGGAAATTATGACCCACCAAGAGGAAGCCCTCTACTAATCTGGTCGATCGGATCGCAATCCTTACCTCTGCCTCTGGCAGGGGTTTTTTATTTACAGCTTTTACCTTAAAAACTTAGTACAGCCCAATAATGATTCACAAGGGATAGCTCCCCTCGCCCGTTTTGGGAGAGGGGTTGGGGGTGAGGGTTTCAGAAAAAGCAACGTAAGTCCTGATTAAAGTTTTGACAATTGTCCAGACAGTCAAAATGTAATAAACTAATCGAAAATTGAGGGAGAATATGGTCAAAGCACTCAAATATGTCGCGATCGCCTTGTTTTGTATTCTTCTAATTGTCGGCACTTATTTTATCAACACTAAGATAAGTAATTCCCGCTTATTTACCTTGCAAATTCTCCATGCTAGTGACTTAGAGGCATCGTTGAGTGCCCTGACTGATGCTCCTAATTTTGCCGCCGTTGTCAATGGCTTGCGCCCTACTTTCCCCAACACGATCGTACTTTCTAGTGGGGACAATTATTTACCCAGCCCCTTCTATAATGCCAGTACAGACCCTAGTTTAGCCGATCGTTACAATCTCACTCCAGGCAAGGGAGATATTGAAATTGCCAATGCCATTGGCTTTCAAGCATCGGTATTTGGTAATCATGAATTTGACCAAGGATTGCGCCAAGTGAGAGATTTAATCCGCCCCGATCCTAAGCGTAAATATGAAGGGGCAAACTTCCCCTATCTCAGTACCAATTTAGACTTCAAAACCGGTGAAATAGACTCTAGTGACCTTGCTGCCGATGGTCAGGATGTTAGGCAAATTCCTCATCAAATTGCCCACAGTGCCATCGTTACTGTCAATGGTGCCAAGATAGGTTTAGTAGCTGCCACCACAACTAGATTGGCAAAAATTTCTAGCCCTGGTAATGATGTAATTGTTAAGGGGGGAATTGATAGCAGTGACCAGGTAGATAGTAAGGTTTTGCAGCCCTACATTGACCAATTGACTAATCAGGGCATCGATCGGATTATTCTCCTAGCACATCTACAACAATTGCAAAACGAAATTGCCCTCGCAGAAAAACTAAAAGATGTGGATATAATCATTGGTGGCGGCTCCCATCAAGTATTAGCAAAACCCACCGATCGGTTGCGTCCAGGCGATAAACCCTTAGATACCTATCCTATTAAAAAAACTTCTGCTACAGGAGAACCTGTTGTTATTGTCAATACCGGAGCAAACTATCGCTATGTAGGCAGATTAGTTGTCACCTTTAATGGCAAAGGGATCATTGAAACGATCGACCCCGTCAGTGGTGCCTATGCTACCGATGCCGAGGGGGTCAAAGCCGTAGGGGGCAAGCCCAATCCCCTAGTCGATCGGGTGGTGCAGGAAATCGGGCAGATTATTAACACCAAAGACAGCGCTCTGTTTGGTGCTACAACTACATTCCTCAATGGACTACGCAACGAAATCCGCACAGAAGAGACCAACTTAGGCAATCTCACCGCTGATGCTAACCTAGACTACGCTAAAACGATCGATCCCACTACGGTCATCTCTTTCAAAAATGGCGGCGGTATCCGCGCTTCGATCGGTGCAGTTACAGGTAACGGAGGCAACGAACCGGTGCAACGCATTCCACCCCTGGGGAACCCCATGGCAAACAAACCAGATGGCGCTATTTCCCAACTGGACATTGAAACTGCCTTAGCCTTCAGTAATAGTTTAACTTTGGTCACTCTCACCGCCGATCAACTAAAACAAACGATGGAGCATGGAGTTTCTCAGTCACAACCAGGAGCAACGCCAGGCAGATTTCCGCAAATCAGTGGTTTTACCTTTAGTTTTGATCCCCAAAAGCCCGTCGGAGAGCGCATCCGATCTTTGGTCGTCAATCAAGATGTAGTGGTGAAAGACGGTAAAATACAAGGGAATCCCGATCGGTCTTTTCGTGCTGTGACGTTAAGTTATTTAGCAGCAGGAGGGGACGACTATCCTTTACCTAAGTTTTCTGGGCTGAACAAGAAAGACTTAGCCACTACAACCCCGATCGTTTTTACGACCAAGGGCGGTGAGCAACAGGCACTAGCTCTTTACCTCAAAAAGATCGGTGTTTTTAGCCAGGTAGACACAGAAGCTACCCAAGACCAACGCATTAAAAATCTATCTCTTGTTCAATCAAAATGAATAATCTCACAGAACTTTTAGCAGAACCCTTCATGCAGCGGGCTTTAGTAGGAGGAATACTCCTCGGTTTAGTCGGTGGCTTGCTGGGTTGTTTTGTTATTTTACGGGGTCTTTCCCTATTTGGCGATACCCTTGGTCATGCGGGTATTTTAGGAATTGTAATCAGCGCTCTTTTCCAACTGTCGCCTACACCTACTTTAATTGTGTTTGCGATAGTCTTTGGTATCGGAGTCAGGTTACTGTCAGAGCGCACCCAGTTAGGAGAAGACACGGTATTAGGTATCGCTTTAGCCGGCTCTGTATCTTTAGGCATGATCGGTTTTACCTTTGTTAAAGGGTTTCGGGGCAACCTGTCTGCGGCTCTGTTTGGCGATATTTTAGCGATCGGCAATTGGGATTTAATTCTGTTATTCATTTTATTAGTCTTTACAGCGATCGGTCTTTATCTAACATTGCCGCAACAAGTGCTGATCAGCCTTAACCTGGATTTAGCCCGTGTGCAGAAACTACCCGTCCTTACCTATCAATACGGCTTTATTATTTTGCTTGCGATCGTTATTGCTCTTTCCATTCGAGCGGTAGGTATTTTGTTAGTCAATGGTTTTTTAGTGATTCCGGCTGCCACATCGCGGCTGCTTTGTCATCAATTTGTCCCGTTTCTGACTATTTCTGCCAGCCTGGGTATGACAACTGCCCTGATTGGGATTGGGGTTTCTGCTTGGTTTAATTTACCCTCTGGTCCTTGTATGGTCATGGCGCAGTTGTTTATTTTTTAGGTGCAGTAATTTGGCGAAGACGTTAAAGCCCGCAGACGTTCTTCAAAGGGAGAAGTTGTCATGTAATTCCAATTGAGAGAAGGTAAAGAAAGAGGAGGATATTTAGGCTTGGGCTGAGGTAAAACAAAGACAAAATCACCACAAATCGATCGTTCAAACTCATGGCTAAAGCGATAACAAGGCTCTCCCCGCCGTTGCCAAAACCGGAGAATATCATACACTGACTGAGCTTTGTAGCGCCCGCGATATATTGCCTCCACGATCGCCAGTTTCACCCAGTGGGGATCAAATTCTGCCCAATCTGCTAGAACACTATCGATGGTGCGTTTTCCGCAATCAAATCGATAGTAATGGAGGAGCGCCGATAAGGTAGCCATAGGTACTTTATATTGTTATTACAAGAATCAATAATTAAATAATATCATTCCTGTAACCTAACCAGTCGGGATTTTCTAGGGGACAAAATTTTGCCCATTCTCTAAGTTTTACCTGAGAAAATGAAAAACCAGAGGAAAAATTCCCCTCTCCCTTTTTGGGAGGGGGCTAGGGTGAAAGTTTCCGAAAAAGCAACGTAAGTCCTGATGGGATGGAAGAACTAGGAGTTATTCATCCGTTTTTATTCCACTCCTTCGATGCGGTCTTCCAACTCTTGATAGAGGTCGCGCAGTTGTTGCAGGTTATACTCGCTAGTTTCCCAATAACCTCTGCCATTGACTTCTAGGAGAGTACCTACCATCTTGCGGAAAGAATGGGGGTTCATATTCATCAGTCGTTGCCGCATCTGTTCGTCTTTGATGTAAACTTCATTTACATCTTCGTAGACCCAGTTGTCTACAGCACCGGCGGTGGCAGACCAACCCATAGTGTTTACCAGTCGTTTAGAGATTTCTCTTACACCTTCATAACCGCTGTTTAACATGCCTTCATACCATTTAGGATTGAGGATTTTGGTGCGGGCATCGAGACGGACGGTTTCATTCAGGGTGCGCACTTGGGCGTTGGCGGTGGTGGTGTCGGCAATGTAAGACTTGGGTCGTTTGCCGTCTCCGCGCAGTTGTTCCACTACTTTTGTCGGGTCAGAATCGAAGTAGTGACTGACATCGGTCAAACTGATTTCGGAGGAGTCTAAATTTTGGAAGGTGACTTCCACGGACTTTAGGGCGGTTTCGTATAGTTGTCTTTGTTGTTGGTTATTCACTTCTGAACCAAAGGCAAAGGACTTGCGAGATAGATACATCTCTTGCAGGTCTTTTTCTTGCTCCCAGGTGCTGTTTTCCACTGCGAGATTGACGTTGGCACTGTAAGAACCAGCGCTATTGCTAAATACTCTGGTGGCTGCTTGTCGTAGAGAAATGTTTAACTCTTTTGCCTGGGCGATCGCATGTTTTCTGATGAAGTTCATCTCGATCGGTTCATCAGCTTCGGCACAGAGTTTGACTGCCCGATCGAGTAAGTCCATCTGATTGACAAACAAATCACGAAAGACACCAGAACAGTTAATCACCACATCAATTCTGGGTCTACCCAGTTCTGCTAAAGGAGTCAGTTCTAGGCGATTGACTCTGCCTAAAGAATCTGGCAGAGGTTTAACACCCATAAAACAAAGCACTTGCGCTAAAGACTCGCCGTAGGTCTTGATGTTGTCAGTTCCCCAGAGCATGATCGAGATGGTCTCTGGATATTTACCTTCGTTTTCCATCTTTTGTCTGTCTAGTAGTTTTTCCACAACAATCTGTGCGGATTGCACGGCGGCACTGGTGGGAATTGACTGGGGGTCAAGGGCGTGCATATTTTTGCCCGTGGGTAGAACTAAGGGATTGCGGATGGGGTCGCCACCAGGGCTAGGGGGAATAAAATCTCCTTCTAAAGCGCGAATTAAACCGCCTAATTCGTTATCTGCTACCAGTTGTTTGAGGCAGAATTCGGCAAATTCCATGATTGGTTTGAGCTGCTCCCGATCGATTTTGCTAAAACCACATTGGTTGAGTGCTTCAATCCAGGGTTCATTTTTACCCAAACGCAAGAAGTTTAACACCGATACTTTGGATAGTCTGCCGTCTGCATCGATCTGAGTTTGGATCAAGGACTCGATCGCTTTGTGGGTGGCTTGTTTGATCTGTCTTAATAGTTCTACGTCTGCTAAAACTCCCCGATCGTTATTCTTGTAGATTTGGTCGATGTCTCGATCGATGCTTTCGGCGATTAGACGCGGCAGGGATTTGAGGTTATCTTCCCACCGATCGAAGCTGACAATACTGGTCAAAACATCAGCCGCTTCTTCTAGTTTGGGCGGCTCTCCCACTACGTGCAGACCACAGGGCAACACCCGCGATTCAATCTCCATCAGTTTGTTGTAAACTTGACCGACAAAGTTATCTCTTTCCTCGATCGTCATATCTTTGGCGTCTTGTGCTGGTAAGACCACGTCTTGATCGAGATTGACTAATTTTACCTTGTCCACGATCGTGTTGACGATCGATGCTCCCCTGGCTCCCTGGCGCAACTCTTTGTAGGAACTGATCAGTTCGCTTAGTTCCTTTAACCCGCGATGTAAACCGGCATTTTCGGGAGCAGGAGTGATGTAACTAATGGTGGTAGCATAGCCACGGCGCTTAGCGATCGTGCCCTCGGAGGGATTGTTCACGGCATAGTAATAGATATTAGGTAAAGCACCGATCAAATTGTCGGGATAACATTCCCCAGAAAGACCGATCTGCTTGCCAGGCATGAACTCCAGCGATCCATGAGTGCCAAAATGTAACACCGCATCAGCGCCCCAAATTTCGTTTAGGTAGGTATAGAAAGCAGCAAAGCCATGGTGGGGAGAAGCAGATTTACTAAACAATAACCGCATAGGATCGCCTTCATAGCCAAAGGTGGGTTGTACGCCCACAAAAATGTTGCCGTAGTGCTTACCGTAGACTAATAAATTTTGCCCGTCGGAGTTAAGTTGCCCTGGAGGATTGCCCCATTGCGCTGTGATTCCTTCCACATAGGGAGTATTTTCTTCGTACTCTGCCACGCTCATGCGATAGGCGATGTTTAACTCTGGACTGCCCGCCAGGGCGTTGGGATTGTGTAAAATCTCTGCCATCATTTCATCGGCAGTGGCGGGTAGGTCTTTCACGTCATAACCGTTAGATGCCAGGGTTTGTAAAACCTTATGGATGGAAGCAAAGACATTCAAATAGGCAGCTGTCCCCACATTCCCCTTATCAGGCGGAAAACTAAAGACAGTAATGGCTACTTTTTTCTCTGCTCTGGGTTTGCGTTTCAGGTTTGCCCATTTCATTGCCCGTTTGGCAATCAGTTCCATCCGATCGCTCAGGGCAATCGCTCTGCCCGTTAGTCCATCTCTGCCCGATAAAACGATCGGGTCTACAGCGCCGTCTAACTCAGGAATTGCCACCTGCAAAGCCACCTGTACCGGATGCAGACCTAATTCACTCTGTTGCCATTCTTCCGTCGATTGAAAGACCAAAGGTAAAACCACCATGTAAGGACAGTTGATCTTTTGCAATGTCTGCACTGCCTTGGGATGGTCTTGGCGGGCGGGTCCACCTACTAAAGCAAAACCAGTTAACGAAAGAATCGTATCGACAATCACCCGTCCTTGATCGATAAAATAAGCTTCCACCGGCTTAGAAAAATCCAAACCACCAGCAAAAACGGGAATAACTCGCGCCCCTTGGGCTTCTAACTCCTGCACCATTGCTACATAGTGGGCATCATCCCCTGTCACCAGGTGGGAGCGCCCCAACACCAACCCGATCGTGGGCGCTAGGGGGTCTTTCATGTCGCCGTCAATATCCGATCGGCTGTTAAACCACTGCAAGTATTCTTTAATACTCTCAAACATCTTGGGCGCGATCGGGTGCCAAATCCCCATATCGGGATAGGTAACGGGGTCTCTGACTTGAATTTCCTTTGCCGCGGGCAGATAATTTTTCGCCAGCATTAGCAAAAAGTTTTCAATATTCTGCTCCGAACCGCCCAACCAATACTGAAAACTCAGCATAAAGTTTCTCGCATCCTGCGCCCTGTCCATCGGCATATACTTCAAAATCTTGGGCAGGGTCTGCACCACTTTGAGCATACTGTCCTGGAAAGAACTACCCGCCTTTTCCTTGCGCTTGCGCATAAACTGAGCGATCGCACTCTTGGACTGCCCCAGGTTCTCCATGCTGAAGGTTCCCATCTTGTTGAGGCGCATCACCTCCGGCATAGAAGGGAAGATCACGCACACATCTAACCGATCGCGGTGGGGCGTCACAGCCTCTACTACTTTACGGGCGAGGTCTTCGACAAAAATTAACGAACCAATAAAGACGTTCGCCCCTGCTACATCAGCTTGGAAGGCTTCGTACATCTCCGGGCTGCGTAACTCCTCGATCAAATACCCGCTCAATTCGATCGCTAGGTGGGGATTGCTTTTGTTAATCGATTTCACCGCCGCCGTTAATACGCTCTGATACTGGGGTTCCAGTACCACATAGACCACCTTCATCAACAGGCGATCGTTAAGATTCTCTGGAACAATGTGCTTATTATTTGTGCTGTCAATGGCAGTAAACATGGCAAAACCGTATTTGTACTTACATTGTTTTACCAAATAAACCGATCGCTGGGGCAACTACTCAGAAAATGTAACGATATATGTAAATATTTGTTACAAGCCTGCCATGCCTCGACAAGCAACGCTGAGGAAAAATCCACCCTTCTCCC
>PHFO01000082.1 GCA_002861535.1 Cyanobacteria bacterium M5B4 | reverse complement strand
CCTTCCGCTCTACCTTTTCCATTGCCTCTCTGCGTAGTAGCTGATAGGTTGATGATTCTTTCATAGCATCTCTCCTTAGAAGTTGTTGTACTATTCTAGCTTCCAATACTAAACCTGCAATGATAAAGGTATGAGTTTCTAGGTCACTCTTTAGTTTTGGGTCGGAAATCGTCGATATTTTGTTAGCTACATTTCTAAGAATTGCAGTTGGATTAGTTGTATTAGTTAAAACAGCAAGGGGCAATAGTCCTAAATACTCCTGAAATATTTCTGGTGATTGTTCCCATAGTTTAATGACATTAAATTCATGGGTAGTTCTCTGGTATTGAAATTGAGTTTGATCTACCAGAGTAGATTTCGTTTCCCGGAGATAGATTACAGTTTGATGAATTAACTTATCAGGATATTTTATGTGGAGCCGAATCCAATAATTGAGCATTCTTAAGGGCATATTGGCATCGGGGTTAGTCTGAAATTCTAGGTGAAGAATTGTATCACGGGATTGCAAAAAAATGACCGAATCAGCCCTTATTGGTTGGTTACTTAATTCTGAAGGTTCCAGTTTAGAAAGGTCAATTGGTTTACCTATCAGCCAGGTAGCAAAGTCAGCAGGAAATGCCTCTGCTAGATATTTACAAGTGTTGTCATACATCTAAAATTTGTTCAGTTAATATCTACTAACCAACGCCCTAACGTTTGAAATAGTGGGCTTGCCTCGGTTCCTAATGCCTGTACTACCAATTCATATACTCCTGAGTTGCGGGGATTGTTGATACCAGTAACGCGAATTTCTAAGGTTTGTTTGTTGCCTGGAATTACTTCGGCAAATAGGATTCTGACTCCCTGCCCCTCCCGATCGATTTTAATTTCCTTGATGGGAATTTGCTTCCCTGTTAAAGAATCAATTACTTCGATACTATCCTCTTGGAAGATGCCCCCCATACCCTCAGGATAAACAATTTGTAGTTCTGCTACCCCTTTGTTGGGCAGTCTCAGAAAAAAGTTGTAGTAATTTAACCTTGCTCCCGATTTCTTAGTGCCTGTGGTGTAAGAGAGAGGGGGCGGACCCTTACCAAATAGAATAATATTATTTTGCCCCCACCCTGGTAAGCTCATCATTACAGCGAGAACGATTAGGTAGAAGATATTTTTCATGCTTCTACCATCGAAGTAAATTAAATTCTTCCATGTCTACTGTATCTCGACTGCGATAAATTGATAGCACGATCGCTAAACCTACAGCTGCCTCAGCAGCAGCTACCGTAATCACAAATACCGCAAATACTTGCCCCCTAATATTAGCTGAATCTAGGTAGTTAGAAAAAGCGAGAAAGTTTAGGTTAACAGCATTTAACATCAACTCGATCGACATCAATACTCTGACTGCATTCCTACTGGTAATTAAGCCGTAAATACCAATACAAAATAGTGCTGCCGCTACAACTAAGAATCCATCTAAAGATACCTGCATTATTCTTCTCCCGCACTGACTAGTTGTTCTTTGGGACGCTCTAGTAGCTCTAGGCTCTCCTGCTTCCGATCGGGAACAAACTCCCTTCTGGCTAAAATAATTGCTCCAATTAAAGCGACCAGTAAAAGTACTGAAGCTAGTTCAAAGGGGAGGAGATAATCACTAAAGAAATGTTGCCCCAAAGCTACGATTGTTGATGGTAAGGCTACCACTCTGGGTGTTAACAACCAAATTGTATTCAAGTTAGTAAATAACAACAAACCGAAGAGAGCTAAACAAACTACAGCAGTAACGATCGTGCGCAGTAACCCTAGTTTTACTTCGCGATAGGCTTTGCGGCGATTGACCAGCATAATGGCGAATAAAATCAAAACATTCACCGCTCCCACATAGATCAGGACTTGAGCCGCCGCCACAAAATCGGCATTCAGCAATAAGTACAGCCCTGCCATTGAAAGAAATACTAAGCCTAGAAGAAAAGCTGAGTAAACAATGCTGGGAATTAACACCACTCCCATTGCCGCAGCAATTAAAGTCGTCGTCAGCACTACAAGGCTGACCAATTCTACACCCTGGGATAAATTCATAACTTAACTCTCAGATTGCTCCTGTGCTGATTCAATAATTTCTACGGGTAGTTTACCAGCACGGCGCTCTGTGTGATCAACTGCGTGGGGTTCCATTACTCCCTTGGGCAGATAAGCTAGTTCGCGGAGGGGTGTCACCATAGGGTCATCTGTCACCTTGGTGGGCAGTCTGCCCAGAGCTACGTTGTCAAAGTTTAGTTCATGGCGATCGAAGGTGGAAAGGTCATACTCTTCTGTCATAGAAAGACAATTTGTGGGGCAGTATTCCACACAATTCCCGCAAAAAATACACACACCAAAATCAATACTGTAGCTTTTCAGTTCTTTCTTTTTAATCTCGGCGTTGTACTCCCAATCTACTACGGGTAAATTGATAGGACATACCCTGACACAGACTTCACAGGAGATACATTTGTCGAACTCAAAGTGAATCCTGCCGCGGAAGCGCTCGGAGGGGATCAGTTTTTCGTAGGGATACCTGACCGTAATGGGTCGCCGTTGCATGTGGTCAAAGGTAACAGCCATACCCTGCGCAATGTACTTGGCTGCTTGTACCGCATCCTTAGCGTAATCGCCTACCTTACTCAAAAATTTCATCATGGTTCTAACCTCCAAATGCAACAGGAAATGCTAACTTTAATGCCGCTGTGATTAACAGATTGCCTAACCCGATCGGTAATAGGAATTTCCAGCCCAAATCTAATAATTGGTCAATTCTGACGCGGGGTACTGTCCACCGCAACAAAATCGCCAGAAAAATAAAGGCAAATGCCTTTAATAAAATCATCGTGATCCCCAAGAAAGCTGCCACAATCTGCCAAATACTGGAACTCTCTGGAATTCGCAGAACTTCAGCCACCCGATCGATGGGGAAAGGCAATTCCCATCCTCCCAAATATAAAATTGCCACCAACAAAGCCGAGAGAAATAAGTTGGCGTAGGAGGCTCCATAAAACAGCATGAAGTTCACGCCGGAATATTCCGTTTGATACCCTGCTACTAATTCCTCTTCTGCCTCCGGCAGGTCAAAGGGAATACGCTCACACTCTGCTAAAACGGCAATCATAAAAATCACAAACCCGATCGGTTGCCGCCACACATTCCAGGACAAGATACCCAGTCCCGCTTGCTGATTAACAATATCGATCGTGCTTAAATTATTAGACATCATCACCACTGCCAGGGCTGCCAATGCCAGGGGAATCTCATAACTAATCGACTGGGCTGCTGCCCTCAAACCGCCCAAAAGGGAGTATTTGTTGTTAGAAGAATACCCCGCCATCAAAAGACCGATCGGGGCAATACTGGAAATCGCAATCACTAAAAATACACCAGTCCCCACATCGGAAATAACTAGGTTCTGCCCAAAGGGAATCACCAAAAACGAGAGGAATACGGAAATAAAAACAATGACTGGACCAATCACAAACAAAAGGGGATCAGACTGAGCCGGAATTGTCGTCTGTTTGATCAGCAGTTTGACGACATCGGCGGCAGGAATAGCTAAGCCAAAGGGACCCGCATATTCTGGTCCAATGCGCTGTTGGGCAGCCGCAGAAATTTTACGCTCTAGCCATGTCGAAGCCAAAGCCCCCACCGTCACTACCAAAATTACTAACAGCATGGGCAGGGGCATCCACAGCGCCCGCGCTACTGCTGGGGTCAAACCCAGACCCGCTAACAATTCCACAAAAGATTGTTGTAAATCAATTCCGTTCACTACCGATCGACCTCCCCCATAATGATGTCTACACTACCTAAAATCGCCATGATGTCGGCAATTTTCATACCCCTGACCAACTGGGGTAAAACCTGTAGGTTAATAAATCCAGGGGGACGAATCTTCCAGCGCCAAGGGAAGACGCTGTTTTCGCCGATTAGATATACACCCAGTTCCCCCTTTGGCGCTTCTACGCGCACGTAGTGCTCGCCGTTGGGGACTTTGAAGGTGGGAGAGGGTTTCTTGCTGATGAACTGATAGTCAATGGAGTTCCATTCGCTCTTGGGTCCACCTAAAACTCTTTGGGCTTCTAGGTTTTCGTAGGAGCCGCCTGGAATCTGTTTTATTGCCTGCAAGACCATCTTGCAGGACTCGCGCATCTCCCTGACGCGGACAAAGTAACGAGCGAGACAATCTCCTTCTGTCGCCCATTGCAGTTCCCAATCTAGTTCATCGTAGAGTTCGTAATGATCGACTTTGCGTAAATCCCATTTCACACCGGAGGCGCGTAACATTGGCCCTGAAAGTCCCCAGTTGATGGCTTCCTCTCTGGTGATTTTGCCTACTCCTTCTACTCTTTTGCGAAAGATGGGGTTGTTAGTGATCAGTTTTTCGTATTCGTCAACTTTCTCTAGTTGATAATGACAGTAGTCTTCGCACTTGTCGAGCCAGCCGTAGGGTAAGTCTGCCGCCACACCGCCGATGCGGAAGTAGTTGTGCATCATCCGCATCCCTGTAGCGGCTTCAAACAGGTCGTAGATCATTTCCCGTTCGCGGAAGACGTAGAAGAACGGGGTTTGGGCGCCAATGTCGGCGATAAAAGTACCGAGCCACAGTAGGTGGGAGGCGATGCGGCTCAGTTCCAGCATTATCATGCGAATGTAGGAAGCGCGGCGGGGCACTGGTACATCAGCTAATTTTTCGGGGGCATTGACGGTGATTGCCTCCGTGAACATGGTGGCTAGGTAGTCCCAGCGGGTCACATAGGGTAGGTATTGAATAATGGTGCGGTTTTCGGCGATTTTTTCCATCGATCGGTGTAAGTAGCCTAAACGGCTCGCAGTCCACTACGTTTTCCCCGTCGAGGGTCACAATCAGTCTTAGGACACCGTGCATGGATGGATGATGGGGTCCCATGTTAATTACCATGCGTTCTGCTTTTGTTTCGATCATGACCATAGGAATTTGCCTGCCGCGTTCACAGTTCTTAGTATAGATGGACTTGCCCCATCCTAGCATCAAAATTTCTAGGGGATATGCCTAGGCTAATGTTTGGGTTAAATCTGCTCGATCGTGCCCTTAAATCCTGCCTCGGAGAGTTGCTTGAGCTTGGCATCGGCTTCGGACTGGCTTTTGTAGGCTCCTACCTGCAGTCGGCGTTGACCATTGCGGGTTGTGACAAAGGCATCGGGCACGATCGTTTTCAGTTGGGCGGTGCGGGCTTCGGACTCGATCGGGACAAATACGCGGAACCTAAAGGGGTTCGTAGCACTAGGTTGGGGTTTGGGAGCTACTGGGACGGCAATACCGCCAGGGGGAATGGCTTTGGGGGGGGTGGGCTGGCGGTCGATCACTACAGGGGCTGGAACTGTAGTGGGGGGAATGGTTTTAGGCGGCTCTGGCGGAAGATTACTCAGGGTAGGAGCGCCGCTCAGGTCAACATTGACGACTTTTTTGGGGTCTACTTGATTGCCAAAGGCGGCTAGAGTGACGAGAGTGGCATTATTGATGTCTTTCTTGGCATTATTTTGAAAGATATTTTCTCCTGGCTCGTTGGGGGTACCCAAGTCGGGATTGGGCTGGTTGACGCGGTCTTTGAGAATTACTAAACCATCCTCGCGGTTGTTGGCGATTAAATTGCTCCTGAGTTTGGGGGTGGTGAGGTTGGATAGCACAATACCCGATCGATTGTTGGTGATGCGATTGTTCACGATCGTGACGGCGGATTTTTGTCCTACGGAAAGACCGAAGCCGGTATTATCAAATACATTGTCCCGAATCTCCCCGGTGCTTTCTCCGACTGCCGAGATACCGCTGGCACGATTGCCCTGAAATAAATTATTCAGGACTAATGCCTGGGTCTTCCCCGTGAGAAATACGCCGTCGTGGGAAGTATCGGTAAAGGTGTTGTTAACGATCGCGACGTTTGCCGCCGACTCTACCCATAGCCCGTAACCGCGCTTGAGATTGTTAATTAAGGTAATACCCCTTACCTGAGAGCCATCACTAGCTAGGATTGCCACGTTCTGCCGCGCAAAGGTGGGACTGACAAAAAAGCCCCCGCCGGAAATTGTTACCCCTTCTCCTTTGCCCGTTTCATTGCCCCGTAAGACTACTCCCCGCGGGACAACGATCGGGAAAGTTTCCCCACTTTCTTGACTATAGGTACCAGGAGCAAGTTGCACGATCGTGCCTGGGGCTGGCTTTGTCTTCAGAGCGGCGGTAATTGTGCGAAAGGGCAAGGTTTCTGTGCCGCTACTTGCACCATCTTGCCCAGAAGGAGCAACATAGATAATGGTATTTGCCTGGACAATGCCTGGTAAAACGATCGCCGTTGCCAAACACAAGGTAAAGGAGCGCATAGTGAAATTCCCTAAGACTGTCTCGGTGATTTTAGCGAAACTTGACGGGAATGCAACACCTACGTTCCCGTGACTGGCAACTCTAGGATTTGGGTCGTAACTGCTATACTCTCTTCGTAGAGCATTTCCCTTCCCGATCGTTGCATCTGTTGCACCAACAACACATCTGCGCTTTGGTCGGTCAGGGGCGTCACCAGGTGGGTACGGTAACTTTGGGCGCTGCCAGCGGCTTCCATCCGCATACAACCTGTAGATTCGGAGCAGAAAATATTGCAGGCATTGGTATTTTGGCGCGAGGAGGACAATCTGAGACCAATTAAATCCCCTAATACTGTCCCTGGGTCTCCTACGGGGATAGCGGCTAGTTCGGCTTTAACTTCGATGCCTTCCCTGCCGGTAAACCAAATATGGTGCAGGTTATAGTCCCCGCCCATCAGACTTTGGCGTACTGGCTGCCATTGTAGCCGGCTGGCAATCCAGCCTAAAAACATCAGTGCCTGGGAGTTGTTGCCCCTTTCATAATCGATCGTGATGCCATCTATATCCCAGACTGCGGAACGGCGATCGGGGGGGTCAAAAGCCTGGGCGGTCAGTTCCTGCCAGGGGGCAAGGCGACGCCAGTTGAGGTCGGCTACAGCAATTTCTGCTTTGAGTAAGTTGCTGACTAAAATTAAATCTTGACTGACATTAGAGAACTGGGAAGAATCTAGGATCAACCGATCGGCAATGGTCATCAGGCGTTCAAACAGACGGCTCTCTAGGTCTGGGCTATCTTTCCACCAGACAAATACAGGTAAGTCCTGCAGAATTAGCTCCATCAGCAGCGGATAAACCCGATCGAAGGCTTCCTTCGTGCCCATGAGGGTGATATATTCGCCACAGACTAGAGAACTACGGCTTTTTTGGATGGGACAGTAGGATGCTACCTGGGCAGTAATGCCCTCATCTTCCCCTGACTGGGGCAGGAGGCAAATCACACGACAGGGACTCTGGGAGGCAATGACATCGATCGTATTTTGCACTGCCGCCAAGTCAGCCGTAGGCTCATAGACGATCAGGTTAAAGGTACTAGCACGGGCGGCGGCATGTTCGCCGTAGGCTTGCCAAATTTTGCTGAGTTCCTGGTCTATCTGGGAAAAGGATACGTCCTTGGGGCTGTATAACGAAATTACCGAACTCATAATCTCCTCCATTGTCTACCATCACGGTTAATTAGCTGGTCAGCGGCTTGAGGACCCCAGGTTCCAGCTTCATACTGGGGCACAAGTTCAGGATCGGTAGGGGCATCCCAGAGAGTGAGGGCGGGAGTGACCAACTTCCAGGCGGCTTCCACCTCATCTGCCCGCGTAAATAGGGTCTGGTCTCCTAGCATACAATCAATCAACAAGCGATCGTAGGCATCAGACCCCCCTACCCCGAAGGTTTTACCGTAGGCAAAGTCCATTTCCACCGATCGGGAACGTAACTCTGTGCCCGGCATCTTAGCTTCAAATCTAAGGGCTACCCCTTCGTTGGGCTGAATCCGCAAAGTCAAGATATTGGGACTGACCTGACTGGCTGCAGACTGAAACAAAAGGTAGGGCACATCGCGGAATTGGATTGCAATTTCACTGACCTTTTTGGGCATCCGTTTACCCGTCCTGAGATAGAAGGGTACGCCCTGCCACCGCCAATTGTCGATAAAAAATTTCATCGCCACGTAGGTAGCAGTAGTGGAATTGGGGTTAACCCCTGGTTCTTGGCGGTAGCCTACAACCTCCTTGCCCTTCATCCAACCTTTAGCATATTGGGCACGCACGGCGGCATTTTGTAAGTCTTTCGTATCAGCCAGTCTTGTCGCTTGGATTACTTTGACTTTTTCGTTTCTCAGGGCATCGGCTTCCATCTGGCTGGGGGGTTCCATCGCTGTCAGACAAAACAACTGCATCAAGTGGTTTTGTAACATATCTCGCAGTGCCCCTGCTGTTTCGTAATAGCCGGCGCGGTCTTCTACGCCCACACTTTCAGCTACGGTAATTTGAATATGATCGATGTATTGACGATTCCAGAGGGGTTCAAAAATAGCATTAGCAAAGCGCAGAACAAGAAGGTTTTGCACAGTCTCTTTGCCTAAATAGTGATCGATACGATAGACCTGTCGTTCATCACAGACCTTTTGCACTACTTTGTTTAACTCTTGACAGGAAGCTAAATCCCGTCCGAAGGGTTTTTCAATTACCAGTCTTGTTTTGCTGGGGTCCTTAATCATGCCCGCTTGTCCCAATTGCATAATTGCCTCTGGGAAAAACTGGGGGGATACTGCCAAGTAAAATACGCGATTGCCCCTAGTACCCCGTTTTTGGTCTAGTTCGGAGAGTAAATCATTCAGTTTTTGATAACCTTTGGGGTCGTCCATGCTGGCGGAGCAATAGTACAAGCCATCGGCAAAGTCCTGCCACAGTTCCTCTGCTCCTACTCCCTGACCATAGTTTTCTAAACCTGCTCGCATCTGTTCGCGGAAATAGTCATGGCTCCAGTCCCGGCGCGCTACGCCCACGATCGTGAGTTGGGGGGGCAGACGGCGTTGTTGCTTGAGGTTATAGATGGCGGGGACAAGCTTACGGGCAGTGAGGTCCCCAGAAGCGCCAAAGATCACAAGAATCAGGGGTTCGGGGGTTCGTTCCTGCAATAGTCCGACACGGAGGGGATTTTCTTCTAATAATTGCACCATAGGGCAGGATCATAGATTTGGGAGCATTTTAGCTATCCCTCGTTCTGGTTCTGGTAGATTGCTGTTTTTCTTTAGGTTTAGGCGTAATTTTCACGCGAAGGCTGTCCCCCGATCGATGGTGACATCCTGATAACTGACCGCTCGGATTGCTGTTTTTAGGTCGATATTGCCGACATAGAGAGCCTTACCAATAATCGCGGCTCTTACGCCCAGGGGTTCTAACTGCAATAGATTGAGCAGGTCTTCTACACTGCTGATGCCACCAGAGGCAATAATTGGCACATTCACTGTCTGGGCAAGGTGGCGCAATGCCTCTAGGTTAGGACCTTGGAGGGTGCCGTCCCGATAGATGTCGGTGTAAACAATACCGGCAATGCCAATTTTAGCCATGCGCTGGGCTAAATCAGTCGCCAACACTGAGGATGTATTCAACCAACCCTTAATTGCTACTTTGCCTTCTTTGGCATCAATGCCCGCTAGGACTTGACCGGGAAATTCAGCACAGATGTCTGCTACTAATTGGGGGGCTTCTACTGCGACGGTTCCCAGGATAATGCGGCTGACCCCTGCTCCCAGCATGGTCAGCATAGAGTTGCGATTCCGTAAACCACCCCCCACCTGCACATGGACTGGTACCGATCGGGCGATGGCTTCGATTACTTTGAGGTTTTGGGGTTCCCCCGATCGTGCCCCATCTAGGTCTACTAAATGGAGATAGCGGGCACCGTCGTCATACCAACGGCGAGCTACCTCTAGGGGGTCATCACTAAAGACCTCTGATTGTTGGTAGTCTCCCTGGTAGAGCCGGACACAGCGTCCTTCTAAAATATCGATCGCGGGAATAATGTCCATGTTAAACCTCAGTCTTCATCATCTTCGTCAAATTCATCGTCTTCATCAAATTCATCATCTTCATCAAACTCTTCGTCTTCATCAAACTCGTCATCTTCATCAAACTCTTCGTCTTCTTCAAATTCTTCTTCTTTAACTAGCATATCATCAACAATTAAACTCATAGTCCACTCCTAATTAGCAGGTTGAGGTGATTTTATTTGATTATTCAATAAATTATCCATTCCCGATCGGTCTGGGGTTAAAATTTACGTTTCTTCAAACAAGGGCTAAAAATCCTACCTCTGGGGGGTAATATATTTGAGATTAGCGCTGGGAATTTTCATGGCAAAGTATCGGTTGGTCACTCGGAGCGACTTAGATGGTATTGTCTGTGCCGTAATTTTGAAGGAACTTAATCTTATTGATGAGATTGTCTTTGCCCATCCCAAGGATATGCAGGACGGGAAAGTGCCCATTACCGATCGGGATATTACGGCGAATCTGCCCTATGTGCCTGGGGTACATCTCGCCTTTGACCACCACTACAGTGAAACCCTCCGCGTGCAGTCTAATCCGGAAAATTTGATCATTGATCCAGAAGCGCCCTCGGCGGCGAGGGTGGTTTACAACTATTACGGCGGCAAAATGAATTTGCCCCAACTGTCCCAGGATATGCTAACGGCAGTGGATAAGTCTGATTCTGCCCAGTTTAGTTTAACTGATATTTTAGAACCCCAGGGCTGGGATTTGTTGAGTTTTTTGATGGATGCCCGTACTGGTTTGGGGCGGTTTAAGGAGTTTCGTATTTCTAACTATCAATTGATGCAGGATTTGACGGAATATTTCCGCACTATGTCCCTAGAAGAAGTGATGGAATTGCCTGATATTAAGGAAAGAATTGACCTCTATTTTAGTTATCAGGACAAGTTCAAAGCCCAGCTCAATCGGGTTTCTACGGTCATACCCCCGATCGTAACCCTAGACTTGCGGGAAGAAGAAATCATCTATCCCGGCAACCGCTTTATGATCTATGCCCTGCAGCCGGAATGTAATATCTCTATTCATATTATTTGGGGCTTGAAACAACAAAATACGGTGTTTGCGGTGGGTAAGTCTATTATCAATCGTTCTTCGCCGGTGAATGTGGGGGCGCTCATGTTGCGCTACGGCGGCGGTGGTCATGTCAATGCGGGGACTTGTCAAATTGATAACGATCGGGTGGAAATTGTCAAACAGGAACTGATCCAAACTATCCTGGAGCAGTCTAGGGCTGACCTTCTGGCTTTGTCATAAATAATCGCTTTTTAATGCCCTTTCTGGTAAGATTTTGACTTGTTACTGGTGAGGTGTGATTATGCTTAAAGCCTTAACGATCGGACTGACTGCCTGTGGGTTTCTTGCTAGTAGCGGGGTGGCTCTGGCACAGCCCGCCTACGGGAGCTATATCGGGATTGGCTTGGGGTTTGGTTTAACTAATGGCAATATTTTTGACGGGGATTCCCGCGCCGCGACGGGTGTGGTGGCGGCACGGTATAAGTTTTTAGAGGTACCGATTTCTCTGCGCACCCAGTTACTGATTGGCAGTTCCACTGCGGTTGTGCCGACGATTTCCTACGATGTGCCCCTGAACTTTAATACGGATATTTATTTGGGTGTAGGGGCTTCCATTGCCAATAGCATTACTCCTGTAGGCAACAAAAATAGTTTTGTCCTGCAACCGGGGATTGACTACGCTATTCCTAACAGTAACTTTGTCATCTTTGGGAATGCCATTTTTGCCTTCGATGCTTTCCGTAATGCCAACAGCACTGCTACTTCTCTGCAGACTGGGGTCGGCTTTAGG
>PHFO01000081.1 GCA_002861535.1 Cyanobacteria bacterium M5B4 | reverse complement strand
AGTGTAGCATCAAAGAAATCAACACCTGGCGTGTTTCTAAATTGGGGATAGGAAATTAGTTTGTCCCCCTGCAAACTTAGGATGACATTTTTATGGTAGACAAATAGCAGTACAGGTTTCAGGATGATTTTCTTAAATCCTACTCTTAGGAACAAGAAAAGCTTGACTACCTTAGAGTAAGGAATTTTTACAGCGTAACTCCTAGTTAAATGACGAGATGAATTTAGTGAACTACCAGACGCTAATTACTAGACAATAGAACTCTGGCTTCCTGTCTCAAGGGCAGAATGTAAATATACTTGTCGAAGGTAATATTTGTATATTATCTTATTCACTGTATCTGTGCGCTCGAAATTGACTTGTAACCTCAGTAATAAATTCTTAGTCTATTGTTTAAATTATGAATCCAGTTATTGCAAGCAACTCTTCTAAACTAACAAATCTCTACTTTATACCAATAACTATGCTGTTATTTGGTATAGGTTTAGTAATAAGGTTAATTAATCTAGATGTAATCGATCAAGAAGTCTTTGATGAAGTTCACTATATAAAATTTGCAGAAAGTTATCTCAGTGGCTTGACAGTTAATGATGGACATCCTCCTTTAGGTAAATACTTGATTATGCTTGGAATTATAATACTTGGTCATAATTTCTGGGGCTACAGAATATTTACTGCTTTATTTGGAGCACTCATAACTTTACAAATAATTGGACTGTCGTGGAATATTAGCAAAGATAAAACGACTGCCTTAATATCTGGAACTTTATTTGTTTCAAGTGGTATATTTATTGTCGATTCACGTTTTGCGTTGACGAATATTTTTCTGGTTTCGACGGGGCTTTCATCGTTGATATTTTATATTTCAGGTATAAATTCAACAGAGCAGAATAGACATAAATTAATTAAGTTTATTTGCAGTGGTTGTTTACTTGGAGCTTCTGCTGCAGTTAAATGGAGTGGACTTGGATACTGGTTAACTATCTTAGTGCTAACTATAATTGGCTTAATTAGTAAGCGAGTCTATAAAGACAAAACGGGGAATTTAAGTAAACTGATTAATATATCAAAAATAGAAATTTTCTTGCTTTTGATTGTTGCCCCAGTTTTGTTTTATATTTTAGTTTGGATTCCGCACATAATTCTGAATCCTATTGAAAGCTTTTCTGGTCTTCCTAACTTAGATTATTTCTTATACTATTTTTGGGAATTTCAGAAAAACATAGTTAGGATAAATACATCAAGTAATGTCTTAGATCACTCACATCCATATATTTCACCACCTCTATGTTGGATATTTCTCGCCAGACCTGTAGGTTTTTTCTTCAAACAAGTTGATTCTTTATTTATAGTAGTTCAAGAATTGGGTAATCCTATTTTATGGTGGTCATCAACAGCTAGTGTAGTTATGTTAATAGTTCGGCTACTATATCAACTGTCACTGCCTAGAGTAATAATAATAGTAGGATTCTTAAGTAATTACTTACCCTGGTTTTTAGTTAAAAGAGATTTATTTGTATACCATTATATGCCTTCTCTGCTATTTGCATTACTTTCTTTATCTTTAATTATTTCTGAGACGGTTGCCGATAGGAAATGGCAAAGTTATTTAGTTGTTACATTACTTGTTTCCACTATTATTGCATCCATGATATTTTTTATGCCGATATGGTTAGGTTTACCCTTAACTCCTGAACAATTTTATCAGAGAATGTGGATTAAAGATGGATTATTTAATTGGATTTAGTCTACTTGGTGGCAACCACAGCAATATTCCAAGCATAACGTTTTCAAAAAAGGGAATCGTTTCAAAATTTTATCGATTCTCTCCAGTTTAGAGTAAATTCCTTCTAACCGATCGTGCTCAACAATTATTTTTTTCCAGTATCTTTCCTCATTTGGATTGACTCTTTCAATAAAATAGAACTGTAAAAAAATCCACAAAGTAGCAATCCAAAATGTATCCCATTCAACTAGCACAAAATTATCTTCTAAGAATTTAATTATATCTATACTTAATGGAACTTCATCCACACTTCTTACCTTAGTTGCTATGTTTCTATATATATTTATCACAGGATTATGCTTTAATGGATCCCAAAAGCAGACTTTTCCTCCTCTTTTGACTACTCTGTACATTTCCAGAATACACTCTTCTGGGGAGTTCATATGATGGAGTAGATTAGAAGCATAAACAATATCAAACAACTCATTACTAAAGGGGAGATTAGATGCTTCACCAATAACTGTTTCAACTTGAACATTATAACGATCGGCAAGTTGTAAAACATTATCTAGCATAGCTGGGGAGCAATCTAATGCAACACAAGATGCTCCTTGCTTTGCAAAGTAAATGCTATTTTCTCCTGCGCCACAACCTAAATCTAATATGTATTTATCCTTGACTGATCCTAATCGATCTAAAATGAATCTATTTTCTGGGGCAGTACAAGACTCAAAGTAGCTATCAACTTCAATGGAGCCTAAATCCATTTGTCTTGCCCACTTATTGTGGAACTGAACTTCTCTATCAAAGCTATTACTAGTCATTGGAACATCCATTCAAGTTAGTAGTTGATTTAATGATATAGAGTGGTCTCATTTTGACTTCTTCGTATATTCTTCCTACATATTCTCCTAAGATACCTATAGTAATTAGTTGTACAGCGCCTAAAAAGAATGTTACTACTAAAATAATTGCATATCCAACTAATGGTGAGTTATCTACAAAGCGCCAATAGATTACTAGTCCCACCATAATTAATGATACTACTGACGCTACTATACCTAAGAAGGTAGCAACTCTTAGGGGAAATCTTGAAAATGCTACTAATCCATCAATTCCTAATCGTAGAGATTTGATAAAATTATACTTTGATTCACCTCCTTGTCTAGGTTCTCGATCGAACTCAACATAAGTTTGATTAAAGCCAACCCAACTTCTTAAACCTCTTATGTATCTTACTCTCTCAGGTAAATTTCTAAGAGCAATTACAACTTGACGATCGATCAGGCAATATTCTCCGGCATCCAAGGGAATTGCAATTTCTGCTAACTGATTTAACAGTCGATAATAGAGAAAAGCAAATGAACTTTTAATAACTGATTCTTGCTCACGCTTTCTTCGTTTAGCATAGACTACTTGAAAACCCGACTTCCATTGCTCAATTAACGAGGGAATTAACTCTGGTGGGTCTTGTAAATCGCTATCCATAATAATAGTTGCTTTACCTAGAGCAATATCTATTCCAGCTGAAATTGCAGCTTGATGACCGAAATTACGAGAAAAGTTTATAAGTTTAATACTTTTGTTAATTTCAATAAAATCTTTAATGATACTTTCAGTATTATCTGTACTACCATCATTGATAAAAATGACCTCGTAGTCTACGCCTAAATGCATCATACAACTATGCAGTCGTTCATAAAGTTGACTTAGAACTTCTTGTTCATTAAAAACTGGTATGACTATAGATATGTTTGGTTGCATATATTAAAAATTTAGTGCTACTAGACTTTCTATTGCAAACATAGTTATTTTTGTTCATTAACATTACATTTGTAAATATGATTGTAACTTGTACTGGGTTTAAGGGGATCTAATCTTGTAAAATCGATCGTTACTTCATCCACATTTTGGTTATGGCAGTAATAATCAGCTAATAGTCTGCCTTCGATATGTTCTTTTTCTTGCTCACTAGCCGCCAAGTAATAGTAATATAACCGCCAACGATGACTGGGATAATAACTTTGATCAAATATCACTTGTTTTGTACTATCTTTCTGACTAGATATATTTAACTTGCCGTAGGGAGCAATACTAGAAAACATATACCACCTTTGATCGAGGTGAATAGTCTGAAGCAGGCGATTTATACTGCTATCTAACTTAAACCCATGCCAGGAGTAAGGAATTTCTAAGGTAGCAATGTTAGTTAAAATTACTAAAGATAATAAAACAGTCGCGCTAATGTCTGCCAATAGATTACGGTTTATTTCAGGATTATTAAAGGTATTAACTCTAGGAATAAGAGCTAACCAAGTGATGGCACTTATGTAGGGGAAAAGACCAAGAGACAAGGCTGTACCAAAACTAAGATGTAAACAAATAAATAAAATAACGGCAGTTAGTCTTACCTTAGAGTAAGGAATAAAGACCAAGAAAGGCATTCCTAGTTCTAAACCAATCGTGACAATATCTAAGTAGTGAAGATAGTCAGCAAAGTTTAAGAGATATTCTGCTAAAGGTGTGTTAAAAAAAGTACCCTTAAAAGCCTCTATTACTCCTTGTTTTTGCTCTAGCCATAGGGGGTTTAACTTCCATAGACCGGCAAACCAATATATTAAGCATAACTGAATAATGTAAGCAAAAGATGGCACACCAAGATAGGCATCAGAAGTTGGCTTGTCTTGTTTTGCTAAAAACGATCGAGCGACCACCGATCGCCCAGGGGTAAAAATAAAGACCAAAACATCATGATGCGTAAAGTTTTATCCCCTCCATGAATGACATAGATATTACGATTATCGAGGGATAAGATGAGTAACCAGGAAATTAACAGGAACCACCTAGTCTTGTAGCCAATAATTAACATCAAGGCAGAGACAAGTTGAACTCCTAGATGCAGATAAACCCAGCCCGGATCATCGTTAAACCATAAAAATGACCATAACGACGGAACCCGATCGGGAAGAAAGTAACTAGTAGGCAAAAAACCCCGATCGGTGTAAAACACAACAACATCAGGGAGACGAATTAAAAGATCAACTAATAAGATAAGACCGAAGGCAATGCGTAAGACTGCTAAAGACCTCCGATCGAGGACAAAGGCACGTAACATTATTGCGGTACAACAATGCCTCTACCAGAACTAATCACATCCACTTCAGGGAAGAAGGTAAAGTTTGTTTCCGTAGGAGTACGATCTTTAACACCAAGCCGTACTAAAGCATTACCCCTAATAAAAATCCTTGCTGTAGCCTTTTTGGGACGAACACAGACATAGAAGCTCGTAACATTCAAACCAGCAGGTAGAGTACTAAAGTCAGCAGGGATTCTTGTTGCTCTGTCATCAGTTGAGACAAAACCAAGACCACCTTTACTAGGCTCTTCACAATCGTTAAGAGTTACCGCAGGTAAAGGACCTGCACCATCGGGATCAAAAGTAGAGTTGCCAGAAGTAACACTGTCTGGTCTTAATACATTGATAAATCCGCCGGAGCCGCTATCTTGGACTGGATCGTAGGGGGTGTCATCGAGATAGTCAACTAATTTCAGAACGCCTTGTTACCTAAAGTTGCATCGTCTGTTGTTGTCCAAGTTAATTCACCATTTCGAAAACTAAAGGGCTGAAAGTTATTGAGTATATTACCTCCAGCAACTTGATCAGGTGTGGAAGAACCTTCTACAGTAGTTGGGAAAGAATAATACCTTGTTGTCTTAACCAAATCAGTAATATCACAGTTTGGTTCACCAGTGTTAGTTTGACATTGAGGGGCTACAATGCCATCTCTTGCTTCAAAGCGAGAAATTGTGACACTCTTGCTCACATTGCCACCACTACCACCCTTCTCTAAGTAGTAAACGACTAACGAGTAAACAAAAGTATCCCTTCTAAGGCAAGAAGAACCTTCAATACATTCAACAACTGTTGTGCCTGAGCCTGAAGCATTTTCTTACTCTTTCTTTATCTAAAAGAGCAAAACGTTTCCAAAAAGCAAGAATTGGAGTCCGATCGAAAGTTGCTGTAGATTGAGGAATTAAAGCACCAATGCACTTGGGATTAACAGTTGGCAGGGCTGTACAAAATGCTTCTGCGGGGTAGATATAAACCGCTTGTTGTAAGTCGTTAGCAATATAGTTTGCCGCTGCTTGCAACTCTTCTTGAGATTTTGTTTTAGCGTCTTCCCGTTTGTTACTTTGCAAGACTCCTACTAAAACACTAAGCAGGGTAGCAACAATCAGGGATGCTATTACCAAAGAAACTAAAATTTCAATTAGGGTAAATCCACTTACGGCAGATGGCTTTACCGGCGAAACCTTCGATCGGAAAAATCGCTTTAGCATAATTAGTTACACCCTCCAATAAGTTCGCAAAGTTCTGCATAGGACTCTTTAGACTGCCCAGGTATTAGCGTCTCAAACACTACTAAAGGACGTTGTTTAGCACCAATACCTTTCATAAAAGTACCACCCTGACCAGTAGTACCCTTGCCTGCCACCCGATCGCAGTTAGTCGGATTAGGAGGAGGACACCCGATCGCTCTGGGAGAAGTACCAGCAAAAGCATCTGCGCGGTAAACCCTTACCACTAATTTGTAGCCCTGCGCTCTAGCATTGGCAGCAGTATTGGGTCTGGGTGTGCAGGAAGGAACAGCGATCGTGTTGCAAGTGACCTGACTCCTGATCGGTTGAATTACCAAATCGAGGGGGTCTCCTGGACTAAACCCATTGCCGTTAGTGTCTACTTGAGTAAAAGCATCGGTAGGAAGAGCATCAGGGGACGGGATGGAATCTAGGCTGGCAGGATTTCTAATGTCTAGGGTTTTGTTTTGGTCGGGAGGGTCAATGTTACCCCCCTTAATCCGATCGGCATAAGAACGTGCTGCTGCCACTGCCAAGTCCACACGGCGAGACTGCACCCTGGTACCAACACTGATCACAAATAGGGGCAAAATTGAGAACAACAGAATCCCTGTCACAATCACAGCTACCAAAGACTCAATCAGTGTAAAACCTGATTCTGACTGACCCGATCGGACTTCAACCATAGCTAGTTTCATAGCAACACTCCTTAATTATAGGTGGGATTAACGCAACTATCAGGACGTAATCCAGGGGGCAGAGCAGGTGCTGTATAGTCCTCTGGGTTTACACCAATACCCTTTCTGGTATCTGCATTAAGAGTAGCAGGTTGCATGGCACATAACAGCCCGTTCTGTCTACCAATGTAAGGATCGGCAGGGGTAATATCACGATAGAACTCGTTCACCCCAGGGGCAGGTAAGGTTTGCCTTAATGCAAATAGGTCTGGTGGTTGTAACAACAGTGCTACGTCGTAACCCCACAAGCGCTCTGGGGCACCGTAGTAGGGTACACCAAACACCGTATCTTGTTGGTAAGTAGTGCGGTAGTTACTCAAGGGCGCTCTGACATGGAAAGGATCGGTAAAGATAGACACGGCATCACTACGCTGACCAAAAACATCTTCAAGTACGCTAAAGTTTTGCGTCTGGCGATAGGGAGCGGTGGTCATAAATGGTGCCGTAGCAAAGCGACTACGGTAAGCCTGAATAAATCCTCCCGTAATTCTCAGAATATGGGCGTTTGGGAAACCTGGATTGCCCCAGTCTTCCATCATACGAATGAAGTTGTTTAAGCCTCCACCAGAATCTGCTACTCGTACAGTTGTTGATGTTCCTTGAGTCCTACCTGCCCCGGTATCTACTCCGGCAGTGGTTTTGAGGTCGCTGTTTTCATACTGCACAAACGATCGGGATGGGGTTTGTCCTGCGAGGAAGTAGATATTAACTGTAGTATCCTTAGCTTGCTGGAGCCACTCTGTCCCTAGACGTCGAGGTTTGCCATTAATAGTACCCGCTTGGGGATGATATTGATTCCCTGTGGTACCATTTTCGGGGTTAACAATTTGCAACATGGGCGTTAAAAGCGGCTCAGTGGTTGTAGTCATGGCTGTTACAAAGACATTTTCCGCAAAATCACTACCAGAACTGGGAGCAGGCGGAACTCTAAAGCCTAAGAATCGTACCCCGCGAGTAGTTACACACCGATTAGCTACGCCAAGGTTGGGGACAAGATTAGCACTATTAAATTGCAAGCCGACAAAGTTGGTGTTACAGTCAGTGCTGTTATCTCGAATAAATAACTCCGTACTGTTAGTATCACTGGTGCCACGTTTAGTGAGGAAGTTACCTACTAGAATGCTTGGTCTAATAGTACCCAGAATTTGGAAGCCTCCGGGAGTGCTAGAGTCGTTAGGTAAAGTCCAAAAGATATTGTTGGGATTAACGCCATTTTCTAGCTTGATTTGGACACCGTCAAAGAAGACATAGCGCTTGCCTGTAGAACCAGGAGGTTGAGGGACAAATGAAGTCAAAGTAGACGGGCTGGTTGCATTACGACAATTATTGGGCAGGGGCACTTGCAATACAAATACTTGCTCTTCAGGAGCAATGCGGCGACCATTCTCGAAGAGGTCATTGTTACCCCGCAAGGTAATGGTAGAGTTACGCAAAATACAACCTTTTTCCGAACCAGGGAAACCAGCAACTGGACTCACAGAAGCACTAGGTAGAGTATCGATCGCTACTGTAGGTACTGTAAATACGTTTACCGATCGGGTTGCCGTCCTGACGATATTTAATTGACCGGCAGGACCCTCTGGAGTACCAGGGGCAGAGTCATTAGCAGGAATCAGGTTATCCGCTGGATTGTCCAATATACCTTGATCATTGACAGTACCTGTGGTGCCATCGGTGCGGGTAAAGGTGCGGGCTGGCGGGTCAACAAACAGATCATCGATCGGGGTGAGAGCACTCAATCTCTCCCATGCGGTATTAATTACAGCACTTGTACCATTTGGGCAAGCATTATTGCGTAACCTCACCTTTTCTGTCATGTAGTACTTGTCACTACCTGTTCGTCCGCACACGAGGAAGTTAGAAGCGGCGTTAGGATTTTTGACAGCATCGTTAGTATCGATCGGTAAATTGAGGGTAATTAAGCCCGCAGGTGCTGTTGTTAGATTGACCGAAGTAGAGGGACAGGGAGCCAAGGTGGGGTTGGCAGGGTCAGCGCTGTTAATACAAGCGGTTTTGGGGAGGGTCAGTTGCTCTGGGGCAAAGGGACGATCCTTTCTACCACCCCCACCAAGGGTAAAGTTGCTCATAATTACAGGGAAACGCCTAAAGTCATCGCTGTATCTCACGTGCCAAGAGGACCCAATAAAGTTTGTACTACTGTTAGGATTCGAATCATCCCTTTCTTGGGTAACAAACCACAATGCCCTATTATTTGCTCTTTGATTGTTTTCATTACTGGTGTTGATCATAGTGCGATTCATCCCAGGCAGCATGACTGTGTTGCCACTATTATCTTGACCAGGTACGACTTTTGTACTTGTGGGAGGCACTACGGGGAAGCCATACCTTGCGTTTGTATTCAAGTTAACAATATCTGTCGGCACATCCTGGAATTTCCAAGAAGACGTAGAATTAGCCTCAGTCAGAGTAGTACTGTTGGCATCATTATCCCGCGCCTGGCTGTCAGTCGAACTACCATTGACAGGGGGGTTAAACTGCAAAGTTAAATTCTTATCGGAGGGATAAGCTGCCCCTGGTGTCATCGCCGCGAGCGGTAGTGGTGTAAGACTGCTGTAAGTAGGAGGTTTTAGGAAACCCACGGAAGAAGGAGTAGGAGTTGGTGCAGGTGTGGGAGTTGGTGTAGGTGTGGGAGTTGGTGTAGGTGTGGGAGTTGGCGTAGGTGTGGGAGCTGGGAATTGGGGAGTAGGCGGATTATCACCACCGCCACCAGAGCCACAAGTCCAACCCCAACCATCAGGAGCATTGCTAGCAAGACCACCAGTACTACCAAAGTCATCATTCTGGATTTTGCCTTTCCTGATCATCGCTCCTTTGACGATGTCTCCCGCAGAACCATCGCTAGCAGTGATAGAACTTGGATCGATCGCAAAAAAGAATACTTCACCACCGTAATTTTGATTGGGAGCACCATTGCCATCCTTGCGGTTGCTAGGAGGCGGATTACCACTAATTGGTGCTCTCGCCACTTCGCACACCTTATCCCTAAATACTCTAATGGTTACGTCCCAAGTTTTATCTTGAAATGAGGTTGTATTGTTCGTATACTGGAGAGTCTGTGCGTCTATCCTTTCATAATCCTGGGGCTGGGTTATCGAAAAAGCAGGGGGGGGGCTACTAGTTGCTGCTACCCATTCAGTATTGTATTGCGCCAGGCTAGGATCGTTGTACCCAGTATCCCCTTGCCTTTGCCCATTGTCTGGATTTAATTGCAGAGGTACAGTGGTGGGGCGGGCTGCTCTCTCCACTAAATCAATACTTCCTGTGTTAGGCTCATTACCTTTATTTAAACTTGGGTTAATAGTACTACATTTTTTTAGAGCCCCACCAAAGTTATTAGAGTCTTCGTAACCGCAAGTTGACACCTTAAAGCTATAAGTTACCCCCGGCTTAGCATTGGACAGTCTAATTCTGTAAGTATAGGTAGTAAAGGGGCTAGTGCTATTAGTACCATCGCTATTAGCCCACCCGGGTAGACCAGACGTAGGTTGATTGTGACTTGGCTTGTGGAACTGGAAGAGCCTACCTGGAGCTGGGGTAGTAGAGGTAACAATATTTCTCTGAAACGCAGCTTGTCCACCGTTAGGAGAAGGAGGAACAGGGAATGGTCTCACAGTACCATTATGAGCGCGATCTGGAGCTCGAGAATCACCTAGTGTACTTCCTACTTTGTTCACTCCCCCGGTGTAACCCGCCCTCATTTGGTCATCATCGCCAATTCCTCCCTCTAAATAGGTGAGGTCTCCGGTTTCAATTGTTAACCTGGTTGCGTTGGGTTCAGGGCAGGGCACGTTAGCATACACAAAACGGCTGTTATTTCTAAACGGCGGGTCAATTGACCAAATTGTGCGGGGGAAGGTGTAGCCCGTAGCTAAATTACCGTTAGTAACGCCGACAAATAATGGATAGGTATTTCGATCTTCGCGGTAGTTATCTACTAGGTCATCACCCACATTGATCTGTTGCCCAGCACTGCAGGATTTAACCATCAAGATTGACTCATTACCATCCCCATAAATGTCGTCATATCTGACAAAGGATACACGACGAGCAAAACGCATATCTTGGGGGGCAATGTAGCGGGGTGCAGTTACAGGAGTTGAGCTATCAGGAAGTACTGTAGTACCAGCGCCGTCTTTTACCCAGTCCGTAGGAGCACATTCTGATACTGGCAATTTGCGGCAAATTTCCATGCCAAACTCAGCAAATGTTCCCCTGCGCTGAACTGGCGTAGTGCCATTGGCGTTAAAACTCGATCGGTTGCCTTTGGGGTAGCGCAAAGCACTATCACTGTTAACATTAGAGGGATCGCCATCAGAGTTGGTGGCTGCTAACCAATTAGCGCTGGTAACAAAATTGTTGTTCAAGAAGCCGTTTCTCAAGCGCCGCGCTGCGATCGGGTTCAACTGCATAGGAATGTTGTAAGGCGTAGTAGGAGTATCTGTATTTACACCGGTATCTGCATTGTTCCGCAGATCAAAGTCTCCATCAGCCCTATAACCATCCCTAAAGTTTGCGGATTGTACAGTCACAGAATCCGCAATTACCCGCGCTGGTCTCCATTCATCTCCTTGAGGACAACTATTCATAGGACAAGAGGGGTCGTTTGCTTTGCGAGCAAAGTTAGGATCGAGGTTAGCATCGATACTTGAGCCTTGACTTCTAACATAGAAGTTACTCCAAATACTTCCCGGTGTGACATTAAGAAGGTTAGTAAACTCTTCCACAGGACCATTGGAGTTTTGGTGGAGGTTAAAGTCGCCCTTGATAAATACTGGCAAGTTGGTAGCCAATATTAAACCTTTTTCTCCTACCTTAGCTGGGTCATAGTCGGGAGAAGTACCGCGCCAGAGTCTCTCTCCGTTAATTAGTCTAATACCGCTTACCTTACGCGTAGGATCGAGCTTAAA
>PHFO01000080.1 GCA_002861535.1 Cyanobacteria bacterium M5B4 | reverse complement strand
ACCTCCAGTCAAGACCACGACCATGCAACCCATGGCGCCGCCCCAGGAACAGCCAAGCAATGGCAAAGTTACTGTCACCGAACCTGATGAACTGTTTGAAGAATTGGATGACATTTTTACCCCCATCGATGACCTGTTCCAACTGCCTACCCCTGCGCTCCTAAGACGGAGGAATTTGTCCCCCCTCCCGTCCCCATTATCCAACTGCAACAACCCGATAACGATCGGGGCAACGAATACGAAGCCGGCAGACCTATCCTGCTACGGGGTATCATTCCCTCCCAACAGGGCACTTGGGCAATTAAACTCTGGGTCAAGGACTGTCAAACCCGTAAGATTGTCGATGGTCCCCGCTGGCTGCTGGACTGGCAGACCCGATCGGAGCAGTTGCAGACAGAGACCTACATTTCCTTCCCCTTGGGGTCTTTAGCAGTCACGATCGAGGCGATTACAGTGGAGTTAGGCACGGGTGCCCAAAGTCGCAAGTTCCACTGCGATTATCCTATCTATCTAGCGCGCCGGACAAAGTAGGATAGGAAGACTGATAAATTAGATTTTTATGACCCAAACGATTAAAATCGGCTCTCGCAAAAGCCAGTTAGCCCTTGTCCAGAGTGAGTGGGTGCAGGCAGAATTATCCCAAGCCCATCCCGACTTTACTTTCCCGATCGAAACTATGAGTACCCAGGGAGACAAGATTTTAGATGTAGCCCTGGCAAAAATTGGCGACAAGGGTCTATTTACCAAAGAATTAGAAGAGGCGATGTTGGCGGGAGTGATTGATTTTGCTGTCCATAGCCTCAAGGATTTGCCTACCCATCTGCCCCAGGGGCTGATGCTAGGAGCGATCACCAAGCGGGAAGACCCCTCTGATGCCCTCGTCCTCAATGCCCATCATCAGGGTAAAACGATCGCTGATTTGCCCCCTGGGTCGGTCATTGGCACCTCCTCCCTGCGACGGCTGGCACAGTTGCGACATCACTTTCCCGAATTACAGTTCAAGGATGTGCGCGGTAACGTCAATACTCGTTTAGCCAAGCTGGATAGTGGCGATTACGACGGCTTGATTTTGGCAGCGGCGGGGCTAAAGCGCCTGGGTTTTGCTGACCGCATTGGACAGATTTTACCGCCGGAAATTTCCCTCCATGCTGTAGGACAGGGGGCATTGGGAATCGAGTGCCGCGAAGGCGATGAGACAGTGTTACCCCTATTCCAACCGATCGTGGATTTTGCAACCACCCAGCGCTGTCTGGCAGAACGATCGTTTTTGCGCGAGTTAGAGGGAGGCTGTCAGGTACCGATCGGGGTCAATTCCCTAGTTGAGGGAGAACAACTGACCTTGAAGGGCATGGTGGCAAGTTTAGACGGCAAGACCCTGATCAAAGGAGAATGGCAGGGACATATCAACGAACCGGAAGCGATCGGGATGGAACTCGCCCGTGATTTGAAAGCCAGGGGTGCCCAAGAAATTCTCGACCGTATTTTTGCCGAATTTAGGCAGTAAGGATCGAGCTGATTTAAGTCAGGACTTACGCTGCTTTTCTGAAACCCTCACTCAAAAGGGAGAGGCAATTTTGCTTGGCGTAAGTCCTATTAAATTTCTTAGCTGCCAATGCCAAGATAGTTAGCCATATTGGTATTCATAGGCAACAATGTAACCACCATCCAAAACAACAAAAATAAACCCAAAGCATCCCGATCGTTATCTAATTCTGACAGTTCATTGTGCATAGGACGTTCTTGATCCCGTAATAATAAAAATATAATCCCACCCCAATAAAGGGCGAGGGGATTGATAATCGAACCCAAGCCCAAAAAGATTAAAGTCAGTAGAGTTGCCCATCCTGCCACCTGTCTGCCATACATGGCTTGGATAATTCTGCCCCCCTCTAATTGCCCTGCCGGTAATAAATTGAGGGATGTGATCACCATACCTAACCAACCAAAAATTACCAGGGGATGGAGAGTAATAAAAGTGGTCGCCAGGGATTTACCTAAAAGTAATTTACCGATCGTGCCCACTAAAACGGAAGTCTGGAAAATTTGACTAGGAACCTCAATACCCCGATCGATGCCGGGAGTAAGAACCAAGCCCGTAATAAATAAAAAAGTGGATAGACCTACGCCTACCAGGGCAGGGGCAGTAGCAAAATCAAACAACAATCGCCGATCGGGGAAGGGGGATAACACACGGCTAAACATACCGAAGGCTCCCAACTGCAAAGAAGGTAGCAAGAACGGCATAGTCAAAGTTAGTCCTGCTTGGCGGGCAACATAGCGCTGGGCATATTCCCGTAGCCCCAAAAACACAACTACTCCCAGGGCAAAGGGCAACACCTCCCCCAGATGATTGCTTAGGTCTAACTGGAGGAATTGACTAGCTAAAACTGCTGAAGTGGCAATTCCCGTCACTACTAAGACCAGAGCTAACAACTTCTGCCATAGGGGAGTGATAGGAACAGGCTGGGGCGGCAAAATAATAACTACGGGTTTCCGTTCCTGACCACAGACTAAAAATAACTCGTAACGATCGCCAAATTTGCGGGTTAAATTTTGAGACAGTTCCCTGTAGGCAACATCGGCTTCCGATCGCAGATTCCCCTTAAAGATAAACCCTCCCTGAAAAGGCTGGGAAGAAGTGGCATAAAAAGTTTCTACGCCAAAAATGCCCTGGAGTTGCTGCAGGTCTGCCTTTGGCTGGCTTGGCTTCGGCTCTGGCTTAGCTGCGGCGGGGGGCATGACAGGATTGTTGCCCAATAAAATATAGACCCCTACCGCAATCAGGCAGAAAGATAAAAACAGTCCCAAACTCAAATGAATACCCCCCAGAGCCAGACCTAAATAGATTACTTCTGGTAGCAAAATTACTAATATCTGGAGCCGGTTACCTAGTTGCCTCCCCCTAAAGTAGTTCCAACCCAATACAGAGAGGGCAGATAACATCAAAAAGATTGGTAGAAGGTATTCCGTTGACATTTGTGAGGTTTAATTAGGCTTTTTGATCGTAGCTTAAAAACTAAGGTCATAGGGGAGGAATTCACTAAACCTTAATACTAGCGCTACAATTGGGTAAGCTACAACCTTATTCTATGAATGAATTTAGGGAAACTCTCGACCTCGCTAGTGAGGAGGAACTTTACCAAATCGCCCAGATTTTGTTCCAACGGGGCTTAAATCCCTTAGATTATTTGACTCTGCCTCCGGTTTTTGCAGTGCAGAGCCTCGATCGGGAAGCTCTCATTGCGAAAATTATTGACCGCTTTCAGTTCCTCGCTGCCGATGGCATGACGGTATTAAAGGGTAAGACTAAGGCGCTGGAGTACCGCGATGTGCTCAAGCGGGTTTTTTGGCACCTCAAGATGCGCTGTAGTAGCTCTGTGCCTACGCCCCAACTAGAGTCGGAATTGTATTTGCAACTCCTAGAACGATCGTTGGCAAAGCTCCCCCCCCAGGAACGGCGACAACTGGATGCGGAGTTAGTCAAGACGATCAAAGAGTCTGATATTCCCGATCGGTATGGTCATCTAGCCCAGCTTTTAGCCAAGGGCACTGGGGTTCTGGCTCTGACGACGATGGTAAAACCGGTGGTATTGCATTTGTTGGCAAAGCGGGTAGCTTGGTATTTTGCTACTTACCAGGTCAGTCAGGAAGCGCTGAAGGCGGGGGGGTTAGCCCTTGCTAATCGGTTACAGGCGTATTTTACGGCGGCATTGGCAAAACGGGGCATGGCGGTGGCTGCGGCGCGCTACGGGGCGATGCGGGGTCTATTTAGTATGATTAGCCCGGCTTTGTGGGGGCTATTTCTAGTGGACTTGGGCTGGCGCGGCATTGCTGCCAACTACAGCCGCATTATTCCGGTAATTTTTGTGGTGGCGCAAATTCGCTTACTCAAGGGGGCTTAGAGAATCTGCTCACTGAACGACCGCTTGGTTTTTAGCTAAGAGTCGGGGCGATCGAAGTTAAAGCGAGCATAGCCCAAAAACTGTTCTCTAGGGTTTTCTCCCTCTGGCAGGGCGCTGACGCGAAACTGATAAATACCGTCTAATAAGGGATTGTGATAGGGAGAAATAGCGATCGTAATCGTCTGACTTTGTTGCAGGGGTTGGGCAAAATTGATCGCTAGTTTCTTGGGTTCTAATTTAACAGTAAAGGCGATATTGTTTGCTTCTTTAATGGCAATCCGAGCTGGGTTATAGCTAATTGCTTCGCTCCCTTCTTCTTGCAAAATCTCTATCGTTTTAATGCCCCTGCCAATGCCATCAGGAATCTGGACATAATACAGATAGGTGGGATTAGGGAAACCCGTAGCTTCAAAGGTCGTTTCTGCTGAGAGGAACCGGGGCGGGTTCGTAAAAAAAGTCTCTGCCCCGACAGGCAACGCAATCGCTAAACAGGCAAATAGTTCCCGCAAAATATCCATGTCATACTCCAATTTCCATCGATCGTAGCGCAAATCTCTTGGGGTTGACAGCAAAAACAGGGGGAATAAAGTGTATCATTTTCAGGATGTCACAACTAACCTAAATGGAAGAACCGATCGGTAAATTGCGGCGCAAGGAAGGAACTTGGGTCGAGTGGGGGCAGTGGTGCCAGGAACTACAAAAATCTGGGCTGACTCCCCAGGTCATATTTGAACAAACAGGCTTGGAACCGGTGCAACAAAATCAACTGATCGGAGCAGCTCAGGTGTTTAACACGATCGGGGATGCCTCTGCGGGCGCTTTACAATTTTTCATGCAAAAGGGCAGTGCCAGCCTCTACGAACTGCGGATATTGCCCCAGGCCGATCGGGTAAAAGCCGCCGAATTGATCTGGCAATTACAACTAAACCCCGAAGAAAGCCGCCTGCTAGCTAAGGCGATGAAAGAATTTGCCCTTATCGATCCCCCTCCCCCCCCACTTCACTGACCACCCAGGAGACGCAGTCGCCTACCAGGCATTCAAAGCCTGTCAATCCATCCCCGATCTAGCCCAGCGCACCCAATTGATTAGTAGAGGACTGCGCTATGCCCATTCTGAAAGTGCCCGTAAACAAATCGAACAGCTCCTTACTGCCCCCCGTCTCCCCACCCCCTATCCCCCAGGTTGCCCCTCTACCGCCTCGACAGCGATGAACAACTGCCCCCGCATTTTCCCCGTGGCGGGTAAATTCCCCCCTTTCTCCCACAGACTGGTCTCAAATTCCTGTCGTTGCACCGATCGAACCCTTCGCCTTGGTACACTATGAGGGCAACCAAGCCTGGATCGCTCTCCCCGGCTGGAAAGTAGTCCAAGACATCGAAGATGGCATTATTGTCCTAGCCGATACGGATAGTTTGTTTACCTACAGTGGGCAGAAAATTCCCAGCAGTTTCCCCGATCGGGGGGAAGAAATTCTCCTTCTGATCGATCGCGCCCAGCGCCAATGGGACAGGGACGGCTATTTTTTAGTCGCCGAAGCCGATAGTTTATATTTGCGGCAAGTCCCCCCAGAGCCTAAAGTTAAACTGTGGGGCAGACTGATGCTAGTGTTACGTCAACCCCGCGTTTTAGAAGACACGATCGGGAAAGACCCCTGGATTTTGGAGGAATAGTATGGACAAACGGGTTGTAGCTACGGGTGTACGGGACCTGTTGCCCCTAGATGTAGTGCAAAAACGCTGGATCGAACAAAATCTGCAAACTGCCTTCCAGCAATGGGGCTACCAGTGTGTGATTACCCCGATGCTAGAGAGTATGGAAGTCTTGAGCGCGGGGGGGATGGTCAAACCCGAATCTGTGATTCAAATCCGATCGGGGGACTACAAAGCGATGGGGCTACGCCCCGAAATGACTGCTTCTATTGCTCGTGCCTACAGTGCCCGCCTTGATGTGGAATCCTTACCCCGTCGTCTCTACTACTTAGGCAGCATCTTTCGTAACTTTCAGGGGCAAAAGGAGACCTACCAAGCAGGCGTGGAGTTACTAGGGGCAGAGGGCTTAGCCGCAGATGGGGAAACTTTGCTGTTGCTGCGGGATTGTTTAGAACGTCTGGAACTAAAAAACTACGAGATTATTTTAGGAGATGAAGGTTTTACTAACGCCCTGCTCCATTCCTTTTCCTACAAATTCCGCGAACCAATCCGCAATTGTATTACCAGCCTCGATCGGGTGGGGTTAGAGCAGTTAGACATCCCCCAGGAAACGAAAACCCAGGCATTACAACTAATGGACTTGCGCGGCAAACCCAACGCTGTCTTCGCCAAGTGCCACGCCCTACCCTGGATCGCCAATTTGAATGATAAGTTAGACTACCTCAAATCCCTAGTGGAATTGATCGGCAACGATCGGGTGGTGCTGGACCTGAGTTTAATTCAAGACTTTGAATACTACACCGGCATTGTCTTTGAAGTGGTGAGCGGCAAGGAGGTTATCAGCCAGGGAGGGCGCTACGACCAGCTTTTGGGCATTTATCACCCCAAGGGCAAGACCTATCCCAGTGTGGGCTTTTCTTGGAACATAGAGGCATTACACAAGTGTTTGGGGGCTATTTTGCCCCAGCGCACTCCTGCCGCCGATTGGTTAGTAGTCCCCCTCGATCGGTCAGTTTTAGGGGTTGCCTTTGCCCACGCCGATCGGTTGCGCAAAGATACCCTGCCCCAACGGGTAGAAATGCACCTAGCCTTTGCCAGCGAAGAAGAAATACTCAACTATGCCCAGAGTGAAGGAATCGCCCATATTGCCTGGATTCACTCCGACGGCAGTATAACCGAGCAGACAGTTTAAATTTAGTCAGGACTTACGTTGTTTTTTCTGAAACCCTCACCCTAGCCCTCTCCCATTAAAAAATTGATCTACTCCCTTCTCCCCTCTGTGGGGATGAGGAGAATTTTCCCTCAGCGTAAGTCCTGTAAAATTTTAGGCGGCACCAACAAAAACATGATGCAGTTACCTTTAAGGGGCTTATCAGGGTCAGAAATCAAGCCAATCATGCCCGCCTTTTTGAGCAGCACATTGCCGCTGACTTGTCCCCAGGTCATCAGTTCTGCCCACATCGAAAGATCGGGTTCATGTCCGACTAAGAAGAGAGAATTTAAGTGTTTGTGACGATCGAACCAAGTTTCCCACTCAGCAAAACTCCCCTCCGGTGCCAACCAATCGACCACCTCGATCGGGATGTGATTACAACAATCCGCCAAAATCTCAGCCGTTTGTTGTGCCCGCAACAGGGGGCTAGTGAGAATTAAATTGCCCTCTAAGCCTAAATTATGCAAAGCCTGCGCCACTGTCCTCGTTTTCTCCTTACCATGGGCGGTCAGGGGACGTTGCCGATCGTCGGCAAATGCTTCCCGATCCTGGGCGATACCGTGACGGAACAAGTAAATAAAACTCATTCGATTCTGCCAAAGCGGAGGGCGTAAACTTCAGCTTCCTTCTCCGTGATAATTTCCACGTCAGACCTGGGGCAAGCAACACAGAGCAAAATATAGCCCTTAGCATCCAACTCTGCGCCCATACCCATGCCCTGGCTTTGGTCTACCTCCCCCCGGACTAACTGAGCCGCGCAGGTCGTACAAACTCCCGTATAGCAGGAACAGGGTAAATCTAAACCCCGATCGTGGGCAGCATCTAACAAAGACCGATCGGCGGGAACATCAATAGTATAAGTCTGCCCCTGGTGGTGAATTGTCGCTTGGAATATCTCAGTCATAGCACCTAAATCTTGGTAGGATAAGCAAGTTTACCATTGACAATTGTATGCAAGCGCGCCGTCTTTCTCGAGAATTAGCGCTCCTTAGTATGAGCCAACTTCCTTCCCAGCCCCAAAACCTAGAGACCAAGACCCTGGATGACATGGTGCTAGCGACCGTCCGATCGTTGCAGGAAGAAGTAAAAGAAATGCTGACAACGGCGGCGGCGGAACTGGTACGGGGGCAAGAAAAATTACTGTCTAGCGAACTCCGTGCCACTGACCTAGAATCAGCGCGGGCGATGGTACAAACCGCGATCGGGCTGACGGAAACTGCTATTAACCGCGTAGGAGTTGCCCTAGATTTTCCCGAACTGATCCAAGTTTCCCGCCAGGCAGAAACCCGCGAATACGCCGTCTCTATTCTCAAGACAATCCACCTCTACCGATCGGATTTGGACGAAATGTTAAACAGTTGTTTAGATGGCTGGCAAATGAATCGCCTATCCCAGATCGACCAAGGTTTATTGCGGATGGCAACAGCAGAAATGAAACACCTGGATGTCCCCCCCCAGGTAGCTATCAACGAAGCCGTGGAACTAGCAAAACGCTACAGTACAGAAGATGGGTTTCGTTTTATCAATGGCGTTTTACGGAGTATTGCTAATTTGATTAACAAACAAAGGGAAATGAATATGTCTTTCTAAGCAAATTCATCTGTTAACAATTGCCCGTATCCTTGTCGGGCAGTTCCCAAGAGTTTGGTACCAGTCTCCAAGGTAAAGGGATCGGAGTGACCCTAGCAGCTTGCTGTTAAAAGAAAGCCCGCCTAACTGCTTAGACGGACATCAACAAAAACCGATCGGGTTAACAATCGTAATAAAGAGCAAACTCGTAGGGATGGGGACGAATGCTCACAGGAATTACTTCTACATCGAGCTTGTAAGAAATCCAAGTCTTGAGTAAATCCTCAGAGAAGACACCGCCGTGCAAAAGAAATTGATGATCCTTTTCCAGATTTTCTAGCGCTTCGACTAAAGAACCAGGAGTAGAGGGAACTTGAGCTAGTTCTTCCGGCGACAGGGAGTAAATGTCTTTGTCCATAGGCGAACCAGGATCAATCTGGTTTTTAATGCCATCAATGCCCGCCATCAACATCGCCGCAAAAGCGAGATAGGGGTTGGCAGTAGCATCAGGACAGCGGAATTCTAAGCGCTTCGCCTTGGGATTAGAACCAGTCAGAGGAATGCGAATCGATGCCGATCGGTTGCCCTGGGAGTAGGCAAGGTTGACCGGAGCTTCGTAGCCAGGAACCAGACGCTTGTAGGAATTAGTTGTAGGGTTAGTGATAGCCAGCAGGGCAGGGGCGTGTTGCAATAAACCACCGATGTAATGGAGAGCAGTTTGACTTAAATTGGCATAGCCATCGCCGAAGAAAGTGGGCTGACCATTTTTCCAAATCGACTGGTGGGTGTGCATCCCTGAACCGTTGTCCCCGAAGAGGGGCTTGGGCATAAAGGTAACGGTCTTGCCGTGCTTCTTCGCCACATTCTTGATCACATATTTGTAAGTCATCAAATAGTCAGCAGCTTCCACTAAAGAGGCAAAGCGAAATCCTAGCTCTGCCTGTCCCCCTGTGCCCACTTCGTGGTGATGCTTCTCGATCGGCAGTCCGCACTTCTCCATAGTCAATAACATCTCTGTGCGCAAATCCTGATAGATGTCAGAGGGAGAAACAGGAAAATAACCCTGCTTATTGCGAATCTTGTAACCCAAGTTGCCGTTTGCTTCTTTCCTACCTGTATTCCATACCCCTTCTGCCGAATCAACTTCATAGTGACCGAAGTTCATCCCCTGTTCGTAGGTAACACTGTCAAAAATATAAAATTCCGCCTCTGGACCAAAAAACGCTTCATCGCCAATACCAGTGGATCGGAGAAACTCGATCGCTTTTTTGGCAATGCCACGGGGGCAACGATCGTAGGTCAGACCACTAAGGGGGTCATTGATACTACAGATCATGCTGAGGGTAGGAACCTCCATAAAGGGATCAATCCAGGCAGTATTGGGATCGGGCACCATTGCCATATCCGATTCATTGATCGTCTTCCAACCTCTGATACTAGAGCCATCAAAGGGTACACCTTCTGTAAAAGAAGACTCATCCAACTGATTGTAATAACAGGTAAAGTGCTGCCAGATACCAGGTAAATCGATAAACTTAAGATCGATCATTTGGATATCCTGGTCACGAATCATCCGCAGAATGTCATCAGGGGTCTTTGCCATGAATAAATTAAGTTTCCTTTATATTGCATTGGCTTATCCTAGTGATCCCTGGGACGATCTTTTGTAATCTGCTATACAAATTTTTAAGTTCCTAGAATTTAACAGCAGCTATGGCACCTTCTCCCCAGGGAAAGTCCCAGGTATAATAGTTAGGACTTACGCCAAGCAAAATTGCCCCTCAATCCTTCTCCCGCTGTGGGAGAAGGGAAGTACCCTCTCCCTTTTTGGGAGAGGGCTAGGGTGAGGGTTTCAGAAGAGCAACGTAAGTCCTGATAGGCACAAATTGAGAGCGACCGATGCCAAGCAAAATCCCTACATTGCAAATGTTTCGCCTGGGCTTGTTTCAATTGGGGTTGGGAATCATGTCCCTCCTTACTCTGGGCTTACTCAATCGGGTGATGATTAACGAGTTAGCGATCCCTTCCACGATCGCTGCCGGTTTGATTGCCATCCCTCTATTTGTGGCACCATCGCGGGTCTGGTTTGGGCAGTTGTCTGATACCAAAAAGTTGTGGGGGCATCACCGTAGCGGCTACATTTGGCTCGGTTCTCTTGGATTCACCTTTTGCGCCTGGCTAGCAGTCCAGGTGATGTGGCGGCTGGGAGAGAGTTTCTACCGATCGGGTTGGGATGGCATCACGATCGGTTGGTTAGCTTTGTTGGGACTAATTTTCGCTTGTTACGGTTTGACCTTGAGCATGAGTTCTACTCCCTTTGCTGCCTTGTTGGTCGATGTCACTGAGGCAGAAGAACGATCACAGTTAGTCGGTGTAGTGTGGTCTTTACTGATGGTAGGAATTGTCATCGGTGCCATTACTGTCAGTAAAATTATTGGTACGCCCTCTGAATCCACCCCAGAAATAATCAGTATTTTTAGCAATCCCCTTCAGGCAGAAAGCCTACAGAGATCGGTGAATCAAATTTTTATCCTTATTCCTAGCATTGTAGTGGGGTTAAGTTTCATTGCCACCTGGGGTATTGAATCTAAGTATTCACGGTTTAGCCAGCGCAACGATCAGGAGGAAGAGCTAATTGGTTTAGCCAGAGCCATAAAGGTTTTAACAGCTAGTCGACAAACAGCCAAGTTTTTCATCTTTCTTTTATGTATGACCCTTGGTCTATTCATGCAAGACGCGGTGTTGGAACCCTACGGCGGCGAGATATTCGCTATGAGTATTGCCCAGACTACCAAATTAAACGCTCCCTACGGCATTGGCACCCTCTTAGGTATCAGTCTTAGTGGTTTTTTGATCGCCCCTAAAATTGGCAAACAAAATACGGCGCGCCTCGGCTGTAGTAGTGCAATTGTTGCCTTGCTTTTGTTGATGGTGGTCGGCGGCACGGCTAATGTCAATTATTTACAAGGAGTCGTCTTTTTATTCGGTTTAGCTTCTGGTATTACTACCACGGGCGCTATTAGTTTGATGTTAGACCTCACCCTAGCCGCTACGGCAGGCACCTTTATTGGAGCATGGGGACTAGCTCAGGCAGTGGCGCGGGGATTGGCTACGCTGTTGGGGGGAATTGCCCTCGATAGCGGCAGAATGCTCTCTCCTTCCCCCCTAGTGGCTTATATTTTTGTCTTTAGTTTGCAAATAGCAATGTTAGGCGTGGCTATAGCAGTTTTAAGTCAGGTCAATGTCAGAGAGTTTCAAGAAACAACGAAAAAAGCGATCGTGGAAGTAATTAGTAGTCGCTGTAGAATGACCACCATTCCCAAAGTTTGTCATTAGTAGATTTCTAATCGATCGGTTTCCGAAAAAATGAGGAGGTTGCCCAGATGGCAGAAATTGCCATCGTCGATCGTGTCCATAAGTCTTGAAATAAATTTGAACAGGACTTACTCTAAGGAAAAATTTCCCTATCCTCAATCCTTCTCCCACAGGGGGGAGAAGG
>PHFO01000079.1 GCA_002861535.1 Cyanobacteria bacterium M5B4 | reverse complement strand
GTAAGCTATTGTCATAGCTTGGGGGGTTTTGAGAGAGGGGGCTGGAGGATGAGGGCGAGTTTTGGGAGAGGGGGATTCCTGCTCGATGGGAAATCGCAAAAGTTTGACCATCAACTATTTCTGCTTCCCCTTTATAGACAGGTTGATAACCCAAATATTCAAGTAACGGCACTACCCAAAATTTACGAGTTTCACTGACCCCTGGTGATGATGCTTCTAGTTCACTCCTAATTTGCCTAAAATTTGCCCATAATCTTTTTGCCTCGCCCCAAACCATAGCAATCTCATCTGCCAGCTTATCCGTTCGCGATAAGTCAAAGTCTTTGGGGGCTTGACCCTTAACGCTACCTGTAATTAAATCTGCAAGATAATCCCCCGAAATTAAGTTGCCTTCAATGTGCAAACTTGTGTTGTTTTTTGTATTTTGGTTTGTCGTCATATTGGTTAGTCAACAATCAGGTGAAAGAGGGGAGTTTTTCCTCAGCGTAAGTGCTGCATTGGCTAACATAGCTTTATCTTTGCATTGTAATTAACTGAAGAGTTTAGCATTTACACTATTTGAATTTTTCCTGTCCCCCCTTAATGGGAGAGGGGTGAGGGTTTATTTTGGTTTCAGCACATAGACACCCAGCAAATCCATTGGCAATTGTGCCTCAACCTTCACCTGTCCCTCCCTTGTAATTGCTCTCACTCTACGATGAGATTGAGTTAAATCTTGCGATCGTTTTTTAGCAATTAGTTCTAAATCTTCTCTCAAATCTTCCATGCTTTTTAGTAGATCACGAATTTCTAACTGCACAATGGCCAAACTGGGTGGATTGGCTACTGGTTGAGCTTCTTCAATCAAGCGTAATACCTCCCTTTGTTCTAGCCAAATTGCCTCGGATGGTGCACCTGTAAACCCAACTACTAGGCATTCTTCAGAAAGCAAACTATGGTGCTGAGGACTATCCAGCAGATGACGCAAGCGTAAAAGCAGTAAGGTTGTGCGTTTGGTCACAGCATCAGTAATCGTAAAGCCACAACGGGCAGCGATCGGATTCTTGGTATTACTTAAAACATCCTCCAAAATGTACCGCGCTAATCCTTCCACTAGGGGATGATTGCGCCCAATAAATTCCACTCCCACAGGAGTCGGACTCACAAAAGAAATAGTTAAATTTCTTGATTCACCTACAGAATTTTTGAGGGCTTCTGGAATATGGGGCAGTAGCCAGCAGGGATGTTTTTGGATGGTTTTGGGAATTAGAGCGGCATGCATTCTTCCACAAGCCGATCGCACAAAGCGCTCAATTTCTTTAGCACTTCCCAACACACGATCAGACTCAATTAATTCTTGCTGCACATCTTCAGAAGTAATTGTCATCTGAGCAAACCTTGTACGGCTAACTTTTTCTTCGGCTTGTTGCCAAATGCGATTCATTTCGGCATCTAATAACGCCAACTGGGAGCCAGATTCAAAAATAGAAAGTTGTACACCTGCGGCTTCGTATTCAAATAAGGAGTTAAAAATTCTCTCGGTAATATCGGCATTGTCTATCGGCACAGGCACAGTAATCCCCAAGGAGCGATGGATTTTGACTGCTTTGCGAATCAATATTTTTAAGACCACATCATCGATGGGGTTGTCCTGTCCACAGAGTAAGGCACATTTGACTTGGGATGCTTTTTGCCCATAGCGATCGACCCTGCCCTCCCGCTGTTCTAGGCGGTTAGGGTTCCAAGGCAAGTCGTAGTGCAACACTGCAGAAAAGTACTCTTGTAAGTTCACCCCTTCACTGAGGCAGTCGGTCGCCACCAGTACCCTTTGTTCATAACTTCCTAGTTCCTGTAGAAATATCTCTCGTTCATCCTCTGATTGTTCACCTGTAATTGCCAAGACCCGCAAGCGATCGCTTTTTTTGCCTAGTTTTTCTTTGAGTGCATCTCCTAAATACTTGGCAACGTACTGCGCCGTGGCAATATACCGACACCAGATAATCGGTTGATGTCCTTCATTGAGAAGCGCAGTCACGGTGGCGATCGCCTGTTGTAGTTTGGCATCCTTTGCGCCGTAGAGGTTTTGGGCAGATTGCACAAAGGCTTTGAACTTACGACGGTGCGACCCATCTTGCAAGGAATTCCTGTCTCTCTGCTCGATCGCTAAGGTGGGCTGAGCATCGGCAGACTGCTCCTGTTCAGTGGGATCATAGACATAAGAAGCCATTAAATCTTCATCGATCGCTTCTTCCTCTAACTGCTCCACCACTTCCCGCTTTTCTACTTGCTTATTCAAGGTCGCCACCGCAGCAGCAGGGGATGACATCACACAACGAATTAACGCCAGCGCCGCCCAATAACGCCCCCGCTTTTGGGCATAGGACATATCATCAGTAACCCCCCTAACCAAACCCCGCGCAAAATCATAAACCTGATTAAATAAATCGCGATATTCTTTGGTCAGTTTGTAACTAATCTCGGTAGATAATCTTTCTGGAAATGGAGTCTCATTCCCTAGCCACTTTTTCACATCAGCCCGACGGCGTTGGATAAAATGATTAGCTAGTTTAGTTCGTTCTTGCTTGGAGAGACTCTCCAAATTCATCGTTGCAAATTCTGGTTTAATTAAGCCTAAGATCGATAAGAATGATTCTTCAATTCCGCTGTGGGGTGTAGCTGATAGCAAAATTAAATGTTGATTTTGATTTTCTGCAATTTCATTTACTAGCTGATGCCGCTGCTGCTGTGAAACACTCTGACCACTAGGACGGGCACAGGTATGGACTTCATCTACAATTACTAAATCGGGACAATGGGCAAGGAAACTGGCGCGTCGTTTGTCAGATTTGGCATAGTCCAGACTAACGATTATGTGGGCATAGTAACTAAAAATATGATGATCTCCGCCAGGAAGCGATCGCTCTAATTTGCCCACAGTTCCCGAACGAATAACTACTGCTTCAATATGAAATTTTTCCCGCAACTCCTTTTGCCACTGGTCGCACAAGTGCGGTGGACACAAAACCCCAATCCGTTTAATCTCCTGGCGATCGAGCATTTCTCTGGCGATCAATCCTGCCTCAATGGTTTTACCAATTCCCACATCATCGGCAATTAGTAAGCGCACTGTTTCTAGACGCAAAGCCATTAATAATGGAACTATCTGATAAGGACGGGGATATACTGATAATCTGCCTAAACTCCGAAAAGGTCCTGCCCCATTGCGCAAACTAAGCCTAGCGGCATCTAGTAATAAAAGCGCTGCCTTATGGTCTTGCACTGCCTCTGGAACAGGCTGAGGAAACTCTGCTGAAGTGATCGGTTCTAATCCTAGTTTTGTAAAAATGCCACATATCTCATGTTCATTGCCGCTCAAGGGGCGCAATCTGATTACATCAGCATTATCTGAGGGCAAAACAACCCAAGTGCGATCGCGACATTCGACCACACTTCCTATAGTCGGTAGAAAACTATTAGTCATATTGCCACCAACAATTGAAAATCACATTTATTAAACCATTGTTTGAGGTGACTTAGACATTGGCACAAACATATCTAATGGCAGGACTTACGCTGAGAAAAAATTCCCCTCATCCCTCAATTAGTTCCCTTTTGGGCGCACCGATCGTGATTTGGACAATTTTAAGTAAGCGATAAACCGGAAAGTTTCAGTCCCGATCGATAGGATTTGAGGTTTGAGACAGCGATAGTCATCAAGACTTACGTTGCTTTTTCGGAAACCCTCACCCAAAAATTGATCTACTTTCCCCCTGTAGGAGAAGGGATTGAGGGATGAGGGAATTTTTCCTCAGCGTAAGTCCTGCAATAACTCAGATTTTTGTCGCACACAGGTTAGTTAGCAGGAGGATGTATCACCTTAGCTTGGGCTAGCATAACTCTGGTATCAGGAGATTCCCAGTAACCAAAACCAGTATCAGTTTTAACCACAATGCAGGGCAAAAGATAGATAAACAAATCTACCAAAATTTCATCAATTAGAAACTGAAACTTAGGGAAGCCCTCGATCAATTCCCCGTCTAAGAAGTTCTCCCCGGGCTGATTGCGTAGCTGCGACTCGAAGGTAAAAGTATTACTCAACTGGGCATATTCTGCCCGATCGCCCCAGTCTAATAGTTCATAGGTAATCTCATTATCGATCGTGGTTGTCCAGAATGTTTTAGTTGTTAATTGCTTAGCCGCCAGTTTTGCCTGGGTAGCGATCTCGTCCCGATCGGTTTTTCCCCAGGGATAGGTGACAAGAATCCACTCATACACCACGCCTACGGGCTGGAGCAGGGCATAGACTGGCGTTATTACCTCTGGGGCTTGGTCTAGTTTCAGTGCTCTTTCCCCGATCGTCCATCCCAAACCCCGATAAAACCCTCTACCGTTTCTAAATTACTGCGAATTGCTAACCATGACCACCGCGAAGTCTTGCCCTGGTGCCATTGTAAGTAATCTAGATAGCCCACAGGAGGAGTTTCAGAATGGGATTCTTGTTTACGCATATTTTTGACCCAAAGTAGTGTAACTACCTCAAATATTAAATTGTTTTAAGTTATTGTAAATACTTAATCTTTAAGCAAAAGCTCTAGGGTAGACTTTGGAATAATTATCTGCTTTTAGAGGAGCATAATTTTAATGTCTCATGCTGTAAAAATCTACGATACCTGCATTGGATGCACCCAATGTGTCCGTGCTTGTCCCTGTGATGTGTTGGAAATGGTGCCCTGGGATGGTTGTAAAGCGGGTCAAATCGCTTCTTCCCCCCGTACTGAAGATTGCATTGGTTGCAAGCGTTGCGAAACTGCCTGCCCCACTGACTTCTTGAGCATCCGCGTTTATTTGGGTGCGGAAACCACCCGAAGCATGGCACTAACCTATTAGTGTTGTGATTTAAGACCGTCTTTATATTATTGTTTGTTCATTTGGGAGTACCTCCGGGTGCTCCTATCAAATTTATATTTGAATATCTAATTGCGCATCCGGGAGATCAACCAGGGGTTGCTGTCTGGGGAGAAAGCCTACTAATAGCTAACCCGATCGTTATACCAGCGATAGCTAAGATGCTTAATACTTTGCTTAGTTGTTTTTGTTTTATCCCTAAACAATTAGATAGTTCCGAGAAAATACTTAAAAACCCTCCTAATAATCCCGCCCCGATCGGCAGTAGTTTAACTGATAGAACATTCTGCAATCCCTTGAAAGCAAAATAACCGAATGCTGCGATACATATCCCCCCCAACAATTCATAGGCTAATAGTTGTTTATTGTCTGCTTTGGAATCGCTGTCAGTCCTTCCCCAACCGATTGCTAAAATTATGCTGGTTAAAATTGCCGACAGAGTTAACGCCATCAATCCCTGACGATAAAATATCTGGGCATTCACTACAATAGCTGGAAATAAGTTACCAATGCCTCTGACTAAAGCTAAAAGAGTGCCCACACAAACTAGAATTAACAGACTTGAATCTATAAATGCACTGCGCCGAAGCAATTCTGATAGATTGAAACCGATGGCGATGTACCCGATCGTGATCATTGCCAAGGAAACTAATACTAACCATCCTGTTGGAATATTTCTCATTGTGCTTTCCCTTCGCTTCCTAGTCCTAAGGTTACTACAGGAATTCCGCCAAGTAAATTTCCCTCAATCCGCAGGACTTACGCTGAGGAAAAATTCTCCTCTCCCTCTGGGTGAGGGTTTTCGACTTAAGATACTCCTCTCATCAGTGGTAATGTCACGGGGCAATCAGGCGTCTACCCGATCGGTAATACTAGACGACTTAAGATACGGTGGTCTTCAAGGGCATAGAGAGCTACTTCCCCGCCCGCTGCTGCCATCAATTGCTGACAAATGTGTAGATGTAAGCCTGGATATTGATCCAGCAGGGAGGGTACCAATAGGTCGGGACTGCGCCCCTCTTGCAGTTCTTGCAGTAAATTGGGGTCAATTTCGCCGTAGTCTGTGATCGCTAATTCCACCGCTCGTTCGTCTACCTCACGGCACCAAATATCAATCCGTTCTCCTTCCTCCGATCGGGTGCAGGCAAATAGTAACAACTCGTGTAGTACCATTTCGATTTTGGCAATGTCGCCCGCGATCGTGACATTGATTTGATTGTGCACTTGAGTCCACAGCTGTTTTTGATGGACGATCGGCTCGATGCGCTCCAAAGCCCGCTTTAATAAACCCGACAGGGGAGTGGTGTCGTAGGCACTACGCAACCGCCAACTTTCTTGGGGCAAGGTTGCCAGAGGAGCAATGGCAGTCTGGAGTTGTTTGCTGCCCTGTTGCAGTCTGGAAACTAGTCCCGCTTCCGATTCATTTTCCTTGGGATTGAGGCGCTGGATAGTACTTGACACCGATCGGTTTACCTCCTCCAAGCGGCGGGTTTTATACCAGTTGAGGCGTTCCAATTCTTGCTTTTGCCCTATTAAATCCTGCACGATGACCAGATTCCGGCGCGCCCAAGCCAACTGGTTCACTATGATTGCCAGGGCTTGGAGGGAGTCTTCTTCCCAATGACGATTGACCCGATCGGCTGCCAAAATCAGCCCCGTTGGTGTAAATTCCGGCGCGGTATGGAGCGCCAAAGCAGCAATTTGACCAATCCCTGGAGCATTGAGCCACTGCCTGGTCACTTCCGGCAGGTCATGGACACTGAGGGTCAAAACGCCATCAGTCTGTAGGCACCACTGCACGAGGGGGTCACTATCAATAGAGAGCATGGTCTCCGTTTGATTGAGTTTGAAGGCATCCTGGGTGGTAAAAGTAGCCGCGATATGTCCCCCCGATCGCCCCGGCAACCAAGTCAACAAAACTGCCAGAGGGGCTGCCGTTACTTTGACTACCTCTTGCACAGCGGTACGGTGTAATGACTCGACTGTGCTACATTCCTGGAGAGCCAATAGCCCCAGCTTAATTGCTTTTTGTAGCCGTTCCCTCTCCTCTGCCCGTTGCTGAATCTGCCACTGTTGTAGCACTACCCCCAACTGCTGGGACACTGCCCGCAATAATTCCCGATCGAGGTGCGACCAGGAACGGGGTTCATTGTGCCCCACAACTACGACCCCCTCTAACTTGGCTTTGCGTTTGCGCGTACTATTGAGCAGTAGGCTCTTGATGCCAAAGGTACCCAAAACTGCCCGCCAGGACAGGAATTTGAGGTCATATTCCAGATTTTCTACCGATACGGCTTCTGGGGATTGTTCCAATAACTGGGAATCCACAGCGGAGAGCTCTCCTAAACTGGAGGGGAGGGGGCGCAAATTTTTAGGGTAGTATTGATAATAAATCTCAAAGTTACCCCGATCGGCGTTTAGGGCGGCCAGCCAAAAGCGTTCCACCTGCAGGCGTTGACAAAGCTGGCTGGCGGCAGTTTCCAGGGTAGCCTGCAAATCCGCTTCCGAATATATTGCCTGGGCGATCCCCGCGGTCAGGGTTTGATCCAGAGCGCTCTGCTCTAGTTTCGTTTCCATTTCTTCTAGGGGCAAAATCAGGGAGACTAGCTGGGTGATGCCCTTTAAGTAGCGTTTTTCTGCCTCTGTCCAGATGCGGGGCTGGTCATTTTCTAGCAACAAAAAACCGACCAACTCCCTGTCGAGGCTGATGGGGGCTGCCATCAGCGCTCCTAAATTGGGGTTATTAAAAACCCGCAGATTAACCAGATTCAAATCCGATCGGGTAGTCTTGGTATTGGCAATAGCAACCAACTGATTGGTACTCAGAGCCTGGTAGAAGGCGGGAGAACCCTGGGGCGCGATCGTGTGGTTGTCCGACTTCTTGCCGGGGGCTTTGAGGCGATTGCTGAGGCGGCGTACAAACAAGCGTTGCCCCCGATCGTACCAGTAGAGGCAGGTACGGCTGGGGGTCAAAAACTTTTGCGTTTCTTCTACTACCGCTTCTAGCCGCTTTTGTAACTGCTCTAAACTATGAAACCGATCGAGGCAGTTCAGCAGTGGGTCTTCCGCCCGCTTTTGTTGCTGCTGCTCCAACTCAATGCGGCTTAAACTGGCAGCCAGGGTACCAAACAGGATGGATAATTTCGCCTTCTCATCCGCTCTAGGGGAGACATTCCAGTGGTGGGAACCCAAAATTGCCAGCCCGATCGTGGCTTTGCGATAAAAAATCGGATAGACAATTGTCCCCTGCACTTCAAAGCGCTGGGCGAGTTTCATCCATTCCCCACTGCGAATTTCTTGGCGCAGGTCGGGAATTGGCAAGGGCTTGCGTTGCACAACTACAGTGTCTAACAAATCGCCGGGCTGGAGGGGAAATCTTTCCCATAAAAATTTAATATCTCCCGCTGGGGTAACGCCCCCCTTCCCCACCAAAGTATGGTTATCGCTGTCGAAGGTAGCAATCCAAATTAAACGATACTCAAAGGACTCCTTAAGGTAGGCGAGGGTAGCACTAATCAGCGCTTCTTCGCTGGTTCCCTCCCGCAAGGCGTACACGGCACGCCCCAGGCTGACCAACTGCCGATCCCAATAGTTGGAACCTGTTTCCCCCATCCTAGTAATTTTCCGTTGTTACGCCCCTACTCTTCCACAATAAACCCTGCAAGGGGAAAAATCTAGCCACCCCAGTCTTAAGATAACAACCATTCTACTTCTCTGCCCTGGGGCAATTGGAGGGGAATGGCGATCGCCTTGCCTAGCCTGGGTTTACTGCGATTGGTTTGGATTGCCTCCAATACTTGCTCTGTCACCTGCCAATCGTTGAGGTATGCCACGATCGTGGTGAGATGGGCAAGATATTCTGCCTCAGACAAGGGGAAGGAAGCCTGCTCCAGATAGCGCCACATAATTTGCAGATAAATTTTGCCCCCGATCCGCCTTAGTTGCACATCGTAGGAGTAGCCCCACTTGTTTACTAGCGTCGATCGGAGTTGGTCTGCCGTCATTACGCCCAGGTCTGGGGTTTGATGAAAAATTCTACTAATTCTGCCTCTGGGGTATTTGGTTCAGGATGGTAGTCATATTCCCAGCGTACTAGGGGGGGCAAAGACATCAAAATTGACTCCGTACGCCCGTTGGTCTGCAGACCAAAAATAGTACCGCGGTCATAGACCAAATTAAATTCCACATAGCGCCCGCGCCGATAGAGCTGCCACTGCCGCTCCCGATCGCCCCAAGCCATGCCCTGGCGGCGCTCCACAATCGGTACATAGGAGGGTAAAAACGTCCCCGCGCAGTCCTGCACAAAGGCAAACAGTTCCTCCCACGATCGCTCGGGAATTTCCCCGATCGCTTCACTCACCCTAAAGGCTTCCTGCTCCAAGCCGCCGCGGTAGAGCTTCCCCCTACCATCCTGATAATCGAAGAAAACCCCGCCCACGCCCCGCATCTCTTGGCGGTGTTTCAAAAAGAAATATTCATCACACCAGGGCTTAAACACAGCATAATAATGGGGATTATGGCGATCACAGGCATCCTTGAGTTGTTGGTGTAAATGCTGGGCATCCTCCTTAAAACCGTAGTAGGGCGTGAGGTCTAAACCGCCGCCGAACCACCACACTGGTCCCGCTTCAAAATAGCGATAATTCAAATGTACAGTAGGCACATAGGGATTGCGGGGGTGGAGCACCATCGATGTCCCTGTGGCGTAAAATTCGTACCCCTTAGCTTCGGGGCGCTGACTGACAATACTGGGGGGTAATTCCCTGCCAAACACCTCCGAAAAGTTAACCCCGCCCCGTTCCAAAACCTTCCCTTCCGTCATGACGCGCGAGCGTCCGCCGCCCCCCTCCGGGCGCTCCCAGCTATCTTCGCGGAACTTGCCCCCCCCGTCCAGTTGCTCTAGCCCAGCACAAATTTGGTCTTGAAATTGTTGCATGAATTGACTAACTCGGGAGCGAGCATCAGCAGGAATCATAGGACTACAGTTTAAGGAACAGGCAAGATTTTACCATCTCTAGAGGTCAATTATTTATTCTCACTGAGGGCTTTTACTTGCTGTTGGTAATCTTCAGGGCTAATTTTACCCGATCGGAATGCCGCGGTGATTTCTGCCAACTTCGGTTCCAGACTCTGACGGCGGGCGGCAATGGCATCGGCATGTTGTTTGTAAAGAGCCTCCCCTTCCTGTTTCGCTAACCTAAACGCCTCCTGGAGCTTAAACTGATCCATTTTGCCCCCTTCGGCATAGTATTGATTAGCCACCTTGCCGATCGCCCAGGTTGTAGCATAGGCAGAAGCCGCCCCCGCTACCATACCCACCACGGGGATCATCTTGGTTAAATTACTGAAGGCAATTCTGGCACCCGTCACAGCCAAGCTGCCAAATAGGGCTTTTTTGAGGTCTTCATTTTGCGCAGTGTAGCCCCACCGTTCCCCGATCGTTTGCACTAGAGTAAGCTGATTCCAGTAGATGATCAAGTCTAACAAAATTGCCAGCCCAGGAAAGGGAAAAGCCCCAAACACAGCATTAAAAAAGCAGGCATCCGCGATCACCTGCTCCACTTCTAAACTCCTTTGGTTGCTGTCAGAGATTTGGGACATCTGACTAGCCAAACTCGATCGCTCTGCCTTACTCTCTAAATTCTGCAACCAAGTTTCATGACCAAAGGGTTGAAAGCCAGCAAAGGCAGTAGCAAGACGATCGAGGATTTGTTGTTCCTCCTCCGAGCAATTGCCGTCAATATGAGCCATGAGATAGGCAGCTTGGTAAGTAGATTCCCGCGCTGTTGCGCTGGTAATTTGCGGAATAATTTCCTCCAAGTTGATGTCTTCTGATAACAGAGAATCGATCGTGACTCCCTCCGGCAACGATAAGCTAGCCAAGGACTCAATTAGCCCCTGGCGTTCCTCTTCTAGGAGCTTACCGTCCGCCTTTGCCATGCACACCAACAACTTAATGCTCGCCAAAATTTCCTGCTGATTGATTGTTGCCATAACTTACTCCTTAGCCCTTGGCAATAATATAACGAAACTTAATCTTATTTCTTGCCGAAGTCAAATTTTGACATGAATGCCAGCTTTTTCCGCTGCCACCACCAGGGGAGGGGGTGCATCTCCAGTGACAGCAGTAGACCAGGAGTTCCGAATTGTCCATTTCGATCACCCCGCTTCTACCTCAGAGGAATGAGTTGTCTAAAATATACTGGCTTGGAGCCGAAATTAGATTTATATGTTGAATTTTGTAAATTTTCGCCGATCGGGGACAAATTCACGGCACCATAAGCATAAATTTGGGAAAAGAGTATGACTTCAGCACCCCCACCTTCCATTACCCCCCAGCAAATGAACCTATTACGCATCGCTGCTTCTATGGCATGGGCTGATGGGCAACTAGAGCCGAAAGAAATTAGCTTATTGTTGACCAGGTTGAGTGATTTATTTGCTGTTTCTCCATCTCACCGCGAACAATTAGTAGAAGAACTACAAGAATACATCCAACAAAAATTACCCCTAGACGAGTTAATTCCTAAGCTAGAAAGCCAAGCAGAGCGAGAATTAGTTCTAAAGCTGGGCTATGAAGTAATTTATTGTAGCACCCGCAATCCCGACGAACCCCGCATTAATATGGAAGAGGCTTCTGCCTATCAAAAGTTATTAAAACTGCTCAATTTACCCCCTGCTATTGTAGAAAAATTGGAAGAAGAAGCAGTGCAAGCAGTAGAACAAGGCGCAGAAGTATCGGATATAATGGCGCAGACAATGGCAAACTATCTCAAGCCTAGAACATAAGAACGGCATCAAAATACAAAAACAAGCAATAACTAAAGGGGCTTAAGAATTAGTAGTCAGTTTTAGGATATGCTCGATCGCTAATCCTGTGGCAGTAGCAATTTGCTCAGGAGACATGCCGATCGAGAGGAGATTTCTGGCGACAAGCTCAATTCCTTCCTGTCTGCCTTCCTGAAGACCTTCTTGTCTGCCTTCCTG
>PHFO01000078.1 GCA_002861535.1 Cyanobacteria bacterium M5B4 | reverse complement strand
GTGGAAGCCTTGCGTTTGTAGAATCTACCTTGTTCAGGAAAAGTAAAAATCAAGTAGGAGGCGAAAAATAACATAAAGACAACTAACATGGCAATACCAAAAGCTGTCAGATTGGGTATGGGAATGGAATAAAATACGATCTCTTTGAATAATAAAGGTACTTCTAGTACAGCTTTACAGTTAGCCCCAAATTCTGTGGTAGGAGTAAAAGCACAGGGTAAGAAGAAAGTTCCTAATAGGGTGCCGACGGCAAAATAAAAGCTAATCCCCCACCGCCATGGTAAAAATACCGATCGGATTAGTCCTCTTTGTTTCATCAGTTCTTCATTCAAATCTTCCCACCACCATAAAGACAGAGGGATAATTATACGAGCTAACCAACCTACTAAAAAGGCGATCGGTAAACTGCCGATCAATAAAAAGATGGTTATGCCTAACAAACTGCTGACACTCCAGTAGGTAGTTAAAATGTTGTAGATGGCAGATTTTTTACTTAACCATGCCCAGCCCAAGAGTATCAGGGGTGCTACCACTCCTACCACGATCGAAAGACGAAAATCCAACCAGATCAATTCCCTCATGTTTTATCCTAAGAGCCTTGGTTAATTTACCACATCACCCATCCAGAAATTCTAAGCCCTTGGCTTGGGGGGTTAGTCCTTTTTCTGCTAACCATTGGTCATTAAACATACGACTTTGATACCTGCCGCCGCCGTCACAGAGAATGGTCACGATCGTTTTGTTTTTGCCTAGTTTTTCTGCTAAGCGCATCGCTCCTACTACATTCAAAGCGGCGGAACTGCCGACAAACAGACCCTCTTTTTTTAGCAAATAGTGCGCCATTTCGATCACCTCTTGGTCTGTGCCCTGAAAAGCTCCATCTAATCGACTGCGATGGAAGTTAGCAGTTTCGCGGTTGATGCCGATGCCTTCGGTGATAGAGTTGCCTTCTGCTTTGAATTGCCCCGTTGTGACAAAACTATACAAACCGGAACCCTGGGGGTCAATTAAATAGGTGGCAATCAGGGGATTTTGCTCTTTGAGATATTGGGTTACGCCCCCGATCGTGCCCCCTGTCCCCGCTGCCATGACTACGCCGTCGACTTGTCCTTGAGTCTGTTGCCAAATTTCTACTGCCGTGGTGTGGTAGTGGGCATCGGCATTGGCAGTATTTTCAAACTGGTTTGCCCAGAAGGCATGGGGTAATTCCTGCGCCCGTTGTTTTGCCACATGGTAATAGTTCTGGGGATTGCTAAAGGGGACGGGGGTGTGAGTTCTACTTCTGCCCCCAGGGTACGCAAAAGGTCGATTTTTTCGGGGGATTGATTGCTGGGCATGACAATGACGGAGCGGTAGCCCCGCGCATTAGCGACAAGGGTAAGACCAATACCAGTGTTGCCGGCAGTGCCTTCCACGATCGTGCCCCCGGGCTTGAGGATGCCGGCTTTTTCGGCGGCTAGTACCATAAATAGAGCAGCCCTGTCTTTGACACTGCCGCCAGGATTGAGGAATTCCGCCTTGCCTAAAATTGTGCTCCCTGTTGCCGCTGATAGGGAGGGTATTTCAATGAGAGGGGTGTTCCCGATCGTTTCACAAAAACCTTGACGTATCATAGCTCGATCGTTAATTCTGCATTCTTCTCAGTGTAGAGCCTCTCTGCCTTTCCCTTGGCTGGGAATTCTGCCAAGTTTGTTGATAGGTACTATCATCTAAGCCCTTGCTTCCCTGGAGATTGTTTTCTTGGATGAGATTGTTGAGATAGTTAATCCGATCGGTGACGTTGGGATGGGTGCTCAAAAAGGTGGGCACTTCTCCTGATGTGCTAGCTAACTTCTGCATAAACTGAGGCATTGCCTGGGGCGCATAACCAGCCCTGACCAGGTTAAATAACCCCCGCCGATCGGCGTCAAACTCTGCTTCGCGGCTATTAGGCAGTGTTAGGGCGATATTAGTACCGATTTGCACCAAGCGATCCCGATCGGCACCGACTAAGCTGGCAATCCCTTGGGCAATGGCAGCCTGGCGCATTTGTTCTAGGCTATGTCTGCCGCTGATATGACCCATCTCGTGGGCGATGACGCTGGCAAGCTGGGCACGGTTATCAGCCGCCGCGATCGTGCCCGTATTGATGTAGACAAAGCCCCCCATCGTCGCAAAAGCATTGATCGCCTTGTCTTCTACTACCTGGAAAGTGTAGGGCAAATCAGGACGATCGGAAACCGGCACTAGCTCCTTACCGATCGTTTGCACCAGGTTAATTGCCGCCGCATTGCGGCTGATCTGCACTTGGGCGCGAATTTCCCGATCGATCTGTTGTCCCAGGGCAATTTCATCCCTAGTAGAAATATTAGCAATCTGATAAATTTGGAGACCGCGCAGAAGAAGATCTGCCCAACCGATTGCCCCTGCCGCCTGGGTGACAATGGTCAAAGAAATTAGAAATAAAGACAACAAGGTCAAGCCCAACCGCCGCCAACGTAGAGTCATAAATTACTGCCAAATTCTTGTGTTGTTGACCGAAATAGAGATTAACATGTTTCCCATAATACCCTTGTTCACTGTTATGGTTACCTCCGAAATCACCCAACTTTCCCCTAGTTATGGTCTGCCTGTTGCCATCGCAGGCTTAGCTATCCCTATCTGGTTTATTCTGCCCTGGCTGAGTGGAATTGTGGCTTTGTTTGGTATATTTTTGTTGTATCAAGCATCTACACTCCGCCTGGTTTTTACTAAGGATGCTCTGCATGTTTATCGTGGCGAAAAAATAATTAGACAATTCCCCTATAAAGATTGGCAATACTGGCGTATTTATTACCCTTATGTGCCAATTTTGTTTTACTTCCGCGAAATAAAGAGTATTCATTTTTTACCAATTCTGTTTGACGCCCAACAGTTAGATGCTTGTCTGCATCAACATTGTCCGATCGATCGGTCATTTTAGTTTAGAATAGTCCAACTGAAATAATAAAACAGTTATGCGCTTATTCCTTGTTGCTTGTTTGAGTTTTGTCTTTTATGTCCCTCTTTTATCTGCCAACCCCCAGGCAATTGAGTGGATCAAAAGGGGCAGGACTCAATGGCAACAGGGCAACATTGCCGGAGCGATTAGTTCCTACCAGCAAGCGGCTAGTTTAGACCCCCAAAATGCGCAAATTTTAGCCAGCATCGGTTTCCTATTCACACAACAGCAGAATTATGCCGATGCTATCAGGGTGTTGCAACAATCGGCTCGCCTCGACCCCAAAAATAGTTCTACCTTCTTGGCTCTGGGGTTTGCCCTGGGACAGAATCGTCAGTTAGACGAAGCTGCCGATGCCTACCGCACTGCCTTGAGGCTCGATAACAAGAGCATCGATGCTTACCGGGGGCTAGCCTTTATTTTGTCCCGTCAGGGGGATTGGGGTGGGGCGGCGCAGATGTATCGGCAAGTTTTGCGCCTTGCCCCTAAAGATGTGAAAACCTATCTCAACCTGGGCTATGCCCTGCAACAGGCGGGGGACTTTAAGGGGGCGACAGCGGTTTATCAAGCTGCCGATCGGATTGCCCCCCTCAATCCTGACCTGTGGGTGGCTTTAGGGGATATTGCCCTCAAGGAGAATCAACTCCAGAGTGCCCAGGAGAAGTATCAACGGGCTTTGCAAATTGCCCCCCGCCATCCGGCTGCCAATTTAGCTATGGCGCAATTCTGGGAAGCTCAAGACAAAACGGAAGAAGCTATCAGAGCCTATAACCAAGCTGCCCGTGTCAGTAATAGCCCCGAAGTCTACCGTAAAATTGCCCAATTAAACTTGCAACGCAACTACGTCTCAGCGGCGATCGTTGCCTACCGTCAACTATTAGAGCGTTTTCCCAATGATGCTGCCACCTATTTAGCTCTAGGACAAATTTTGGCAGAACAAAAACGTACAAGCGAAGCAAGACAGATGTTAGAAAGAGCATCTGTCTTATACAGTAACGATCCTGCCAACTTGTCTGTCATTCGCAATCTGTTAGACAAACTATAATGAACAACCGTTTTCTCAATATCTATGACATGACAGAGGAGGAGGCAATCAAACTCCTGGATACTCCCTCTGACAAGTTGGAATCGGACGAAATTCGTTACATTGCTGCTGCCCATCTAGTTAACTTTAATACCGATCGCTCCCGCGCCGCCCTGATTAGAGCGGTGAATTGTCGAGAAGCTCACCTGGATAATCGCATTGTGCGTCGCAAAGCGGTAGAGAGTTTGGGCAGATTAGGAGCAACGGAAGCGATCCCAACGATCGTGGCTTGTTTGACAGAAGACGATCGTTATTTGATTGAAAACTGTGTTTGGGCGATGGGGGAGATGGATGTTAGAGACCCCCTTATCTTAAATAAAATCACCGATCTTTTAAGTAGAGAAGAACAATCCTACCGCGTTATTTTACAGACTCTCAGAAAACTAGAGCACAAAGCAGCGGTAACAAAAATGAAAGACTTTATTGATCATCCCGATCCTGCTGTCGCCAGTGCCGCCCGCAGTGGGATTGCCTACCTCTGTCAAGATTATTCTGGCTTCGATCGGGTAGTCCACCTCCTTTGCCATAAAAACCCGATGGTGCGTCGTCTTGCCATTCAAGACATAGTTGATGCTCAATTTAGCGATGCCATCCCTGCTATTGCCCGTGCACCTGTGTCATTAGTCTTTAGAATTAGGGGCATCAAACTGTTAGCAACAAGTAAATCCCTCGACTTAAATTATTACCAGCCCTACCTAGAGAAATGCTTGATCGATTATCCCGCTGATCTGCAACTAATTCATAGCTATAGCGCCATACCGACCCTCGATCGGTTAATTCATGACCTCTATGATACAGATTTTGGTAAATGCTATTTAGCCACACTAACTATAATCAATCACTATGCTGAAATCGCCCCTGCAAAGCTGATGCAGGAAATGGCAGGAGAAGCTAAAAGCGATTATGGTGCCCATTATCATGTGATCAAACTGTTAGGCTGGCTACGTTATCTCCCCAGCTATGCAATTTTAGTCGAGGCACTCCATAACACCCAGCCTCAATTTCAAAAATCCCGATCGGCGGCGGCAATTAGCTTAGGTGAATTGGGAGACCCCAGAGCGATCGGGGAATTAAACAAGTACTTGGATAGCCCAATTTGGGAATTAAGTCACAGTGCTAAATTAGCCCTAAAAAACTGTCATAGACAATAAATAAATAATGGTAAGCTAAAAAATTAAACACCAGATTGTATTGTATGCAAGAGCTGATCGAAGGAGTGCGGGACTTCCGCAATCGTTATTTTTGTACCCACCAAGACCTGTTTGAGCAACTAGCAAAGGGGCAACACCCTAAGGTTTTGTTTATTACCTGTTCTGATTCCCGCATTGACCCCAATATGTTAGTCGATGCCGATTTGGGTGAACTATTTGTAATTCGCAATGCCGGCAATATTGTCCCCCACTACTCCAATTCTAAGGGGGGGGAAGGAGCCACGATCGAGTATGCTCTTAAAGCCTTAGAAGTAGATGAAGTGATCGTCTGTGGTCATACCCATTGTGGTGCGATGAAGGGTCTTTTCAAGTTAGAAAAACTGAAAAAAGAAATGCCCCTAGTTTATGAATGGCTGTTGCACGCCGAAGAAACCCGCCGCGTTATTAAAGATAAATGCACCACTTGTAATGAAGAAGAGTTAGTAGAATTAGCAGTAGCAGAAAATGTCTTGACGCAGTTAGAAAATCTGCGTTCTTACCCGATCGTGCAGGAAAAACTGAGAGCCGGCAAACTAAATCTCTACGGCTGGATTTATGACATTGAAACTGGCAATGTCCTGATCTATAACCCCGATCGGGGGCAATTTCTACCTGCTTTCACCGATCCTGCAATCTGTGAACTGCCCGTGAGAAGTTGGATCGCACCAGAGCAACAAGATCGTATTTATCGTGGTTCAACGCGATAGGTGTCTAACAAAATAACGTTGCTTTTTCTGAAACCCTCTCCCAAAAAAATTGATCTACTTCCCTTCTCCCCGCTGTGGGCGAAAGGATTGAAGGATGAGGGGAATTTTCCCTCAGCGTAAGTCCTGTTAATGAGAACAAACTTATTTTTTATCGGACTTCTTCCTTTTCCCAAATCAACATTAACTGTTGAGTAGTTCTATTTTAGGTAAATACTGAAAAATCAAGTAATATAAAATAGGATTTACATTGCTTTTTCTGAAACCCTCACCCTAGCCCTCTCCCAAAAAGGGAGAGGGACTAGAAAAAATTGATCTACTTCCCTTCTCCCCACTGTGGGAGGAGGGATTGAGGGATGAAGAGAAATTTTCCTCAGCGTAAGTCCTAATAAAACATGAATTGAGGTAAATTGATGCAAAAACAGGGTAAACATTGGCGAGACTGGTTAGCAGACCACATGGAAATAAGTGAAGAACACAAACAATCACTATATTTGGATATTTCCCAAGGCGCTACTCTTCTGAAAATGAATTATTGGTTAGAGTTATTATCTGCAGCCGGTATTGCTACCCTTGGTTTAGCTTTAAATAGCCCTGCTGTCATTATTGGTGCTATGTTGATTTCTCCTTTGATGTCACCAATTTTATCGATGGGGTTATCTCTAGCAAGTGGGGATTTTATCCTAGCTATTCGATCGATTATCAGTTTATTACTCAGTGCATTTGTATCTATTTTATTAGCAACAACTTTAGTTTATTTGTTGCCATTTAAGGAAGTTACATCTGAAATTGCCAGCAGGACTAATCCCAATTTATTAGACTTAGTTGTAGCGTTGTTTTCAGGAGCGATCGGTTCTATTTCTACTTGTAAGCCTATGAAGGGAATTGTTAATAGCATTCCTGGGGTAGCAATTGCAGTAGCTCTGATGCCTCCTTTATGTGTAGTTGGTCACGGTCTTGCCATTGCTATTAGTACTAATTTAACCCAGGGAATTATAGTTTCAACTGGAGGACTATTATTATTTATTACTAATCTGGTTGCCATTTCTTTTACAGCAATGTTGGTTTTTCTTTCTCTTCATATTGATACTGAGAGCGTCAAAGAGAAGGTCAGGGAGTGGAATTCTAATGATATAGAAAGCAAAATAATTCAATCATTTCTGAATAAGAATCAATTTCTCCAGCGGTTACGTCCGATCGGTAGCTTATATGGTAGATTATTGATGATCCTGAGCGTAGTTTTTTTACTAATATTTCCTCTCACAGAATCGATCAATCGTTTGAGTCTGGAAATTAGTAACCGCAATGAAGAAAACCGCATCCGCCGTGTAGCTAAAAGTGTATGGAATCAGCAGATTGCTCAATATCCAGACGGGAAGATTCGTTCTTACATAAATCAGCTATCGATTCAAAGACGAAATGAAGAAGTGGTCTTAAACCTCAGTGCATTTACCAGTCAACCCCTCAGTCTGCAAGAGCGTCAACAATACATTGAAAAAGTTGCCAATAGTCTTAACCAACCTGTGGAAAAAGTCTTATTAAATTTGATCGAGGTTCCTACATCCCAAGCTAGAGATAGTGGTTTGGAACTGTTAACTTCAGAGCAAAGTTTAGGGGAGTTGCACAGTCAATTTGCAGGAAGAATGGAGCAAATTATTAAAAGTATTACTCTCCCAGAAGGGAAAAAGTTAGTTGGATATAAGATTATTAGTGATCCAAATTTGCGCCTAACTATCCAAGTCACCTACATTGCTGATACTGCCATAAGCGAAGACGCAGCAGCACTGATAGTAACAAATTTAATTAAATCGATTCCTCTAGTTGATGTAAAGGCTAACTTGGAGTTTTTAGATGGCGGATTTAGACCTTTGTCAGTTAATAAAAACTCAGGTGACTTATTGCCGGAGCAAACAAAAAAAGAACTTGATCGATTGGGACAATCTCTAAATGATTTTCCTATATTATTACTAGAAATTTGGTCGCCCTTAGAAGAAGTATCTGGTCAAGAAGTCAAGGCAATTTCTAAATATCTAGAAGAAAATCATCAAATCCAAAGCAATCGTATTATCTTTCAGACCCAAGGAGCGCAAACATTAAAAGCTAGGCTAAAACTGAATTAGACTGAAAAAAAGATGCCGATCGGGTTAGGGATCGACATCAAATAATTAAGCTTATTCAATTATTCAGTTACAATTTTGCCGCGAAAGACAAAATAGTTGTAGATATTGTAAGCTAACACGATCGGGATTAGGAACCCAATAAAAGTCAGCATAAATACCAGGGAACTGGGAGCTGCTGCCGCTTGATAAATTGTTACACTAGGAGGAATAATGTTGGGGAAAATAACTAAACCCAAGCCTACAAAAGATAGGGTAAATAACAAGAATGTCCAGATAATTGGAGTTACTTCTTCTTTGTTGCGCAGGCTTCTAAGCAGGAGGTAAACTAAGAGAATACCTCCTAGAGGAATAGTCTCAAAAAAGTAAATCAGTGGCTCACTAAATAGGTGTTCCCTTGCTTGTTCCGACAAAACTGGAGTAGTAACAGTAATAAAAATAGCTCCAATTAAAGTAGTCCAAGTAGCGATCGTGGCAGTTTTGTAATAGCTGGCTTGTAGTTCGCCTGTGGTTTTCAAAATTAAGTAGGTTGAACCGATCAAAACATAGCCTTGCACTAAAGTCAGGGCTACAATAATCGATCGCCAAGTAAGCCAATCCCAAATACCGCCAGCAAAATGACCAGATTCATCTACAGTAATGCCTTCAAATACACTGCCTAAAGCAAAACCTTGCCCTAAAGCGGCGATAAAACTGCCCACACCAAAGGCAATATTCCAGACTAATTTATTCTCGGCATTTTCTCGGAATTCAAAGGAAACTGCCCGTAAAATTAAGCCTACAACCATAATTACAGCGGGTAAATATAGGGCATTCAAAATAGTGGCATAGGCGAGGGGAAAAGCACCAAATAGGGAGCCTCCCATTAACACTAACCATGTTTCGTTGGCATCCCAAACATTACCTAGACTGGTCATCAAAATGGTTCTTCTTTCTTCACTAGAAGCAGTCAGAGATAATATGCCTACACCCAAGTCAAAACCATCTAGTAAGACATACAAGAAGAGGAAGAGACCTAAGATGAAAAACCAAACTTGGGGTAAAAATTGTTGCAGAGGTTGTAAGGGTTCCATTGTCCTATCACCAGTTAATTTGTTAGTTGATCACGATCGGGATGAATTTGTTACACTTGCGCCGGACGACGATCGGGTGCAAATTTAGTTTTGCCAAACTGAGGCGCAGTAAGCTCTTGGTCTGGTCCTTTGACGATAATGCGACTGCCAAAAAAGAGAGTAACTCCAAAAAAGACAAAATACATCAAAGCTAGTCCCGCTAAAGAAAAGAGTATTTCTCCTGGGGGTAATTGGGAAACGGCATCAGCAGTGCGTATCTCTCCATAAACGATCCAGGGTTGACGACCGACACAACGAACAATCCAGCCTGCTTCTACGGCAATGTATCCCAAAGGAGCGGCAAACACCCATGCCCCCATAAGCCATTTGCTATCTGTTAATTTGCCCTGCAACCACTGCACCAAACTAATAGTCATGAGGGCGGCAAAATAAAGCCCGATCGCGATCATTACCCGAAAAGAATAGTAGATCAAACCAATCATATGGGGACGATCTTCGCTACGCCATTCCTTTAGCCCTTTGATGGGGGTATCCAGTTGGGGTTTTAGCTCTAATAAGTAACTCAAAGCTCCCGGTACTTTCAGTTCCCAGTTATTTTTTTCTAACTGATCGTTGGGCAGAGCAATTATGCTCCAGTCGGCTTTAGTACCAGCAGGAACTGTTTCCCACTGTGCTTCCATAGCTGCTAATTTTGTTGGTTGATAGTGATATACTTGCTCAGCACTTAAATGCCCAATAAAGATTTGTAGGGGGGCAACAATAATAAGTAGAGACAAAACAATTTTGAGGGACTGGCTAAAAAATTGCTGGTTTTTTCCTTGAAAATGCACCAGGCGCTAATGCCACCAATCACAAATAAAGAAGTTTCTAAGGTAGCAAAAAACATATGGAGAAAACTATTCACCATGAAAGGACTACCGATCGCACTAAAGTAATTTTGGACAATGAATTTACCATTGACAAATTCGCCGCCGGCGGGGGTTTGGAGCCAGGAATTAGCGCTTAAAATCCAGAAGGTAGAAAGGTTTGCTCCGATCGCTACTAAAATTGTGGATAACCAATGGACTAGGGCAGGAACTCGCTCCCAACCAAACAACATAATGCCTAGAAAACTGGCTTCTAGCATAAATGCCATCGTGCCTTCAAATCCTAAGACAGTACCGAAGAAATCTCCTACTGCTTCTGAAAAAGGTGCCCAATTAAGCCCGAATTGAAATGCCATGGGCAGTCCCGTAGCTACCCCAATACCAAAGTTGAGAACGTAGAGCTTAGACCAAAATCGGGCATGGTGATAATAGGCAATGTTTTTTGTCTTTAACCACAGCCCTTCTACTACAACTAAATAAATAGCCATACCTGTTGTGAGGACGGGCCAAAGCATGTGGAAGATCGCAGTAAAAGCAAACTGAATCCGCGATAAAATCAGCGAATTAGAAAGAATGTCCATCATAGAATTTTGTAATCCGTCTTTGAATTACAAAGTAGTCTTAACTTTTGCTAGTGTGCTCAATCCTTACATTTCTTTTCTATTTCATTTACAAAATTTAACAATAATCAGGACTTAGGTTCCTTTTTTTGAAACTCTCTCCCTAAAAGGGAGAGGGGACTAGAAAAAATTGATCTACTTCCCTTCTCCCCCTTCGACAAGCTCAGGGGACGGGAGGAGGGGAATTTTTCCTCAGCGATGGAGATACTGGGCGGCGGAACTGACGATCGTTTTTAGCCACCGATCGGTCAACTCCTGGGTTTCTGCTTCTACCATGACCCGCAACACTGGCTCTGTGCCGGAAGCTCTGACTAGAACTCTGCCCCGATCGCCTAATTCCTCCCGTGCTTGGTCTAGGAGTTGGACTAGGGGGGTGCAGTTTTGCCAGTTGAGGCGTTGCTCCCGATCGGGGACGGGGATATTTTGCAAGACTTGGGGATAGGGGGTAAAACTGGACTGCACCAGGACATCTAGGGGGGCTTGACATTTAATTAGACTCGCTAACTGTACAGCAGTCAGCAACCCATCGCCGCTGATACCGTAATGACGACAGAGGACATGTCCCGATTGCTCGCCTCCCAGCATCCAGCCGTGGCGGAGCATCTCTGACTGCACATGCTGGTCGCCTACGGCAGTACGGATAAAATTGCCCTGCCATGCCCGCTCAAAGGCTAAGTTTGCCATGACCGTGGTCACGATCGCCCGATCGGGCAGCCGTTCTTCCCTTAACAATTCTTGCCCCCACAGATAGAGGATATAGTCACCGTTTACTTCTCTGCCCTTGGGGTCTACCGCCAAAACCCGATCGGCATCGCCATCGAAGGCAAAACCGACATCGGCTTGGTGTTCTAAAACCGCTGATTGCAGGGGGAGCAGATGGGTAGAGCCGCAATTGACATTGATTTTGGTGCCATCCGCTTGATTGTGGAGGGAGATAACTTCTGCCCCCAATTCCGCAAATACTGACTCTGCTACACTTACGGCAGCACCCCAGGCAAGATCAAGGACAATTTTTAACCCCGTCAGGTCGCTTTTTACGGAGCGGAGGATGGATGCTTGGTAATCTGCCAATTTTTGGGTCTGGGGGAGGCATTGTCCCCAAGAGTGGGGAGGGCTGAAGGGTTGGGTCAAGGCGGATTCGATCTGTTGTTGGCAGTCCGGGGAAATTTTTAAGCCATCCCTGCCAAAAACTTTGATGCCGTTATCGGCGGGGGGGTTATGGCTGGCAGAAACCATAATGCCTAAGTCTATATCCCGATCGGCGGCAGTGAGATAGGCAACGGCGGGAGTAGGGCATAGCCCCAGTTTATAGACATCTTTACCCGCCGAAGTCAAGCCTGCGGTGAGGGCGGCGACGATCATATCGCTTGAAGTACGGGAATCTTGACCAATTAGGGCTACCTTACCCGGCAACACCTGGGCGATGCTGTAGCCCAACTCTAGTGCCAGTGGGGCGGTCAGGACAGAGCCTACATGACCACGCACACCATCTGTGCCAAAAAGTTTCATAGTTCCTCCTCCACTCCCCTACTATTTGAGGGGGACTATTGCAAATTGTCAAGGTCTGGTATGAACTACCCCACCCTGCTGCGCGAGGATGGGGTTTCTAAAGCCCCATCAAGCCAGGCGTGGTTTTG
>PHFO01000077.1 GCA_002861535.1 Cyanobacteria bacterium M5B4 | reverse complement strand
AAAACAAGAAAAAATTGATACACTTCCCTTCTCCCCTCTGTGGGATGGAGGGATGAGGGGCAATCTTGGTAAGTCCTAAAGATTGATACACCTTCCCTATGGGTTCTACAGGGAAACAGGACATCTTGTAAAATCCAGTAGCTGGCTTAGGTGGAATAGGAGTTTATGCAGGTTAAAGATTTGGGGGAGTCTGGGCTTTTGGAGCTATTTCGTCCCTTTTGTTACGGCAATGTCGGAGATGATGCCGCCCTTTTGGGTAGCACTCTGCCCAATCATAGTGTGGTTGTCACTACAGATATGTTAGTGGAGGGGGTTCACTTTAGCCATCAAACTACCAGCCCCGAAGATGTAGGCTGGCGCGCTGCCGCTGCCAACCTCTCCGACCTTGCTGCCATGGGAGCAAAACCCTGGGGCTTAGTGGTAGCCGTGGGACTCGATCCCCAGACTCCTATTACCTGGATTGAAGGAGTCTATCGCGGCTTTAGTGCCTGCCTGGTTACCTACAACACCGTATTGGTGGGGGGTGATACCGTCCGCTCCGATCGCAATACCATTAGTGTCACAGCTTTGGGACAAGTGCCTTTCCAGCAAGCCATCTATCGCCATAGTGCCCGCCCCGACGATCGGGTGTTGATTACTGGCCCCCACGGTCTTGCCAAGGCAGGTTTAGAAATTTTACTCCAGCCCCGACTAGCGGATAATCTCACCCTTGGGGAAATTGACCTGCTCCATCGGGCACACCAACGTCCCCCGACCCAGATTGGACGTGATCTCCCTGCTGTGGGACTACACCGATCGGGCAGCGGGCATGGACAGCAGCGATGGACTAGCCGATGCCCTCGAACAGTTATGTAGAGCCAGTAAAGTTGGTTGTGCCATAGATTGGCAAGCTCTTCCCATCCCCGACCTAGTCAGCAAAACTGCCGGCGAGCAGGCGTTAGATTGGGTACTCTACGGCGGCGAAGATTTTGAGTTGGTGCTCTGTTTACCCGATCGGGCAGCCCTCGCCCTGCAAAGCCAATTGAGAGGGAGTGCCATTATCGGCACCATTACCCCAGAGGGACTGAATTTACCCCAGGGAAAAAGATTTCAACATTTTGCCTAATGCCCTCAGTCTCAAGATATACTGGTCAGAATAGAATTGAGAGGAATCCTTCTTGAACTACACTCGGAAACAAATAATTGCCGGAAATTGGAAGATGTATAAAAACCAGGCAGAGGCAAAAGCCTTTTTGCTGAAGTTTTTGCCCCAACTCCATGGCGATCGAGTGCTATGGCTGGATGAACAACAACGGGATCGCGTGCCAGACATTGTCCTGTGTGCTCCCTTCACGAAACTCCAATTTCTTTCGGAAACCCTCGTTCTTTCTCCCCAAAACCTAGTGCTAGGGGCACAAAATATCCACTGGGCAGATGAGGGACCCTTTACTGGGGAAATTTCTGGGCAAATGTTGAATGAGTACAATGTGCGCTACGTGATTGTGGGGCACAGTGAACGTCGCCTCAACTTTTGTGATACAGATGAAACGGTCTGTAAGAGGCTCCAGGCAGCCCAGTCCCACAACATTACTCCCATTTTGTGTGTAGGGGAAACTAAACTGCAACGGGAAGCAGGCTTGGCTGAAGAGGTTTTAACCAGTCAACTGACTAACTCTCTCAAAGGTATTGATTTAGGCAATCTGGTAGTTGCCTATGAACCAATCTGGGCGATCGGCACAGGGGATACCTGTGATGCGCGGGAAGCCAATCGTATTTTGAAACATATTAGGACGGTACTGCAATCCGATCGGATTACTCTCCTCTATGGTGGTTCAGTCAAACCAGACAACATCGATGAACTGATGGAACAGCCAGAAATTGATGGCGTATTGGTGGGAGGAGCTAGCCTAGACCCTGATAGTTTTGCTAGAATAGTAAACTTCCATTTGCCCCGACCATGAGTGACCTCCAAAAGCCTAAGAGGCCCAAGCGTCCTACTCCCCCTGACCCCAAGCCCAAGCCTAAATTAGAACTGGTGCGCATTAGCCCTGCGAGCGCCCCCAAGGAGCCGATCGCTAGGGAGACAACGGCGGCGCAGGAACCAGCACCAGAAATTACTAAGGAGGATTCCCCTAAAGGTCTGCAACCAATTCCCCCCCCGACAGAGCGACTACAATACCGCGCCGTTGGCTTAGTGGATGGCAGATTTGTGCCAGAGGAAGCGGAGCCCAACAAGGGTACTCTAGTGACTGGGGATGGTCAAACTCTCTCTTGCGTAATTTTGGGCAAAATGCTGGCGATTGTGAAACGCAGACTCCAACTCGATCGTTCCTATTTGTGGGTAGTTTATCCCCGCACGCAGACAGAGAGCGGCGATTTGCATCTCCAAATTACGGGGGTATGGGCTCCAGTGGAGCTGGGCAAATCTGAGCAACCGATCGATCCGGGATTTCCAGAGGGACAATTTTCTATCCGGGGCGAAGTGGTACAGGTGCAACCCGATCGGTTTGTGGTCAAAATTAAGCGCACTGATGCCAAAGCAAGCTCTAATCCTGCATTACGCAAGTTCAAGCTAAAAATTTTAGGCGTTGTGCCCCCCGACACCGTAGGCTACTTTTGGGACATGCAGGTGCGGCGGGAAGGGACTGCCCTCCAATTGGTAGAGGGTACTGCCATCGAGTTAATGCCGAAGAAGCCCTTTGTCCGGCGCAAAGGTAAGCCTGGGCGGGAAAAGAGAGGTCAAACAGGAAGCGTTGACAGACCAATTAGGGAAAAACCGCAACGCACCTTTGATCGTCCGGTTCGACGGCTCTCGCCGAAGTCTCAATCGTAGTAGCGGGGGGTATAAACCCGGGTCTGCTTGCCAGACTGTAATACCTTAGTCTTGCTTGATCCCACAATCACGATCGTCTGCATATTCACATTTTGCCGATCGAGTTCTGCCAGGGTGGTAATAGTTACTTCTTCCCCAGAACGATCGAGATTTTTGCCTAAAATGACAGGGGTATCGGGGGTACGGTATGCCAACAGAATATCTTTGGTGGCAGCTAACTGCTGAGTGCGGGTCAGAGAGGCTGGATTATAGAAAGCTAGGACGAAATCGGCAAGGGCTGCCGCTCGGATTCTTTGGGCAATCACCTCCCAGGGTTTGAGTTGGTCTGATAAAGAAACTACACAAAAATCATGTCCCATTGGTGCTCCCACTTTGGCTGCCAGGGTTTGAAATGCAGTTATACCGGGACTAATTGTTATATCTATGTCGATGGTTGTGGCTTCCTGGTCGATGATTTCCATCAGCGCGGCTGCCATGCCAAAAATGCCGCAGTCCCCTGAAGAAACTACCGCTACCGATCGTCCTTGTTGGGCTAAACTGATGGCAACTCTAGCCCGATCGAGTTCCTGTCTGTTGTCGGAACTGTGGATTGTTTTATCATTAATTAAAGGCTCAATCAATTTAATGTAAGTGTGATAGCCAACAATGTCAGTAGCAGAGCGTAAAATCTGTTGTACTTGGGGAGTAATTCCTCTTAAGTCTCCTGCGCCGATACCGACGACTGCTAACTTTCCCCCAGAGGGCGAAAACTGATAACCCAGATGGGTGCTACTCAAGTTTGCTAAGCTATCCCGATCGGTAATTTCAATTGTATGGCTAGCATCCTCACAAATAGGGAGTTTACTGTTAGTTAACCAGGGGGCATTGCCGATTATTTTTACAGTACCACCCGCTAATAAACCCGATAGAAACTCCTTAGCTTGATCGATGGAATTTAATAACCTATAGCCCGCCGGCGGTGCTAACAACGTAGTCTTAAATTTATTAGTACCTGTAGAAGTAATGGCAGGCTCAGTTCCTAAAATTTGTCCGATCGTTGCTGCTAGTTCATTGGCTCCCGTCACACCCCCCAATAAAGGAACAACCGCGCTGCCATCCTCAGCAACGGCAATCACAGGAGGTTCGATCGCTTTATTACTTAAAATTGGGGCTAAACTTCTAATCAAAATACCAGCACTACATAGACCCACGATCGGTAATTGTTGCTGATACAAATTTTGGCATAGAGGTGCAAATTCTGTGAAGGTGACATCGGCGCTAGCGGTACGTTTAGCTAAACCATAAACTTTACTTTGGGGATAATAACTTTGCAACGATCGGGCTGTTTTCAGCCCTTCTTCCCCTAACACCAAGATTGCTAATTCCTTCATAGAACTGACTGGGTAGGTATCAAAATCAAGGAGAAGTAGGGCACATTTTGGGGATCAACTAACTCAATCGGGATTACTTTTTGCTCCTCCATTGTCGCCCTTTCAATATAAAAAGCACGATGCAACAAATTAAGCTCTGTTAAAACCGATCGCACTTTAGCAAAATGATTACTCAGTTTGATAATGGCACAGGCATCCACTGTCCCCAGCTCAGTTTTTAAGCGCTCTACTGGTGCGGTAGCAGGGATAATTTTGAATACTTCCTGACGGTAACTCAAGGGCAACCCTAATACCGCCGCCGCTACCAGAGGCGAGCAGACCCCAGGAATGACCTCGATCGGGTATTGAGACCGCAATCTGGTAAACACATACATAAAGGAACCGTAGAGCAGTGGATCGCCCTCACACAACACTGCCACATCCTGCCCCTGGTCTAAGTAGGGCAAAATCGGGGCAATCGCCCGATCGTAGTCCACCCCCTCCCCTGATAACGCCCTGGGCAAGTGGTAAGCCACCTCGATCTGCTCCTGCCGCAAATAATCTGCCACGATCGCCCGCGCCACACTACTGTGCCCCACCGCCGACTGGTATGCCACCACACCACAACTACGGAGAATACGCAAGCCCTTCACCGTAATCAACTCAGGGTCACCAGGTCCCACACCAATGCCATAGATTTTCGTCATTCTTCCAATTTTGCCAACCCATTAACTGCTGCCACTGCCATACTACTGCCCCCTCTGCGCCCGTGGAGAGTTAAAAAGGGAATCCCCCAAGGATTTTGGGCTAATGCTGCCTTCGACTCCGCTGCCCCGACAAATCCCACCGGGAACCCCAAAATTACTGCCGGACGGGGATAGCCCGATGCCAATAACTCCAATAGCCGAAACAGAGCCGTAGGCGCATTCCCGATCGCCACCACCGCCCCCGCCAAATGCTCTTGCCACAAATCCACCGCCACCGCCGATCGGGTGTTGCCCAATTCCCTTGCCATAGTGGGCACGATCGGTTTATTCAACGTACAAATTATGGGATTTGCCGCCGGTAGTCGGCTTTTAGTAATCCCGTTTGCCACCATTTCACTGTCGCACAAAATTGGCGCGCCCCTCTGCAAAGCCCCCCTACCGATGGGCACCAAATCTACAGAATAAGCCAAATCCGGCACAATATCAGTCATACCGCAACTGTGGATGAGGCGCACCACCACACTTTCTAAATCAGGGGGCAAAAGAGACAGGTCAGCTTCCGCTCGGATGATCGCGAAAGAATGACGATAAATTTCATCGCCATTGCGGATGTAATCCATAGTTGCTCGTCTTGTGGTAGTTCATTGAGTCGGTCAATCAGTCTGTCAAGCTATTGTTGGAGTCTGCGATTAGCTTCTTCCCTTAGTTGTGCCATCCTTTCTTCATGTTGGATACGTTGTTGTTCCAGTTTCCGATCGGCTTCTTCCCGCAGTTGCGCCATCCTTTCCTCGTGTTGGATACGTTGTTGTTCCAGTTTCCGATCGGTTTCTTCCCGCAGTTGCGCCATCCTTTCCTCATGTTGGATACGTTGTTGTTCCATCTGGAGGCGCTGTTGTTCCAGTTTCCGATCGGTTTCTTCAAAATACTTGCGCATTTCCGCCCGATCGGGCGACCTTCTTCCAGTAAAATTTCAAATCGGTTTTCGTTAGACCTAATCTTGTCGTTCTGCTCCCTTTCTATCTCAGTCAGTCTGACTAAGTTATCCGCCATGATCCTCTGGGTCTCTGCCATAAAGTTAAACATTTCTTCTAGTCTTCCTACCCGATCTTCCATAAACTTTCTCTCTGTTATTTAACAATTGTACCACAGTTATAGATGGTATTTTGTTTCGGCTAAGTGATAAAGTCGCCGCCAAAATATGCGATTTAGACCTACAACAAACAAACTCATAGTGGCAATTCCCAGGGTAATTCTTGCCCAATCTCCAGCAGTAGTTGCCTCGGCAATATAAGCTCCTAATCCCTGGGCAGTAAGGGTAACTGAACCCCAGGAAACAATCTCGGAGACAATGCTAGCATTCCAAGCGCCGCCGCTGGCTGTTACTCCCCCCGTCACCCACGCCGAAAAAATCCCTGGGATGATCAATCTCTGCCATTTTTTCCAGCCCGACAAACCAATATCTTCTGCCATTTCCCTGAGATCGGTGGGAATACTTTGGGCACCAGCGATCGAGTTAAATAAAATGTACCACTGCGCCCCTAAAGACATCAATAAAACACTGCCAAAGTCGATGCTAATTCCCGTGCGAATAAAAAATAAAGTAGCAAAAGGAAAGATAAAATTAGCCGGGAAAGATGCTAAAAATTGCACGATCGGTTGCAGTAGTTTTGCTAATTTGGGATTAAAACCGATCGCTACTCCCACTGGTGTCCAAATCAAAGTGGCAAATAATAACAACAAACTGACGCGCAAAAGAGTTAAAACACCAAGACCAACTACCTTGCTCACTTCGGCAAAACCTACAGTTGTAACAATAAACTGCAAAGCCCAAGCCACTAAAACACCGCTGACAATCCAGAGACTAAAGTTAAACCACCGATCGTTTGAATTTGTTCTTTCGGTTCTTGTTATAGGAAAGACAGAAGACAATCGGGATAAACTCTGATTGATTCTTTCTGCCAAGGGGGCAATGAAGTTACCGACTAAACGGGGAATGCGCGCCGTGGTGAGGAGGTCATAGACCCAGGATTCCGGCGGGTCAGAACTGGTGCTCTGTTCTAATCTAAACTTGTCTGACCATGCCACCAAAGGTCGCCAAAACAACTGATCGACAATAATAATGACAACAGCGATCGTTAATAATGCCCAACCCAGAGCCGATAGATTTTCCTGGGCGATGGCAGTTGCCACGTAGGAGCCAATTCCAGGCAGGGTATAAGACTGATTTAAGACACTAATGGCTTCACTTTCTGCCACGAAAAACCAACCGCCGCCAAAACTCATCATGGCATTCCACAACAAGCCCACTGTAGCCGCAGGTAATTCTAACTTTGTAAAACGTTGCCAACGGGACAATTGATAGAGAGTGGCAGCTTCATCCAGTTCTTTGGGGATAGTGCGCAAAGACTGATAAAAAGAGAAAGTCATATTCCACACTTGACTGGTAAAAATAGCAAAGACAGAAGCAGCTTCTAAACCAAGCAAACTACCAGGGAAAAGAGCAATAAAGCCCGTTACGGTGATAGACAAAAAACCTAAGACCGGAACTGACTGTAAAATATCTAACAGGGGAACTAATATCTTTTCGGCACGCCTACTGTTAGCAGCTACATAACCATAAACCAACGTAAAAATGGTGGAAAAAAATAAGGCAATAAACATCCGCAGAGTCGATCGACCGGCATAGTAAGGCAAATTAAGGGGGTTGAGGTCTACCTCCGGCATAATCATTGGTGGCTGGAAACTAACCATAGCACCAGAACTAAGGTAGATAATCAGCGCCAGCATCGCTAGGGTGCCCAAAATGACGGCAACGTCTGCCATCCCGAATGGGGCACGCTTTAGGGTCTCGATTGTAGGAAAGGTTTTCATAGCTTTAGTTTTGCATCTAACAGCCCGATCGGGAAGATATTAGGGAGAATTTCCAGAAGGAGGAGCATTCCAATTGAAGTCACTAATTCTTAAGAATATTTCCCCCGTTTCTCGACTGGGATTAAAGCGCAAAATGAGGGCATAGGTGCGGCGCTCTAACTCGATCGTGTACACAGAATCCGTAGTGTTGCCGGTAGAAGGATTCCAGCTTTGTTGATAACCCACGCGGATAGGACCAAATAATTGTTGTTTAATACCCGCTGTAATGATCTGACTGTCGGCAATGCGATCGAATAAAAAGGGCGATTCCCCTAGCTGACCAGTCTGACTAAAACTAAGATCGAGCTTGGTGTAGTCGAAAAAGTCCCTGGTATAGTTGCCTAAAGTCGCCGATAGCCCCGCCGTCCCTGTCAGTAATCCCCGCAACTCCCCCGAAGAATAGACCGAATAGGCACCAGTCATCCCCAGGACCGCATCTAGTTTGGGCACGATCGGTTCACTACTATACTTCAAACCCTTATCTGGAGATGCTTCTAGGGCTTCTCCCCGCCACAGGGGGAAAAACCGGTTTAACACCACCGCACTTTCTTGTTTGAACAGCACATCGCGGCGGGCAATATCTGCCCGATCGGCATCGACTAACTGCAAACCCGCCTGATACTTAAGATTGATCCCCGAATCGCCCAAATTGTAGGTAGGGGAAAATAACCCCACCCCGATCGAGTTTTGCACATCCTGGAAAGCTAAAGAACCATTGAAAAAACGCTCGCGGTAGGCATACTGCGCCTTAAAGGTCAAATCCCTGCGGGTCTGGAGTAGTCAATAAAACCCCGTAACTGATTGCCGACTTTATTCAAATCAAGACTAGAAAGACTGGCTCTGCCGCCTAAGTATTGTCCGTTGGGTAAGATCGCTTCTAAACGACTTGTTATGCCAAAAATGCTACTGTTAAACAAGTTGTTACTTTCTAAACTGCGTTGCACAAATAACTGGGGTGATACTTGCAAACGCAGATTAGGACGGGTAATCAGATCAAAGTTTTGTTGATAAAATAACCCGCCCCTTTCCTGCCGATCGAAGCCAACAAAAATCGGCAACTCCCGTTCCAAACTATCTAAAGTGATGCGATTGACGGGCAATGGTAAACTAAAAGACCGATCGAAAACCAACCTGGGGGCATCTAATTCAATTACATCTTGAGTATCATTGACGGGCGCTAACCTCGCCTTGGGTGTGACAATCTCTAGCTCTGGCGGGGAAAACGGGTCATTGGTAACGCGGACGTTAGTGCCTTCCCAAGTGCGATCGTTGAGGCGAATTTCATCGGCAATAAAACCCAAACGGGTAATGCCCTTGCGCTTAACTTGAGTTTCTCCTCCCAAAGCCAAAGTAATCGACCCCGAACTAATATCACTGCTAGTGATGGCAGAAGGAGGGCGATCGATCGTATCCAGGTTGACCGTACCCCGTGCTGCTACTAACCTGCCCTGCCGATCGCTGTAGTTATACTCTAATAAATCCCCTGCCACCCGCTGCTCGCCTCTGGTGAACAAGACATTACCCGTAGCGGTAGTTTGTTTGCTAGTCAAATTGAGAGTAACTTGGTCTGCCTTTAGCTCTGACTCCTGATATTTAATTACCACCTTGCCCTTGACCGTGACCGTGTTAGTTTTAACATCAAAACTCTGATGATCGGCTGTGATATTGACCAGTTGCTCTGGCTTGGGTACTACAGGGGCAGGCTTGGGATCGGAGGGCTTAGGCTCGATCGGTAAACTAGGCTTGACTGGTCCTGCCTGAGCGGTAGTGCTGGGAAACTCTAACTGGGGGAAAGTCTGGAAAAATTGCACCCAATGGGCATCACAGCAGTCCAGGTGACTGCGGGAAGGCTGCCTTGCTATGAGAGTGGTTTGGGGGGGCGGGATGTAGGGTTGCATAATTCCGCAATATTTCCTTGTATGACTATACAACAATGCGTCTGCCTTAGTTTTATCCCCCCAATCGCGCTAGCTAGCTTATTTTGGGCGATTACTTCCGAACTTCTACCCCCTTCCAAAAGGCAATATAACCCTTAATGTTGTTCGCGGCGGATTTGGTTTCGGGATAATACCAGGCGGCATTTTGATTGACTTTGCCATCGACGACAATATCGTAATAACTTGCCACTCCTTTCCAAGGGCAAGTGGTGTGATGGGAAGATTCCCTTAGATAGGTTTTGTTTACGGCATCCGGGGGAAAGTAGTAGTTGTTTTCTACTACTTCACACCGATCGGATTCGGCAATTACCGCACCATTCCAGATTGCTTTAGGCATAAAACTTAAAGTTAAGGTCTTCTTTAATATAGCTTATTTATCAGATTTATTCTTTGGCAGTTTTAGAGGGAGACTTGCTAATTAAGCAGATCAAGTTACAATTACTGCGGTCTCGGTTTTACCTATGAGAATAATTCAGGTTGCTGTTAATTCCAGGGAATATCAACAAGCCCTAAATTTGCGGAATTTGTACCTGCGCCAGCCGCTGGGTATCATTTTTACTAAGCAAGAGTTGTCCCAAGAGCCGGAAGCTACCCATGTAGTTGCCTGTGAAGGCGATCGAGTAGTGGGATGCGGGCTTGGCTTAAGGCAGAACGAGTGGATTAAAATTAGACAAATGATTGTCCATCCCGACTACCAAAACCAGGGAATTGGTAGCAGTATTCTTCAGTGTTTGGAGCAGATTTTCTATAGCCAAAATTACCGCCGTTTTTATCTCCATAGTCGCTACGATCGGCGGGGTTTTTATCAAAAAATGGCTATCAATCTGTAGGAGACCCGTTCCTAGAAGTAGGTATTGTCCATCAACGCATGGAAAAGTTTTTACCTTGAGGTGCAATTTTCTGTGCCGCTTTTTCCTACAACAATCCTCAGGACTTACGCTGAGGAAAAATTCCCTTATCCCACAGGGGGAGAAGAGAAGTAGATCAATTTTTTCTAGTCCTGACAAATATGGTGTTGTCTAGTCCAGGGGGACAGACCCTAGCCGGAAGTCAGGCAATAGCGCCACTACAGGAGCTGCCCTTGCCAGCAGTACAGCCAAAACAATGATTTCCAGTAACGATCGTGCGGGAGGTGAATTGTTCATAATCAAAATCTCTTAAATGCCCCACTTTGAGATCAAGCATTTGATTAAAGTCACAGTCGTAGATAGCACCATCCCAACCGATCGAGATAGTATTCCGACACATCAACCCCTCAATCGTGTGGGGATTAAAGGAGTTGACCAACAGTTCCCAATAGCTTTCCAAATTACCCGATGTTTGGAGCCAATGGAGATAGCGAGAGATGGGCATGTTCGTAATCGTTAGCAACCGATCGAAGGAAATACCATAATTTTGTTGCAGTTTGGTCTGCCAGATTTGTTGCAGTTTCGCCGTCTGGCTACAGGGTAAGGTAGCCCCTACCGGATTAGTCACGATCGTTAGTTGCTGGCGGGGATTCCCCTTACCATAGCCCACTTGGTTGAGCAACTTGAGGGCAGTTATAGACTTAGCGAATGTTCCTTCGCCTCGCTGGGTATCAGTATCGAGCGCTTCGTAGTGGGGCAGAGAGCAGATAATTTCCACCCCCCGATCGGCTAACCATTGGGGCAAATCCTGGAGCTTGGGTATCAGAAGGACGGTTAAATTACACCGATCGATGACCTTTTTCCCCCGCTTGACGCACTCATCCACTAAATAGCGAAAGTGGGGATTGAGTTCCGGCGCTCCCCCCGTAATATCTACTGTATGGGCATTAGTGCGATCGAGGACAGCCAAGCAATCGTTAATTGTCGCTAGGCTCATGATTTCTTTGCGATCGGGACCCGCATCCACATGGCAGTGATGACAGGACATATTGCAGAGCTTGCCCACATTGATTTGAAAAATTTCTAAGGAACTGGGGCATAACTTAGGATAGCCGTAACGTTCTAGGGTCTGCTGAAAACTAATTGTAAGCACGATCGATCGATTGAAGAATGCTTTTTTACATTAGCACAGGCATCTCAATCCTTTACCTAACTTGAGCAGGACTTATGGCGACTAAAAGGAAAGAGTTACTGCCATAAAAACTGCAAATCCAAAACAAAACCTGGTAAGACATCTTCCCCCGAAAGACTAGCAGGGGCAGATAAAACCTCGATCGGTTTGTTAGAGCGATAAATCGCCACTCTTTTATTTTGCGGATCGATCAACCAGCCCAAACGACAGCCGTTTTCTTGATATTCATTCATCTTTTTCTGAGTCGCCCCCCAAGAGTCAGAATAAGACAACAACTCAATCACAAAATCAGGACATAAAGGAATAAAACCCCTTCGTTCTTCCATTGTTAAACTCTGCCATCTTTCTAATTTTATCCAAGCCACATCAGGAGAACGATCGGCTCCGTTAGGTAAAGCGAACCCAGTGGAAGAGTCAAACACGAGTCCTAGTTTAGTCGATCGATTCCAGATTACTAAATCCGTAATCAGTTCAGCATTACTTTTACCAGTTTCACCGCCGGTGGGGGACATAACGATCAATTCTCCTTTTGCG
>PHFO01000076.1 GCA_002861535.1 Cyanobacteria bacterium M5B4 | reverse complement strand
TCAAAATACTCGACTAAACGGGGAGCGGTAAAGGCATCTAAGCGGGCTAGAATTTGGGAATTGCCCACTTTGACCTGTTCCTTTTTTATTACCGTAGGCACCGGCACCACGATCGCAAATTCTTTGACATCTCCCCTGTAGTCATTTGCCATAGTGAGAATTGTCCGGTTGTTATCTCTAGCAATAATTACTTGGGATGCTTGATTAAATAAACTGACATCGGCTTTAGCGACATAAAATCCGCAGAAAGCCCAAGCCGTTGGTATAAAACTAAGCCAACTGACCCAAAAAATGACGATAACACGAATGATATACGAAAATAAATTTGTCATAATTACTCCCTTCTAGTGATTGGAAATCGCAAAAATGGGGGGGCGTTCTTGCCAACTAAAATTGTCCCCCCGTTGTAACCGATCGCACAAAATTGTCAACGGTGACGCTAAAAATAAGGCATAAAAGATGCCATCCGATCGGTGCCAACCAAACTGAAAGATAAAAGCCAAAATAGCAATCCCTAAAGACCAGACTATCCTCATCTGCCTGGAATTAGGAATCGATCGGGGGTCAGTCAACATAAAGAGGGCGAATAACAACAAAGAACCACTCATCATTTGATGGATAAATACATCGATCGTCCAACCTAGATAAATATCCCTAGTCAAAACTAACAATCCATAACCACCAAGGAAAGCACAGGTAGTATCCAGTCTGCCTACCTTTTGTAAGACAAGCCCGCCGCAGGATAAAAAGACCAATGCCAACCAAAGATCATCTCCCCATTGTCCTGGTGACACCCAAGCATCTTTTGTTAAACAAAGCATCGTTACAATGCCAAAGTTTGCCGGATTGAACCAGTGTTTATCTTTTATTTGAAATACAAATTTGCTGCTGATCGCTAAAACCCCAGCTAAAACTATGACCCAGAGATGATTCGATCGTAATAACAAAGAAAGACTAAGAGCCGTAATTGTGGGACTCTTCCAGTTAAGTTGTTTATCTTTCTGCCACAAAGTCTGAGTTGCCAGACAAGTAAGTAGCAAACAAGGCACCGTTATCCAGGCAAAAGACCAATCTCTTTCATAAATTCCTAAACCTAAAAACAAGCCTAGAAATAGAATTTGATAGTCCCGCCCTTCCATTTGATAGGGTTTGGTCATAACATAACCGCTCAGGGACGACCTTAGCATAGGGGAAAAAAGCGATCAGCAAAGCGATGTTGCCAAATTTGTAACGGTTATTCCTCTCCCATCCTCAACAGACGCTCCAGTTGCCGGCGCATAGCATCTAATTCCTGCTCATCTACCGTGCTGGTTTTCGCCGCCGTTGTTGCGTCATCACTTTGCCAGTCTGTTTGGGCTAAATTTGTTTCAGGAGGGGTCATCAATTCGTTCGGCTCAATTACCCGCAGACGATAACTATAGTCGTAACAAAACTCCTCTAATTCCCTTAAATCGATCGGTTCAATGCGGGGGCTAAAAAAATCCTGCGCTTCCAACATCAACCCGTAGCGGGTAGCATCATCCTCATCCATAAAAGCAATAATTAAATTCTCCGTATTCACCTTAATACTGTAAATGCCCTCTTGATCCCGATCGTCTCTAAATAGTAGTACCCACACCTTAGTCATAATTTTTTAGCATAATCCTTCAAAATATTGTATCGGTTTCGCTAAAATATAATCAAAGCTAAACATTTTTTATGAAGACACAGTTCGATCATCTGCCCGCCAAAGAAATAAGTATTAATATCATACCCCTGATCGATGTCGTGTTTTCGATTCTGGCATTTTTTGTTTTAGCTTCTGCCGGTTTAGTGACTCCGACAAAGCTAGGCATTACCTTACCCCAAGAACAGAAAAACTCAACCCAAGCTATTCCCCTCCGCCCCGAACTCCTAATAGTTACCCTCGATCGGGAAGGTACCCCCAGATTAAAGGGGGAGATAGTAACTAAAACTGCCCTAGAAAGCCAAATTAAAACCCATTTGATCAATTATCCCAAGGGGATAGTAGTGCTCAATGCCGAAGACTCCCAGGTCAGTTACCAGCAGGTTATAGAGTTTCTGCAAGAACTGAAAACTATTGCCGGCGATCGGGTTGCCATTGCTACAACAAGGTCTCGGTTAAAATGAAGCGCTTTGTCTTTCCTTTAGGGCTATCGATCGGCATTCATGGTCTAATTTTAGGGATTGTGCCCAATCCGATCCAGTCTTCTCCTAGTCCTGAAATAGAAATTATCGGTTTAACCCCGATCGTGGAATTGCCAGTAGAACCCCCCCTACTTAATCCATCAAAATTGGCAGTTGTGCCGCCGGTACAGGATCATTTGAGTGTTCCCCCCCTCGATTTATCTGCTAGGATTCCACCGCCCCCCGATGACTTTCCCATCGACTTATCCTTTGACAAGATTGTCGAACCCCGCCCACCCAAATTCAATCCTACGCCCCCCTGTTGCTTTACCGCCCCCCGCAGAAAATTTGCCCCCATCAACTGTGCCGGAAAAGGAAGAGCCTCCCGCTCCTAAACCTTTGCCCAGTGTAGCTCTCGACCCCGAAGCCTATACCCAAGAGTTTGCCAATATCTACAGTGAATTAGTGGCAAAATGTGGTGCAGATAATGTTGTGCGCTTGACTATTCCCCACCCCGAAGAAGAATTAGTTTCCCAAATTAGTGAGTCAGTAGCAGGTGGGGTTGTTTGGATTGCTCCAGTATATTTACCCAAAGATATTTTAACTGGGCTGGAAATTATAGTGCCCGTTACCCTAGTAGTTGATAGTGACGGCACAATTTCCCGCCGCCGCTTTGTATCGAGTAATTTAGCTATAATTGACGGCATTATCTTACAAACGATCGATCTTTATGAAGGGAAATTTGAGCCTTTACCAGGGAAATGTCGATTAGTGACCACAAAATACAAATTTTCTGATAATTAGTGTGTTAGATTTCGGTTTTTTGCTATGTTATTAAACAGAGATTACTGATTACAAAAATGATTGAACCTTCTCCAACTCCTTTAACAGGCAAGGCACTGCTTCAGAAAATAAAGGAATGCTCCCACCTGGCGAAGCGTGAACAGGCAAAAATGTGCGGTTACTTTTCTAAAAACAGAGTGAATCTGGTGGAATTTTACGAGGCATCTGTTGCTGCCCGCGGCATTGCCCTTGATCCAGAACAAGCCCGCGATCGGCGGGGACGGGAACCTACCCACCGTGTTAGTGTGCACAAGAATGGTCAGATTGTCATTGGTGCCACCTATACACAGTCTATGGGCTTGAATCCGGGGGATGAATTTTTAATTAAGCTGGGCTATAAGCACATTCATTTACACCAAATCTCCCCTAATGGTCATAGCGATTCGCGGGAAACTGAAACAAAAGAATGACTTATTTAATTGATACCCATGTCCACATCAATTTTCCGGAGTTCGCTCCTGATTTAGAGCAAATTCAGGAAAGATGGCGGTCAGAGGGTATCGTCTATCTGGTTCATTCCTGTGTCCACCCCAGGGAGTTTGAGCAGATTAAATCGATCGCCGATCGGTTTAGGGAGGTTTATTTTGCTGTGGGGTTGCATCCCTTAGATCAGGAGTTAAATCAGACAGGATGGCAACCTCTACTGGGGGCAGAAATCCATAATTTTAGTCAGCAACATGCCAAAATTGTGGCGATCGGGGAGACGGGTTTAGACTTCTACAAAGCCCAAGACAGTGATGCCCAAAGGGAGGCATTCATTGCGCAATTGGAAATAGCCAGCCAATTTGATCTACCAGTTATTATTCACTGTCGAGATGCGGCAGCGGCAACGCGGGAAGTGATCATGGAGTTTAACCGTTCCCATAGGGATGTGCGGGGGGTGATGCACTGCTGGTCTGGTACAGCGGAAGAAACAGAGTGGTTTGTGGATTTGGGGCTTTATATCAGTTTTAGTGGCATTGTCACCTTCAAAAATGCCCGCACGGTACAGGAATCTGCCTGCATTGTGCCCCCCGATCGGTTGTTGGTGGAGACAGACTGCCCCTATCTTGCCCCTGTGCCCTGGCGGGGGCGGCGTAACGAGCCTAGTTATGTAGTGCAAGTTGCCCGTAGGTTAGCGGAACTGCGGCGGCAGGACTTTGCCGAGCTGGCTGCCCAAACTACCGCTAATGCCTGCCAGTTATTTAATTTGCCTCCCCTGGCTCTATGAATTTCACTGCCATTATTGAAGCGATTTTGTACCTAAAAGCCAAGCCCCTCACGATCGGGGAGATTGCCCAAATTGCCGGCTGTCCGATCGGGGTGGTCGAGGCGGGGATCATTGACCTAATTGCGGACTATGGCAACCGCGAGGGTGCCTTAGAAATTGCAGAGACTGAGGGGGGGTACTGTTTGCGGCTACGTCCTGAATTTGAACAACTGGTGCAGAAAATTTTACCCCTAGAGATAGGCAAAGGGGCGCTGCGTACTCTGGCAGCCATTGCCCTCAAAAATCCCATCAGTCAGGCGGAATTGGTGGAATTGCGGGGGTCGAGTGCTTACCAGCAAATCCAGGAGTTGATGGAGCGGGGGTTTGTGCGCCGCCGCAAACAAGCTGATGGTCGTTCTTACTGGTTGACTGTGACGGAAAAATTCCATCAGTATTTTGAAGTGAGCGACCTGTCCAATTTAGTAGAGTCTTAGAGTTGTGTTTACTCAACGTTCACACAGCGCGGAAGTTGCGGGGGTCTTGATCGCGGCGATGGCGCACCGGTAGGGGTTCTGGCTCCCGATCGCTCCGCAGTTTAGCGGTAGTTTCTAGGGCACGGCGCAGATACTTGGCGCTGTAGATAGACATATCTCTGGGAACGTTGACCCGATCGCGCAGATAGCGCAGACCCAGTTCTGTTCCTTCGGGAGGGATGCAATCTGTAGTGTCGTTGAGCAGGTTAGTCAAAGCACAGCGTAGGGCGTAGTCGAAGGCTTGATCGGCTACGGGATTAACTTTGATGATGTTATGACGGTGTTTGTAAACGCGGTAAATTGCTTCCTGTTTGGCGGTGGCGGGGATCGGGTAGCGCGCATCGGGTAACTGGAACCAGTCCCCCCGATCGACGAGGGATTGATTGATCAGGGTCTGGTCTTGATTGTTGCTGTAGCAACCGCCCATTTGGGGTGGCAGGTCATGGGCATGGGTATGGAAGTCACTTTGGGTGCCGCGGTAGGTCGATCGGGTTTCTAGGGCATCAAACCAGGCGCTGAGGCGGGGATTGGTTGTTCGCAAACCATAGCCTTTGTAGTAAAACAAACTAGCGTGCATTCGTTCCACATAGGGGATAAACACCAAGTCTGCCGTACTAAATTCCTCTAAAAAATAAGAACCAGGGGTTTGGGCTAGAGCTTTTTCTACCTGTTCCACCACCTGCAAAAATTGGGCTTGATTGTTAGCTTCTTCCTGTGCCGATCGGGCAGGATAGCATAACCACTGGCACCAGGCGCGGAACAACGATCGTTCTAGTCTTCTTAGGGGTAAGACTTCCCGATCGGTCATGCCGCGATGACAAACACCAAAGACCGATTCCAGGGCGATTAAAATATCGTCACTTTCGGTGATCAGTCTGCCATCCAACTGCAGAGCAGGCAACATACCGTTGGGCACCAGGCGCTTGTACCATGCCTCCTTTTCGCCGTAGCAGAACATCGTCACCTTTTTAATAGCGTAGGGGATTTGTTTTTCTTCTAGCCACAGCCATACCTTTTGACAGTAGGGACACCAGGCGTGATTGTCACGGTAGAGAATAACTCGCACATCTTCTTCCTTTTGCCCAAACAGGCGCAAAGTAGCCTGGGAGTTAGTCACGCCATGGACGCGATCGGGTTCACGGTAGTCTACCAATTCGGTCAGTTCTTGCCAAGAAAGGGGATTCATAATAGACAGCTAAGGAGAGCCTTTTGAGCATGGAGACGATTTTCGGCTTGGTCCCAGACGCGGGAATGTTCCCCTTCTAAGACCTCCGCTGTAATTTCTTCCCCTCGATGGGCGGGGAGGCAATGCAACACAATCCGATCGGGGTCGGCTAAAGATAACAGTTCCTGGTTGAGTTGATAGGGGGCAAAAATGGGCATCCGTTGGTTTTGTTCCTGCTCTTGTCCCATACTAGCCCAGACATCGGTGTAAAGGATGTGGCAATTTTCTACGGCAGCGCGGGGGTCGTTAGTCACGGTTACTTGGGAATGGTGGGCAAGTTTTTGTGCCAGGTTGACAATTTCGGGTAGAGGTTCAAAGCCCTTGGGGCTAGCGACTCTAATATGCAAACCCACGATCGCACAGGCTAAGAGCAAAGAATGGGCGACATTATTACCATCCCCCAAGTAAGTCAAGGTCAAGCCCTGGAGGGTATCAAAATTTTCTTGGATCGTCAGCAGGTCTGCCAGTGCCTGACAGGGATGCTCCCGATCGGTCAAAGCATTGATGATAGGGATGTGACAGAGATCGGCAAATGTGGACAACTCCGAATGGTCAAAAGTACGAATTGCTAAAACATCGACATAGCGATCGAGCACCCTAGCTGTGTCTTCAATGGGTTCACCGCGACTCACCTGAGTCACATTGGGATCGAGATCAATCACATTCCCCCCCAACTGATACATCGCCGTGGTAAAGCTGACCCTAGTTCTAGTTGATGCCTTACGGAACAGAAGTCCCAGGGTTTTGCCTCCCATGGGGGGGGCTGTTTCTCCCGCTTTGTAGGACTGCGCCCGTGCTAGTACAGCCAACACCTCCTGACGGGAGAAGTCTGCCATACTGAGAAAATCTCTACCTTTTAGTTGCTCCATTGTCGTCTTCCTGCCAAAATTTTAGGATAACTCAAGCACACCCAAATGTATAACTCAGCCCGTCTTGGTATTTTAGCTTCTGGTAGCGGTAGTAATATGGCCGCCATTGCCGATAGTATTGCCAAGAGACAACTAGAGGCGGAAATTGCCCTCGTCATTTACAATAATCCAAATGCTTACGTAAAACAACGCTGTATCGATCGCGGTATTCCCCATATTTTATTGGATCATCGCCATTTTAGTAGTAGAGAATTGCTAGATGAAAAAATTAGCCATACCCTCCAAGAGCATAAAGTTGATTTAGTGGTGATGGCGGGCTGGATGCGGATCGTTACCTCTGTTTTAATCGATCGGTTTCCCCAGAAGATCCTCAATATTCATCCGAGTTTGTTACCTAGTTTTCCTGGGCACAAAGCTGTAGAGCAAGCCCTAGAGTATGGTGTTAAAATTACGGGCTGTACTGTCCATGTTGTGACCTTAGAAGTCGATCGGGGTCCAATCTTAGCCCAGAAAGCAGTCCCTGTCCTACCAGATGATAATGTCGCTAGTTTGCATCAGCGCATCCAATTGGCAGAGCATGAAATCTATCCCCCCACGATCGGGCAATATCTAAAAACATGAATGCTCCCTGAGCCTGTCGAAGGTAGAGTGACAGTTGCAGAAAAAGCAACGTAATTTTGCTAAAGGATTTAGTAATTTTCTGAGTTGGCAAGTGTTAGTTGTGTGTGTGCATCTGTTGATTCAGGAGTTGGCAGGGGGCACTTATCTTGATAAACACTCAAATCAAACCAAAATGTTGTTCCTACCCCTACTTCGCTTTTGAGATGCACGGAACTATGGTGTTTTTCAATAATGTTACGCACGATCGATAGTCCCAAGCCAGTTCCTTCTAGGGTATGGACGCGGTTTTCTACCCGAAAGAAACGATCGAAGATGCGTTTTTGGTGCTCTGGTTCAATGCCAATTCCCGTATCCTCAATTTCTACGCGGACTCGCTCTACCGATCGGTGGGGGGCTGTCATATTTTGATCCTGCCAAGTGTAGGCGCGCAGATAGACCTTCCCTCCTGGGGGGGTAAACTTCAGGGCATTGCCGACCATATTTGCCATTACCTGTAACAACATGTCGTAGTTGCCCCACACCAAAGCCAAATTGGGGGAGGTTTCTTTGATCAGGGTGATACCCTTATCTTTGGCGTTGAGTTGATAGGTGCGCAGGGTTTGATCGATGACTAGGTTCAAGTCGGTGGGGTCAAAGCGGTACTGCCTGCCGGATTCCAAACGGGAGAGGTCTAACACATCGTTGACCAGGCGGGCTAACCGATCGGTTTCGCGATTAGCAGTATCTAAAAACTCATGTTTCTGCTCTGGAGTAAGTTCTGCATCGTATTCGTAGAGAGTTTCAATGAAAGACTTGATGTTAAACAAGGGGGTGCGTAGTTCATGGGAAACATTGCTAATGAAACGGCTCTGGGCGGCATTTAGTTCCACTTCCCTGGTGATGTCTTGCACTGTGATAGCGATCCCTTTAAGAGTATTACTGTTACTCAAAACTCTGTTGATCCAAAATCGGAGGGAACGGGAGGATTCTGACTCGCCATGGAGGGTTACGCGCAGTTCGCCTCCTTCCCTTTCCCCGGCGGCAATTTCCATCAGGGGGCGGCTGAGTTCGGCTTCTAGGTCAGGATTCAACAGATTCAATATGTTCATGCCTACCGCCTGGTTCCAGCCAAAAATTTTCAGGGCAGCTAGATTGACTAATACTACTTGCAGTTCTAAGTCTAATAAAATGGCACCGTCAGCGATCGTGGCGACTAGGGTTTCCAACTTGGCTTTTTCGGCGGCGATTTCTTCGATATTCTGGGCTTCGTAGTGCTCCAGCCGTTCTGCCATTTCATTGAAGTTGCGGATTAGTTGCCCCAACTCGCCGCCAAACGGCAGGTTAATCCGTTGTTTGAAATTGCCTCCAGCAATGTTTTGTACCCCTGCTGCCAGTTCTTTAATCGGTTTAGTAATTGTAACGGCATTAGAGGCGGCTCCCAAAATTACCATCGCCCAGATGGAGACAAAAACTGCGGTTGTCACATCCATCGTCAGCCCCGCCGATACTACAACCGCAGGGTTGGGGTTAATTCCCATGGCGAGAATGCCCACCGCCCGATCGTTGTCCACTAACTGCACAAATACATCGGTTACTTGTCCTTGGGGGGTATCGTGCTGGCGCACAAAGGGACGACTGGTAATGTTGTCGGGGATTTGCAACCGGCGGGGCAGGGTCAAGCCAGTTTGATCGAGGGCGGCATCAAAGGGGATACCAAAGTAGACTTCCCCATCTAGATCGGCGTAGAAAATATAACGAATACTGGAACTACTATCAAAAAAGTTTTTGGTCAGCCTTGCCAATTCTGTGCGATTGTCGGTAGCAACTAGGTGGGAAACATTGGCAGCTAATAGTAAACCCAAGTCTTTGGCAAAGCGGGTATCATTTAAGCGGGCATTAGTTTGAATATCATTTACTGCCCAGAAAGTAATGGCACTCATCAACAGGGAAACCCCGATCGTTAATACCGCCATCAATTTAGTTTGGAGGGTAAAACCCGCCCACCAATGCCTGAGAGATTGGAAGATAGATGCCATCAGTTAATTGTAGCTAGAGGATCGGGAATACTGTCTGAAGGAGCAATAAATTCACCGCTAGCAACAAATTCGAGGCGTAATTTAAGCCAGGTGATTACCTGGGGATCGGTGGAAATTACTGCTGCTGTCGGATGGGGAATTTGCTGTTTTAGGCTCCTAAAGGCTGGAGCTTCTAAAAAAGCAGGGGATTCTATCAGCCAAAAGTCAATCTCTTTGTGGCGGTCTAAGTAATTTTTACGGCGTTCTTTGAGAGATTCCTCTAGAGGCTCTGTTTCTATTAAAAACTTGCGACTAGCCGCAACAAAATAGTAGGTTTTCGGTTCAGACATAGTAATTTAATCTAAGACTGTAAAAATGGGCGGGGCAAAATTATCACTACTTGCGCTTTTTTCGGCTTGGGCTTGGACTGGGGACGGGTTTTAGCCCATACGAACCACCCGATCGTGATTATACTGCCGATGAGCACGATCCCCAAAATCACATTTTGCACGGGAAAGGGAGCAGGCACAGGGTCTATGATCGGCTCTGGGGGGCTTGGGCTGGGGTTTGGGGACAATCCTGGCTACTTCCGTTGCCGCCGAATTGTCTGTTGGTTCTTCTGGCAGGGAGACTACAGGGGGAGTAGGAGCAGGTTTGGGGCGCTTGGGCTTAATTTTGCTGGGGCGGATGTTAGGTTTAGGCAGATTAAATTCCTCTTCCTCGATCGTGGTGGTGCTTCCATCTTCAATTACTTGGGTGACGGGGGGAGGCACCAACTTAGTAGATATGTCTTCTTCTACGGGAGCTTCAATGACTGTGGGAGCCGATCGGGCGGAAGAAACGATCACCGTGGCATTCCCAGTGCCTTGAGACCCCAGGGGAACAGTGCGTGCCCAGTCTGGTTCATGCTTGCCCAACACGCGGCTATAAAATTGAATGGACTGCACCGGCATCAAACTCAACTCGATTTCATCGACGACCTGATCAATGATTGTGGTGTAGTCTAAATGCTCTGCCTCCGATCGGTTGAGAATAACTAAAAGCTGATCGTCCTGTTCTACTACCTGAATTGTCAGCCCTTCTATGGCTAGTAGGGACTCCAATCGATCTTTAAGTTCTGTTTCCGGCATTGCCCACCTCGCCTGCAATAATGCTTATCTTACGGGAATGTACCAAGATTTTCAAATCAACCCTATGGTAAAGTGCAAATGACATTAAAGGGCAAATAACGATGGCAGAACAACCTATCTTTTCTGGTATTGCAAACGTTACGATTTCCATCAACGGCAGACCGATCGTGGTGGAAATCAACGGAGTCGATGCCCCCATCACTGCTGGCAATTTCATTGACCTGGTAGAGCGCAATTTTTATGAGGGCATTACGTTCCATCGTGTTGTACCGCAATTTGTCGTCCAGGCGGGGGACCCCAACAGCAAAAACCCCAACTTTCCCCCTAATTTATTGGGCAGGGCTGGTTTTGTCGATCCTGCTACTGGTGTAGAACGTACCATTCCCTTAGAAATCAAAGCCCGGGGAGCAGCCCGACCAACAATCAATCAATTAGTCCCCCCCCCCGTAGAGTTGCCCCACAGCCAGGGAGTAATTTCCATGGCACGCACCAATATTTTGGATTCTGCGTCTTCGCAATTTTTTATTACTCTCACGCCGCAGCCTAGTTTAGACGGTCAATATGCGGTATTTGGCGAGGTGATCAGTGGCTTTGACAATGTGCAGAATATCCGTCAAGGCGATCGGATTGTGGCCGCTAGGGTAACTAATGGCATTATTCCTTCTCGGCGGAGCAACATCATTTTAGAAGACCAGACTGCTTTACTGAATGACTTTATCAATTTTGTCAATGCCGCTAACCTGGGTCTACCCTTTGCTGATGGCGATGACAATCCCAACAATATCGACCTCAACGATCCCGCTAATGCCACAGTAGTCAATAACTCTCCTTCTGGGGTGCGTCTTTTGGGCGGAAATGACACATTACTGGGCAGTGCTGGCAGAGATGTAGCTAACGGTAACCAAGGTGATGATCTGCTATTGGGAGAAGGCGGCGCGGACTATTTGCGCGGTGGTCAGGGGGATGACACGATCCTGGGCGGCGAAGGTAACGATATTCTCAATGGCAATAAGGGCAACGACATTGTGGAAGGGGGCAACGGCAGCGATTTTATCCGCGGTGGTCAGGGGAATGACACTCTAATTGGCGGTGAAGGAGACGACACGATCGTGGGGGATTTGGGTGTAGATGTTCTGATTGGGGGCAAAGGGAGCGATACCTTTATCCTCCGCGCTGATGACACGAACACCGATCGGATTTTAGATTTCAATCCGGCAGAAAGAGACCGGATTGTGATTGGTGCCGATAACGTTGATTTTTCCACTCTCCGGTTTACCAGCGTGGGAAGTAATACTATCATCCAGATTGGCAATGGTAATCCGATCGGGGAAGTTGTGGGATTTGCGCCCTCTGTAATTCAACAGGCGGTGATCATCACGTCTACTAGTGATGCCGCCTTGAGGATCGGATAGCTACACCCGCCAAGTAGCCGGTAGTCCAGGCACTTTGGAAGTTAAACCCGCCGGTGATGCCATCAATATCGAGGATTTCGCCGGCGAAGTAACAGTTTGGGACTAATTTACTGGACATGAATTTACAATCTATTTCCTTGAGGTCGACACCGCCGCAGGTAACAAATTCTTCCTTAAATATGCCTTTGCCTGTCAAAATTAGTTGGCATTGATGTAATTGCTCTTTGAGGTTTTGTTTGGATAGTTCTGCCCATTTCTGCTCTGATTTGATGCCCGCCCGATCGGTTAAATAATGCCATAGTCTCTTCGGTAAATTAAACTGAGGGTTACTGTTAATCTGTTTTTTGGTAGAGCGTAAACTTTGCAGGGATTGTGTAATTTCTGCTAAAGTTAAGTGGGGCAACCAATTGATCCCGATCGGGGTGGTATATTGCCGATCATAAATTCCCTGGCTCCCAAGCAGACAACTTGAGAACAGCGGAACCAC
>PHFO01000075.1 GCA_002861535.1 Cyanobacteria bacterium M5B4 | reverse complement strand
GAGGCATCGACGATGTTGATAATGATGTCCGCTGACCCAGAGAGCAAAAAGTTGCGGGCAATCTGTTCATCCAAACCAGAGGCATTGTCTTCCCCATCTAGGGAATACACCCCTGGTAGGTCTATTACCGTTACCTGCTGGTGCTGCCAGCTATATTTGCCTTCCTTGCGCTCTACAGTGACCCCAGGCCAATTGCCTACCTCTTGATTGGCCCCGGTAAGGGCATTAAAAAGGCTGGTTTTGCCACAGTTGGGATTTCCTACTAAAGCGATCGTTAGACTCATTCCTGTTCTCCTGTTATTAAACTCACGCACAAGGCATTGGCTTCCTCTTTTCTTAAACTCAGAGCAAACCCCCTCACCTCAATTTCGATCGGGTCGCCCAGGGGGGCATAGCGCTTGACAAGAATTTCTACCCCTGGTGTCAATCCCATTGCTAATAATTTGCGTTTGTAGTCTCTGGCAGTAGGTTCATAGCCTAGTAATCGTAACCGTGACCCGATCGGTACTGTACCAAGTTTCACAATTGGCAGACCGGAACTCATGGCTGTGCTCCTACAAATAATACAGATAAATTCATAACTTGACCCCCATCATAGGAGGGGCGATCGTCAGTTGCATCTCTAAAATGTCGTAAATTTGTGCCACTAACTAAGAGTCAAAAACCATGATCCCAGTGTAGCATAATACTAGTAATTATTATCAATTTTATTGATAAGTAGTTGCTATAAGCAGAAGGATGAAGGGACTAATATGGGGGGCGGCGCACCTTGCCCTCCGGTTGCCAGGCATAGCCAATCCCGCGTATGATACCCCTGCCAATCAGACCGATGCCCCTACCGATCACTTCTGTGAGCACAAATACGATGCCCCTGCCGACAAAATCGATCACCGAGCGGATTCTGGGGGTAAGGGCATCTTGAAATTCTAGGGCGAGGGTAACAAAGAACTGCCAGCCCTTGAGGTTATTTAGTTCCACCGATCGGGAATGGTTGATATAGACCCGATCGATGCCACTGGAATTGATGATCCATAATTCCTGCTTACTTTCAAAAATGTGGCGCGGCTCCCGCACCCAAAAGTTGTAGCGATATTTCCAGGAGAGTTCATTGCGGAAACGTTCGATTTCCCTACTCGATCGGTACTGGAAAAATTTTTGTTTAACGGCTTCATCCTGGGCAAAGGAGTTTAGTAGGGGCTGGATCACGGCGTTAGCCACCTGAATCACCAAATTATCTAACAGGTCTTGCAAATAAATGAGGGCTTGGGGGCTATCCGCCTGCCACAGATTATGCGCCAACCCGATCGGAGTCTGCCATAAAATGCTAGACAATAATTCCGGCACTAGGGGAATAGTATGGAGAATAGCGCCCTCCACCAGGGGACGATCCTGCAACACCCGATCGGTGAGGGGTGTATATTCCCCTAAAAATGCCCCAGTCGTTCTTACCCATAGATCGGTGATGATCGCCTGCCACTGCTGCTGGATTTGCTCTGCCGTTAATTGCGACCGCCGGCATTGCTCCAGGGTGCGGCGGAATTCCTCTAGGGTAATCTGCAGTAATTGTTGCCGTCGATCGGGTAAAAGAATGTCAATTTCCAGGGGCAGATCGGTCAAATTGTCCAGACTATAGGTCAATTTAGGGGCAAGGCTTGCCAACAACCGATCGGGGAGGGTCAGACTCGATCGACTGTCTTCGGAACTAGCAATCACCGTAGAAGGTTGGTCTACATGCCAAAGGCGTTCAATCAGCCAGCGCGCACACCTGAGTTCCCGCCGTCTGCCTTCCCACACCAAACGCTCGATCGGTAACAGATTATGGTCAGAGAGTTTGTGAGCAAGCCCAAACAAGGTGAAATCGATCGTGGCTAAGCCCGTATCCCGCAGATGGAGGCGCACCGCCCGGCTCCAATTTTGCGGACGGAAGGGTTGCCAGCGGTATTTATGCCCCGTTGCCACCGTCGCCAGCGCCTTCAATAAAGTCGTTGCCTCCACTCCTTTGGGACAGTAGCCCTCCACCCCCAGGGTGAGCGCCCCCTCAATCAAGACTGGTGTTTCACTTCCCGTGAGCAAAAACACCTTAGTAGCAGGAAAATGTTGTTTAATTGCCTGGCACAATTCCAAACCATTACTAATAGCCAATTCCACCACCACCAAATCAAAAGACTGGCGTTGCAAAAGCGATAAAGCCTCCGTTTTACTACTGGCAATGGCGCTCACCCTCCAGCCTGGATACTTCTCCAGCCACACTCTAAAGCCCAAGCAAAAGGAACTATCCTCATCCACCAGTAATAAATTGACCATGACCTATACCCCGATCGGTTTTGTCGGCAAAATTAAGCGCAGGAGCGGCGGCGCAATAAAAGTTGTGATAATCACCATCAAAATTACCGCCACATTCAAACTAGGAGACAAAGTACCACTGGCACTACCCACAGCCGCAAATACTAAGCCCACTTCTCCCCTGGGATCATCCCACCCCGATCGCTAGACGGTTAATCCCTGGTTGCCCCAAAATAGCTACCCCCGTGACTATCTTGCCCAGGATCGCTACAGTAATTAAAAAGCTGGCAATGATCAACCCTTCGCGGTTAGCAGGAATAGCGGGGTTGAGGACACTGAGGTCAGTTTTAGCCCCCACCGCCACAAAAAAGATCGGCACCAAAATATCCGCGATCGGTTTCGTCAGCTTCTCCAAATCTTCCCGCTTATCCGTATCATCTAAAACTAAACCAGCCGCAAAAGCACCCAAAATCGCCTCTAACTTCAGGACAGTACCAACATAACCCAAAAGGAAGGATAGAGATAGAGCCGGCACAATGATACCGCCCCTAGTTTTGAATAGCCGCGCCATACCCAAAAACGCCTTGTTAATCAGCCCGCCAGCGAATAGCACCCCCAGCAAAAAGCCCGTAGCACTAGCGATAATCAAGCCCACTTCTTTGACATCCACATTCCCCGTACTAGCCAAACTAGCCACCACCGCCAACACAATAATCCCCAGTACGTCATCCACCACAGCAGCCCCTAAAATGATCTGTCCCTCTTTAGTAGCCAACTGTCCGATTTCCGCTAACACCCGCGAAGTAATACCAATACTCGTTGCTGTCAGAGCTGCCCCCGCAAATATCGAGGGAATCACAGGCAGATGGAACAAATAAATCAACCCGATCGTACCCGCAGCAAAGGCACCACCACCCCCACGATCGCCACCAAAACTGCCTGGATACCCACCTTCAATAATTCACTTAAATTCGACTCCAAACCAATCTCAAACAGCAAGATAAATACCCCCAACTCCGCTAGGATCGAAATTACTTCGCTTTCCTCTTGGAACACTACCCCTATCTCCTCTGGGGTCGCGTTGACCGTAAACTCCAACAACTGCATCAAAAGAGAATCTGCGGCATCTATTCCCTCCCCAGGGAAAATAATGAACTTGAGGGCAGAAACGCCAATAATTACACCGCCGATCAACTCCCCCAAAACCGGCGGGAAGCCAAAATGATTCGATATTTCCCCCCCCACCTTACTGGCAATATAGATCATGACTAAACTCAAAAGTACACCAGCAAAGACGATCGGTTCTTGTACAGAAGCCTCTGTAGTGATTCCCAACACGCTCACCATAGCAAAACTGTTAACAACTCTTCTAGCTTAACGGCTCTTGGGAAAGCCGAATGTAAAATCTAAACAGTAGAGGAGATTGCTACAATTAAGGTACAGTGAAGTTATTTTCAGTTTATGTTTCTTTGGCGACATCTCCCCTATAAATGGTTGTTAGCCCTTGCTGCCCTGGTCTACATAGTTAGTCCTCTAGATTTTCTCCCTGATATTTTTCCGTTTTTGGGACAGATCGATGACTTTGTCATTTTGACTTTCCTGATCTCCAATCTTTTGCAAAACTTGCCCAAACTATTTTCTTCTCCCAAACAAGAACCAGAAGTAGTAAAAACGATCGATGTAGATGCTACAACAATTCCTTAAACAGGTTATCCGATCGGCAGAATAACAAAAAACCACTCTGTATATTTTAGGTGTATTAGATGTTTTGGTTAATCGTTTACAATCTTACCTTTTGGTCTGTAGTTGGTCTCATTTTAATTAACTACTTGCAAATGCTGCGATCGGGTTGGCAATTCCTGCGCCAACTGCATCGTATCCCCTGTAGCCGCTGTGTTTATTTTACGGTAAATCCAGGCAGGGCTTTATCGATCGAAGCAATTAAGTGTCCTGATTTTACAACTAGCCTTCATTGAACTCTGCCAAAATGAGAGAGGGGTAATTCCTAGTTGTGTCACTTTAAGTTCTGTCCGTTATACCGATCGCTTTCAACTCCTTGGTCAGACAATAGTAATTGTCATAGTTTTGGTGATCAGGATGAAAGTTAAAACGTTACTTTGTTTGTTTTTGACGGTATTCTTACCTCTTACAGTCTATTCTGTCACGCCAGAAAGTAACTCTTCCTTTTTTGAACCCCAGGGAGCAATCAAGCGTAGTTGGTTGCGTCTGATGGACTTGCATTGATCTAGCAGGTAAATAACGTCTCAAAAACCGAAATTACCCGATCGATGTCTTCTGTTGTTGTTTCCTTCCCCAAGCTCAAACGAAAACCGCCTAACGCTTCCCGATCGGTAAAACCCATCGCCAATAGGGTCGGGCTGGGTAAAATTTTGCCACTGCTACAGGCAGAACCAGCACTGACAGCAATACCAAACTGGTCTAGTTTTCTGACAATTTCTCTGCCGCCCATAAAAGCATGACAGAAACTTAAATGATGGGGTAGTCTTTCTATCGGATGACCAGTCAAAGTAAAGACGTTAAATACTTCTAGTCCTGCTTTTAGTTTTTCCCTTAGCTCTAACAGTCTGGCTGTTTCTGTGGCTAGTTCTTTTTGGGCTAACTCAGCCGCTAAGCCTAAGCCCCCGATCGCTGCCACGGGCTGGGTGCCAGAATACAAACCGTTTTCTTGACCGCCTCCGAACAGGTAGGGCTGTAGCTCCACTCCCGATCGGATATACAACGCCCCCACGCCCTGGGGACCATAGAACTTATGCCCCGACAAAGACATTAAATCGATCGGTAATGCTTTGACATCGATCGGTAAACGACCGACAACTTGGACAGCATCCGTATGCAACAAACCCCAGAAGAACGACAGATTGTTCCCAACTCCTTGATGGGTTGGAGCGTTCCCACCTCATTTTGTCCGTAAATGACCGACACTAAAACCGTATTGGATCGCAATGCCCCTGCTAAGTCCTGGGGATTGACCCGCCCCAACCGATCGACTGCCAGGCGAGTCACAACCCAGCCCTGAGTTTCTAACCATGCCACCGGAGCTGCCACCGCACTATGCTCCACCGCCGAAATCACCATATGACCAGGCTCGCGGTATTTGCGGGTCACACCAAAAATTGCCAGATGGTTAGCTGCCGTCCCTCCCCCCGTAAATACGATCTCCTCCGGCGCACCCCCACTAATGCCGCCACTGCCAGCCGCGCCCGCTCAATTACCAACGCCGATCGCTCTCCCCAACTATGAATACTAGAAGGATTGCCCCAGGACTGCGCCATAATCTGCCCCATTAGCTCCTGCACCTCCGATCGGGTGGGAGTCGTAGCGCTATAGTCCAAGTAAATCCCCATAGTCCATCCGATAGAATTGTAAAGAAAGGTAACAATTGTGTGCCCTACCTAGCCTATAATAACCTTAATGTTTAACAGCAACCCCTATGTCTTCCGCTGAGTTACTACCCCAAGTTTTAGAACCCCTGCTAGAGGATTTTCGTTATTGGTTCGATCGTTCCCACGAACTTTTAAGCAACAATCGCATTAGTTTTTTATCAGAGGCAGACCAAGATGACCTACGCCGCAGAGTAGAAGAAGCGCAACAAAGTGTAAGGGTTGCTACAACAATGTTTGCTCTTTCTGATAAGAAGGTGGGCATTGATCCGATCGTGGTGATGGACTGGCACAAACTTTTGATGGAATGCCAGGCAGTAGGAATGCGTTATCGTCAACAGTAAAAATGTTGTATTGTTGATAGTAGATTGATTCGGTTTTTAATTGTAATTTCTAAATAATTATCATGTTACAAATTCTATACATTGTGGCTTTTTCAGTTTTACTGTTGTTTGCCATCGGCAATTTAGTCCGCAGTATGATTTCCCTCTCCCATCGCGAAGTAGAAGTAGTCAGGAAGCCCATTCGTTCCCTCCACCCCGAACTCCTAGACAGCAAGGGTCAAGTGATTGATGAGCCTTTATTAGTGGTCAAACCCTTAGATGTAGAGGATGTGCGCTCGCGGCTGGATGCCCTCTACGAATCTTCTCCTGGGGCAGACTACAGTCTATGACGTGGGAGCAGTGCCTCAATTTTGAGGATGTTCTTTATCACAAGCGGGGCGGGATTGCCCGCATTGCCATCAACCGCCCAGAAGTGAGGAATGCTTTTCGTCCCCAAACGATCGATGAACTGCTGGCAGCTTTTCGTGATGCCCAGATGGATCAAACGATCGGGGTGATTTTATTTACCGGCACTTCTCCCAGCAAGGACGGCAAATATGCCTTTTGTGCTGGCGGCGACCAGAGGGTGCGCGGGGGAGGGGGGGCTACCTAGATGGGGCGGGCGTGCCGCGGCTGAACGTATTGGAATTACAGCGGGTGATCCGATCGTTGCCCAAGGTGGTAATTGCCCTAGTAGCGGGCTACGCTATCGGCGGCGGTCACGTTTTGCATTTGGTTTGTGATTTAACGATCGCGGCAGAAAACGCAATTTTTGGACAGACGGGACCAGTAGTAGGCAGTTTTGACGGTGGTTTTGGCGCTAGTTATTTAGCCCGCATTGTCGGACAAAAGAAAGCGCGAGAGATTTGGTATCTCTGTCGGCAGTACAATGCCCAGGAAGCGCTGGAGATGGGTCTAGTCAATAAAGTTGTACCGATCGATCAGTTAGAAGATGAAGGCATCAAATGGGCAGAGGAGATTTTAGATAAGAGTCCCTTAGCCATTCGTTGTTTGAAGGCAGCTTTCAATGCCGACTGTGACGGACAAGCGGGTTTACAAGAGTTAGCGGGCAACGCTACTTTATTATTTTATTTGACAGAAGAAGCGAAGGAAGGGAAAAACGCCTTCTTAGAGAAGCGCAAACCCAACTTCAAAGATTTTCCCCATCTGCCATAGGAAGATGACTAACGAAGACCGCAGTTATCTCACCACAGAGCAAGTAAATCCTCTTAGTCTTGATCTTGATCTTTTATCGATCGAAGAATTTATCGATCTCTGTCAACAGGAAGACTACAAAACGATCGCGGCGGTCGGTACACAGAAGCGACAGATTGCTACTGCCATTCGTTTGATCAGTGAAGCTCTGCGCCAGGGGGGGCGGTTATTCTACGTTGGTGCCGGTACTAGCGGCAGGTTGGGGGTGCTCGATGCCGCCGAATGCCCGCCTACTTTTTGTACGCCGCCGGAGATGATCCAGGGCATTATTGCCGGTGGTATTGATGCCCTCGTTAGAAGTTCCGAGGGTCTGGAAGATAGCTATGGGGGCGGTGTCCAGGCAATCATAGAACGCAGCATCACCGATCGGGATGTGGTTTTAGGCATTACCGCCGGGGGAACTACGCCCTACGTCCATGGCGCTTTAGAAACAGCGCAGAAACTAGGCGCAAAAACGATCTTTTTTACCTGTGTGCCGCAAATTATCACCAACTACGACTTAGAAATAAAACCGATCGTGGGGGCAGAAATCCTCACCGGCTCTACCCGTCTCAAAGCCGGCACAGCGACGAAACTAGTGCTTAACATGATCTCCACCGGCGTAATGATTCAGTTGGGCAGAGTGTATCAAAACCGCATGGTAGATGTTGCCGTGACTAACAACAAACTCACCGATCGGGCGGTAAGAATACTGACAGACTTGTTAAAAATCGATCGAGAACAAGGTCTTGATCTGTTAAACCGATCGGGGATGAAAGTAAAAACAGCGATCGTGATGCACCACTACCAGACCAACAGAGAAAAAGCAGAAGACATACTCAAAGCCAACAACGGTTATTTAAGACAGGCGTTAAACTCAGCTAAAATCTAAACCGATCGGGAATGAGGGCTTTAATTCAAGACCAAGAAAGACTGCAAAGCAGACTCAAGGAAATCCCCCAAGAGGCTGGGGTCTACTTCATGCGGGGAAAAGACGACCAAGTGTTATACATCGGCAAGTCTAAAAGCCTGCGTAATCGTGTCCGCTCTTACTTCCGATCGAGTCAAGAGTTATCGCCCCGCATCGCTATGATGGTGCAGTTAGTCTGGGAAATTGAATTTATTGTGACAGACACCGAAGCCGAAGCCCTAGCCCTAGAAGATAATCTGATTAAACAATACCAACCCTATTACAACGTTTTACTAAAAGACGACAAAAAATATCCCTACGTCTGTATCACTTGGTCAGAAGACTATCCCCGTATTTTTATGACAAGACGCAAGACCGGTAACCCCCGCGATCGTTATTATGGTCCCTATGTAGATAGTTTTGCCCTCAAACGTACCCTATGGATGGTAAAACGCATCTTTCCTTTACGGCAAAGATTTCAACCCTTGTTCAAAGACAGACCCTGTCTTAACTACGATATGGGTTTGTGTCCTGGTGTTTGTCAGCAGTTAATCACCCCAGAAGACTATCATAAAACGATGGTAAAAGTGGCAATGGTCTTTCAAGGTAGAATTAAGGAATTGGTCGATACCCTCACCGATCGGATGGAAAAATACGCCGAGAATTTAGAATTTGAACAAGCCGCCAGAATCAGAGACCAGATCAACACCCTCAAAGCCCTCCACAGTGACCAAAAAGTCACCCTGCCCGATGACACCATTTCCCGCGATGCGATCGCTTTAGCGCAAGATGACAATCACACTTGTATTCAGTTATTCCAAATTCGCGCCGGTCGTTTAGTCGGTCGTTTAGCTTTTGTCGCAGATAGTCAGAGTGCAGAACCAGCCATGATTTTACAACGCACCCTGGAAGCCCATTACCAAAGTTGCGAACCCCAAGAAATACCGATCGAAATTCACACCCAACTAGAACTACCAGAGGCAGAAGTTTTAGCCGCCTGGTTAAAAGAAAAAAACAAAAGAAAGTCCATATTTTTACCCCCCAAAGACAACAAAAGGCGGAACTAATCGAAATGGTAGAACGCAACGCCCAGTATGAATTAGCCCGCATCCAAAAACAATCCGATCGCAACTTAGCTAGCTTAGAAGGACTAGCGACAATTCTCAATTTAGAGCATTTACCCCGTCGCATTGAAGGCTATGACATTTCTCACATTCAAGGAACAGATGTAGTTGCCAGTCAAGTCGTCTTCATTGACGGTCTACCTGCCAAACAGTTCTATCGTCGTTACAAAATCCGCAACCCCGCAGTAACCGCCGGTCATTCCGATGATTTTGCGAGTTTAGCAGAAGTGATCAGTCGTCGCTTCCATCCTAGCAAAACGAAAGACGACTATCCTGATGTTGTTATGATCGACGGCGGCAAAGGACAACTCTCTGCAGTCATGACCGTCATCCAAAAGCTAGGACTAGAAGAAGAACTAACCGTCATTAGTTTAGCGAAGAAAAAAGAAGAGGTTTTTCTGCCAGGAGCAAGCCAACCCCTCAACACCGATCGGGAACATCCGGGCGTGCAACTCCTGAGACGAATAAGGGATGAAGCCCATCGTTTTGCTGTCAGTTTCCATCGCCAAAAACGCAGTCAAAGAATGCAACAATCAATCCTAGATCAAATACCTGGCTTAGGCAGACAACGACAAAAACTACTCCTCGACAAATTCCATAGTGTAGAATACTTGCGCCAAGCTAGTTTAGAACAAATCGCCTCTACAGAAGGAATCGGTACAAAACTAGCACAAAAGGTCTATCATTTTTTTCATACAAAAGATAGCAGCGAGCCTGATGCCGTGAAACAATAAAGGAGTCGCCGACATACCGTAAAAAACAGGACTTACGTTGCTTTTTCGGAAACCCTCCCCCCAAAAGGGAGAGGAAACAAGAAAAAGTTGATCTACTTCCCTCCTCCCCGCTGTGGGAGAAGGGATGAGGGGCAATTTTGCCTGGCATAAGTCCTAAATAAATATAAAGACGGCTTTAACCAGTTCTTAATAAAAACGGGATAAAACCTTAACCTCTTAGCGGTATGGTAATAGCGTTGGTATTATGTGCTGTAAGTATGACTACAAGACCAGTGCGATTTTCGCAATTTAATGCTTCCCTCAATCGTGATGCTCAGGGCGATTTAGTTAAAGATTTATCCACTCCAAACAACCAGCAAGCCCGCAATGTGGCAGAGACGATCCAACGCATCAATCCTGATGTCATTTTAATTAACGAGTTTGACTATGTCGCTAGTGACCCCCTCCAACCAGTAAGGCTCTTCCAACAAAACTATTTGTCTGTATCCCAAAATGGCTCCACACCGATCAATTTTCCCTACGTTTATATTGCTCCTTCTAACACAGGAATTGCTTCCGGCTTTGACCTAGACAATAACGGCACCGTTGTCAATACTATAGGTGCTCCTGGCTACGGCAATGATGCCTTTGGTTTTGGGCAATTTCCTGGTCAGTTCGGGATGCTGTTGTTGTCTAAGTACCCGATCGATACAGCGAATGTGCGTACTTTTCAAAATTTCCTCTGGAAGGACATGCCGGGCAATTTGTTGACCAATGATCCTACGATCGATAATCCTGATACTCCACTCAAAGAAAATCTCAAAGGTTTTTATTCCGACGAAGAAATTGCTGTTTTGCGTCTTTCTTCCAAAAGTCATTGGGATGTACCCATTAACATCAATGGCACGATCGTGCATTTCTTAGCGAGTCACCCCACGCCTCCTGTATTTGATGGTCCTGAAGACCGCAATGGCAAACGCAACTTCGATGAAATTCGCTTCTGGGCAGACTACATCAATCCCACGGCAAGCAGCTACATTTACGATGACAACGGCGGTCGGGGCGGACTACCAGCGGGTAGAAACTTTATCATTGCTGGAGACCAAAATGCTGACCCCTTCGACGGCGATAGCTTTAACAATGCCGCTCGGCAATTGACGGAAAACCCCCGCATTAACAACAAAGTAATACCCTCTAGCCAGGGGGGCGTTGAGGGTGCAGAAGACGGCGGTGCCAATGACCTGCACAAAGGAAACCCCAGATTTGATACCGCCGACTTCAACGATCGTTTACCCAACGGTCCTGGCAATTTGCGCGTAGATTATCTATTGCCCTCTGCTAATTTGAATATTCGTAATGCGGAAGTTTTCTGGCCGACTTCTAACGATCCCCTCTTCCGTTTAGTAGGTTCCCGCGGCGATGTCTTTACCCCCTTCAGCCCTGCTTTAGTGCCCACATCTGATCACAGTGCCATATTTATTGATGTAGATGTGCCCGTTGGTTCTGGTGGTGCCCGCAATACAGTTTCTAATATTCGGTTTATTGGTCAAGCAACTTATTTTGGACGCAGTGTTGATGTAGCCAATAGCGAATTTGCTGGTATTTCTGGCATTGCTTATGACCCGATCACTAAGAACTTTTTTGCTTTGTCCGATGCTAGAAGTGAAGATGAAGGTGCTACTCCCCGGTTTTACACGTTAAAACTGAATTTGAACGGCACATCTTTTAGCAATCGTGATGTCAGCTTTGGGTCTGTTACTGTTTTAACCGATCGGCAGGGCAAGAACTTCCAACCCCTCAGCATTGATCCCGAAGGCATTGCTCTGAGCGGATTTGGCACTGTATTTGTCAGCTCTGAAGGAGAAGCTAGCGCTGCTAGGGTAACCGCTCCTTTCATTAAGGAGTTTGATCTTTTCACTGGCAGAGAATTGCGCTCTTTACCTATTCCAGACAAATACATACCCAATGGTTTTGGTGCTAATCAAACTCGCGGTGTTAGAAATAACCTCGCCTTTGAAAGTTTGGTACTCACTCCCAACGGTAGGACTCTCTACACTGCCACTGAGGGGGCTTTAGTCCAGGATGGACCAGCGGCTTCGGCTACCAACCCTACCCGTGCCCGCATCTTAAGTTATGACTTGCTCACAGGTAGACCCAGCGGCGAATTTTTGTATGTGGCTGACCCTGTGGTATTGGCTCCGACAGGCAACAATTTTGCTGTCAGCGGCTTAGTTGATCTTCTCCCCCTAGACGATCGGGGTACGCTGTTAGCCCTAGAGCGTTCCTTTACAGCAGGCACTCCTGGCACAGGCAACTCCATCAAACTCTATGAAATCACCTTAGATAATGCCACTGACATCAGTCGGATTGAGTCGCTGAGTGCTCTGTCGGCGGAGGAATTGGCAAAAGTTAAACCGGCAGAAAAAAGACTGCTCCTTGACTTCGATCAGTTGAAATTGCCCACTGGTTTAGACAACATTGAAGGTATGACTTTTGGTCCTACTTTACCAAATGGTCAGCAGTCTTTGGTGATCATTAGTGATAACAACTTCAACAAGTTTAATCCTAATCCCACGCCTACCTTCACTCAGATTATGTCCTTCGCGATCGATTTAGCTGCCCGTTAATGATCGTTTGTGATTGCATGTACATCGCTTTTTCTGAAACCCTCACCCTAGCCCTCTCCCCAAAAGGGAGAGGGGACTAGAAAAAAATTGATCTACTTCCCTTCTCCCGTCCCTGAGCTTGTC
>PHFO01000074.1 GCA_002861535.1 Cyanobacteria bacterium M5B4 | reverse complement strand
GTTTGAGGGACATTAAATGTTTGGGCTAGCGCCTGGAGTCCCAGGGCGCTGTCCTTTTCGGCAATGACGCAACTGACTTTGGTTTCTGAGGTGGAAATCATTTGGATATTGATGTTATTTTGTCCCAGGGCGCTAAACATACGGGCGGCAATGCCTGGTCTACCGAGGATGCCTACGCCAGTCATGCTTAAGATACTGATGGCATCATCCCCCACTACTTGCTGGTCATAGTCAGCGCGGCACAATGCCAGAGCCTGGGCTAATTGGGGGCGGGGCACGGTAAAAGCTATATCGTTATAGTTTTGGGGATGCTGGATCGATTGCACAATTAAATCCACCATAATACCGTGGGTAGCTAATTGGGAGAAGAGCTGGGCGGCAATGCCGGGACGATCGGGTACCCCCAAGAGGGCAACTTTAGCTTGGCAACGATCGATTTGAATGCCGTCCACCAACCGATCGACTTCTAGCAAAGATAGATCACCGCTCCCTTCCCCTGGACTGAGGATAGCAGTGCCTGGGTCATCGGACCAACTCGATCGGACGACCAGGGGCACAGCAAAATTGCGGGCAATTTCCACGGCGCGGGGATGGAGTACCTTAGCCCCAAGGCTGGCAAGCTCTAGCATCTCTGCTGCTGTAATCTGGTCTAATAAACTTGCCTGGGGCACAAGGCGCGGGTCTGTCGTCAAAATGCCGGGCACATCGGTATAAATCTCACACCGATCGGCACCGATCGCCGCCGCGATCGCTACGGCAGAGGTATCGGAGCCGCCCCTGCCCAGGGTAGTAATTTCTCCGGTGGTGCTAATCCCCTGAAATCCTGTCACTACAACGACTTTACCCGATCGGATGTGGTCTTTGATTACCCCCGGCTCGATGCGAATAATGCGGGCGCGCTGGTGCTGGGCTTCCGTGATGATCCCTGCCTGAAACCCCGTTAAGCCGATGGCGGGCTGCCCCTGGGACTGCAACGCCAAAGCCACCAGAGCCGTAGTCACCTGCTCCCCCGTTGCCAACAATAAATCCATGTCGCGGGCGGGGGGATGCTCTCCTGCCACCGATCGGGCTAATTCCAACAGACGATCGGTAGTTTTCCCCATTGCCGATACCACTACGACTACATCATTGCCCTCTTGCACGGTCTGGCGCACCCGCTTACACACCTGCAAAATCCGATCGGGGTCCGCCACAGAAGTACCGCCAAATTTTTGCACCACTAATGCCATGGATAAAATCTAAAACCTAGCCCCCTAGACTAACATAAGGCTAAGCTCCAAATCGAGGATTATCCCCCTTCGCCTCAATCCTTTCTCTGGGGGGATACTTCTGCAACACTTAAAAAATTAGGCAGGGAAATCCGAACTAATTAAACCGATCGGTAACTCTATAATGACTTTATTACTGCAACCAAGTTATTCCCATGGCGATTAAAAACGAAGACCCCAGACGCTCCCGATCGCGGTTGATCGGCAATATTTTGTTAATTGTGGGGGTGGGCTTATTTATATTTAATATTTTTGCACCCCAGTTATTATCAAACCAAATTCCTAGAGTGCCCTATAGTTTATTTATCCATCAAGTTCAAGAAGATCAAGTCTCTAGGGCTTACATCGGGCAAGACCAAATTCGTTATCAACTCCGCAGTGGCAGCCCCGATCGGCAGGGAGAGGTATTATCAACTACCCCGATTTTTGATTTACAATTACCCCAACTTTTAGAGGAACACAAAGTCGAATTTGCTGCAGTGCCCCCCCAGGGTAATAACTGGTTTGGCACATTATTAAGTTGGATTATTCCTCCCCTAATTTTTGTCGGTATCTTTCAACTATTTAATCGTGGTGGTGCACCGGGGGGGCTGCAAATTTCTAAGAGCAAAGCTAAAGTCTATGTCCAGGGCGATGCTCCCAAAATATTGTTCGCCGATGTGGCAGGGGTAGATGAAGCCAAGGCGGAATTAGAGGAAATTGTCCAGTTTTTGAAGACTCCTGAACGCTATACCAGTCTGGGGGCGCGCATTCCCAAGGGGGTACTGTTGGTGGGACCTCCAGGGACAGGGAAAACGCTCCTAGCGAAGGCGGTAGCTGGGGAAGCGGGGGTGCCCTTCTTTAGTATTTCTGGCAGTGAGTTCGTGGAATTATTTGTCGGTGTCGGCTCGGCACGGGTGCGGGACTTGTTTGAACAGGCGAAAAAGCAGTCCCCCTGTATTATTTTCATCGATGAGTTGGATGCCATTGGTAAGTCCCGATCGAGTGGGGGCTTCTACGGCGGCAATGATGAACGGGAACAGACCCTCAATCAGCTTTTGACGGAGATGGATGGCTTTGGCGCTGATGGCACGACGGTAATTGTCTTGGCGGCTACCAACCGACCGGAATCCCTAGACCCGGCATTGTTGCGCCCGGGCAGATTCGATCGGCAGGTTCTAGTAGATCGTCCCGACAAGATTGGCAGGGAGGCGATTCTGAAAATCCATGCCCGCAAGGTATCCCTTGACCCCAGCGTCGATTTGAGTGTGATTGCGGGACGTACCTCTGGCTTTGCCGGGGCAGATTTGGCTAACTTGGTGAATGAAGCGGCTCTCTTGGCAGCTAGGGCAGGACGTTCTGCGGTGGTAATGGCTGACCTGTCGGAGGCGATCGAACGGGTAGTAGCAGGTTTAGAGAAAAAGAGCCGCGTTTTGAATGAAAACGAGAAACGCATTGTCGCCTATCACGAGGTCGGTCACGCCATCGTGGGTGCTCTTGCTCCTTCCTCTGGCAAGGTGGAAAAAATTTCGATCGTGCCCAGGGGTATGGCAGCCCTGGGCTATACCCTGCAAATGCCCCAGGAAGACCGCTTTTTGATGAGCAAAGAGGACATGGAGGCTCAGATTGCTACCCTCTTGGGGGGACGATCGGCGGAGGAAATTATCTTCGGTAGCATCACCACGGGGGCAGCTAACGATCTGCAACGGGCAACGGAGATGGCAGAAAAAATGGTGACGAGCTACGGCATGAGCCAGGTGCTGGGACCCCTAGCCTATCAGCAACAGCAGAATGGCTTTTTGGGAGGGATGGCAACCAGCGATCGGTCAGTCCCCAAACGGCGGAGTTGATCGACAAGGAGATCAAACAAATTGTAGAAAAGGGGCATCAAACCGCCCTAGCCATCCTCAACGCCAATCGCGAGCTGTTGCAATCGATGGCAGAAAAACTGCTCGAAACAGAAGTGATTGAAGGGGAGACCCTGCACCACTTCTTGAGTCAGATTAAGCCTCTATGAAGTTAGCTTTTATCATCGACCCGATCGGTGGTCTTGATCCCACCCACGATACCAGTGTGGCGCTGATGGAGGCTGCCTGCAAAGAGGGGCATCAAGTTTACACCACTACAATGGCAAATCTAGCGATCGAGGGGGGAAAATGCCATGGCAAACTGATCCCCACTACGATCTATCCCGTCTCCCTGGTCAATGGCAAATGGCAAGCGCCCCAGCTGGTTTCAACAGGGAGAGCCGGTCTGGATGCCCCTAGATACTATGGATGTAGTATGGATGCGCCCCGATCCACCGGTGACGACCCAATATCTCTATGCCACCTATTTGTTGGACTACATTGACAAGGCTCGGACGCTGGTCGTCAATTCCCCCCACGGCATCCGATCGGCAAACGAAAAACTCTACACCCTCAGATTTGCGGCGGTGATGCCGACCACGATCGTCACTGCCGATAAGGAGATGATCTGGGATTTTGTCAGACAGGAAGGCAAAGCTGTCCTCAAACCCTTGGGGGGCAAGGGGGGGGAGGGCATCCTCTTTTTGGAACCCCAGGATCGTAATTTTTCCTCTATGGTTGAAATCAGCACCGATCGGGGCAAAATGCCGGTGATGGTGCAGACTTTCTTACCCCAGGCACAGGAAGGGGACAAGCGCATCATTTTGTTGGACGGAGCGCCGATCGGGGCGGTCAATCGTATCCCTAAAACTGGTGAATTCCGCGGCAACATGGCGGCGGGGGGATCGGTGGCAGCCACGGTAATTACAGAGCGGGAGATGGAAATCTGCAACCTCCTAGCGCCCCAGTTAAGGGCAGACGGCTTATTTTTTGTCGGTATTGATGTGATCGGCGGCTACCTGACGGAGGTAAATGTCACCAGCCCTACGGGAATTAGGGAAATCGATCGGTTGCATGGCGTAAACCTCGGCAAAACCGTCATAGAGAAGCTGGGACACTCTGCCTAGCCTCCCTGTTGTTTGCGGCGGAAATGTTCGGCGGGGGTAAGACGCATGGGATTTTGCGGGTTCCAGATACCCAGCCCCAATAGTCTGGCTTGGGCTTGGGCGTTTTCCAACAAGTCCCGATACCGATCGTTGGGGGGCTTGACGGCGGCGAGGACATAACCGTTTTGTACTAGGGCAACATTTACCATTTTGTCGTCAGTCCAGAGGTAACCCAGGAGTCGCTCACTGTCGTCTTTTTCTTCCACATCCCGCTCTAAAATAAAGGGATCAGCGCCGAGCATTTCTTCTAGGGCATCGCGGGCAACTAGTCCCCAGGGGTCTTGATCTAAAGCGGGGGCACTAATGCCGATCAAGCGGATGCGCGATCGTTTAGTAGAACCCTCTGGCACTGCCTCAAGGGTCTGTCCACTCAGTACCCGCTTCGCTGTCCAGATTTCTTGATTTTGGGGTTTAGGTTTCGCTAAAACTTCCAGGGCAATGTTAGCAATTCCTGACAGGACTAATCCCCCTGCTCCTAAGACTAGCCGCCTAGTTACTATGTCTTGGTTTTGATTTGCTGTCATTGGTTAAGTTCTAGCCACGCCCGCATTTTACCAGGATTCATCAATCCTTTGGGGTCGATACGCTGTTTGAAGGCTAGTTGCTCCCGATCGATCGTTTTCATGCCGCCGTCTTCTAACAAGTAGGTATGGGGATTGGCCACAAATACGCCGTTAGTTTCGTGAATTTTAATAATTTCATCTAACCGATCGGGAGTAGTAAATCTCACTAGGGGGATGGCAGCAGCCACAACTTTACCCGCACTACGGATAAATTCTAGGTGCATAATTAGCTCCTCTGGGAATAGTTCTCTGAGGTGAGCGATCGTTTCCAAGTCAGGGTAGAGGCACTGCAAATAGGTCAAACTGGGATCACTCGATCGGGCATGGAGAGTAGTATGATTCCAGGTGCATTCGATCGCCGTGATTGGTTTATCAATGGAGACAAGTTCTCCGCCCCAAAAACGGGCTAGTTCAGTTAGAGCCAGACGATCGTTATGATTAACAATTGTTAAAACCAAACAGCGATCGGGAGGAACTTGCCCCCGCAGGGTGGTAAAAAATTCTGGGATCGGGCGGTCAAAGACACTGATCAGTTTTTTGATAATGCCGTCACAATTGCCCAGTGCTAAGCCAAATTGGGCAGCCCGATCGAAGTCGGCAAAGGTGACCCCGTAGGCATCCCAGGGATAGGCAGGAGCTAGGGGCATAGTCAAAGCCGTAATAATCCCATTCACCCCGTAGGCATGGTTAACTACTTGGGCAGCCTCTCCCTCTAACTCGATTACTTGGACTGGATCAGTCATCGTTACCACCCTAGCCCCCAAAAGATTGCCCCTGTCCCGCAGTTGCCCGTACAAAATTGAACCAATACCGCCACTGCCGCCGCCAATAAAGCCCCCGATCGTGGCAGTCCTGACCGTAGAGGGCACCATGCGCCATTCCCAGCCGATCGCCTGGGCTTGTTGTTCAAATTGGGCTAACTTTACCCCTGGTTCCACGATCGTGTAGCCAGGCTCCAGGTGGATTATACGCTGTAGCTTAGTCGTATCCAAAACTACCCCCCCCTCCAAAGGAACACACTGCCCGTAGTTGCCCGTGCCACTACCCCTGACCGTTAAAAAAGTATTTTCCCTAACACAGGCTTGAGCGATCGCTATTACTTCCTCCTCCGTTGCCGGCTTCAGGACAATATCCGCCCGCTTATGCTCCAAAATTGGGGTCAACACGGGACTAAAGTGGTAATAATCCTGGGAAAGTTTCGCAATTTGCAACGGGTTAGTCACCGCCTCAATGCCCTGCTTTGCCGCCCATTCCTGCCAGTTCATAGAGCGCTACTCTCAACTAGCTGTTCTTGCTCAGGGCTAGGATTCCGCAATTCATCCAACAAAAACTTAAAGGAGCTTGCCAGGGGCACAGCAATAATTAAGCCTAAAGGTCCCGCCACCTGTAACCCCACCAACAAAGAAATTAAAATTAGTGCCGGGCTTAATCCCGTCAGTTCCCCCAAAATGCGCGGCGCTACTAAGTTATTCATAGACTGATCGATCGCCAACACAATAATTAAAACCTTCAAACCGAGCCAGAAATTTTGTAAAGCCACCAAAATAGTAATCACCGTAACCGTCAATGCCCCGGCGAAGGGGATAATCCCCATTACCGCAATGCCCAAGCCAAACAACAGTCCAAAGGGCACTTTTAACGCCAAAAATGCCAGAGTAATCAGAGTGCCATTGAGGGAAGCCAGGGTAACTTGCCCGATGTAATAATTCTGAAAATTTTGCCGCAACGATCGTTGGATTGGCACCCCGATCGGGGCGGGCAGTAAGCTAAAGAAACCCTCCCACAGGTTATTACCATTGAGCAGGAGGTAAAAAGTGAGCACCAGGGTCAACAACACCTTAAACGCATTCCCCGCCGTATCCAGTACCAGGGTGATCGCCGCCCCGATAGGTTTTGAATTTCCCCCGATAGTCTACCCGCCACCTGCACCGCCAGCCCCGTGATATTGAGGGGGATATTTTGCGCCTCTGCCCAGAGTTGCAGGGTTTGCAGTTGTTTAATGCCCGACTCGATCAAGCTGGGCAGACGTTTCACCAAGTCATTTAACTGCCCCAGGGCAATGGGAACAACAAAAAAGGCAATCAGGACAATAATCGAAAGCGCCAGCAGAGAAACCACCCCCACCGCATTTGTCCGCTTTACCCCCTGGGAAGTGAGAAACTCTACCGCATAGTTGAGCAAAAATGCCAAAATCGAAGCCGCAATGAGAATGCTAGTAAAGGGCTGGAAAAAATTCATCACCACCAGGGCTAACCAACCATTGAGGACAATAAAGGGAAAGGTTAATCCAATGGTGAGGAGGCGTTGCAACGATCGATCGAGGGACATAGTCTTAGGGGTTAACGAAGGACTGGAGACGATTAAAGTTGGTTTGATTGATGTTAAGCACCCGATCGGGGTCAGTGCGCAGACGCAGAGACTGTTGCCAATAACCAAGATAGAGAGGCTCAGACACCCCAGGACGGGGATGGACGATCGTGCGGGCGCGGATGGTAAATTTATCAGTCCCGTTGTTAATTCTGCCCGTAGAGAAAAGGCGGGCAGCAGCTTGTTCCAGGGTCAAAGCTAGTTCCTCTGGGGAAATCGTAGGTGCAACGGCAATTACAGCTTCCGTGCCAAACCGATCGTAGACCGTCTTGTAGGGTACTGCCCCAGCTACTACTTCCTTAGTCAGGGGAGTCAAACTAAGGGCAAATAGACCCGCCGTTAAGACTACGGAAAACAGAGTTACACCCACCATCCGAAACCGCCAGCCCCAATTACGCACAAAGGCAATCCCTGTCAAGATGGCGCATGCCAACACAAATAAACCCATCCCTTGGGCAATTTGACCAAATTCTACTGTCGTCAGCACCATGAATTACTTAACACACTAGGCTTATAGTATAGCGACTTTAGCGTCTAAAAAATCTTTCTTAGTTGGTAGTAAGATGACATAATGCAATCACTAGGGGTTTTCGGTGGAAAATATCACAATCCGTTGGCAACGGATCGCGCAAATCTGCCCCCAAATTGCCAATTTCGATCACCAAGAACTCGATCGTTTAAGGCGGTTATCTCCGCGCCAAGGTAGCCGATTTAGCCGTACTAGAACCTACCTCAGACAGGTATTGGGCACATATTTACAGACCCATCCCCAGTCAGTAAAAATTGCCTACACTGACAGCGGCAAACCCTTTGTTGTCAATAACCCTGTTTATTTTAACTTGTCCCACAGTGGAGACTTAATAGTAGTTGCCCTCCACGATCGCTACTGTTTGGGAATCGATTTAGAACAGATTAAACCCCGCCCTTTTGCCCATTTAATTAGACGCTATTTCTCCCTAGCAGAACAGCAGTGGTTTAGCCGCCTCAATCCCGCAGATTTAGGGGAGCAATTCTACCGATCGTGGGTAATTAAGGAAGCCTATAGCAAACTGCTGGAAGTTCGCCTCCCTCATACATTGGCAGAATTTAATACCGTCCCCCTCTTGCAAGGAAAACCCGATTCACAAGCAATAACGATCGCGGAAATACCAGCCCCGATCGGGTACAAGTGCGCCCTAGCCTACAGAACCCTCCAACTTGAGGGCTAGGAGTTTGTCGGCTTCTACAGCAAATTCCATGGGCAACACGTTAAATACCTCCTTACAGAAGCCGCTGATCATCATCGAGACTGCCTGTTCGCTATCAATGCCCCGTTGCTGGAAATAAAACAACTGCTCGGCACCAATCTTCGATACTGTCGCCTCGTGCTCCACCTTGGCGGTGGGATTTTTCACCTCGATATAGGGAAAAGTATTTGCTTGGGAATTATCGCCGATCAGCATGGAATCACACTGGGCAAAACTACGCGCCCCCTGTGCCTTAGGTCCTACCTTAACCAAGCCGCGGTAACTATTTTGCGAATGTCCCGCCGAAATACCCTTAGAAATAATCTTACTTCTGGTATTGCGCCCGATATGGATCATCTTTGTGCCCGTATCCGCCTGTTGCAAGTTGTTGGTGAGGGCGATGGAATAAAACTCCCCGATCGAGCCTTCCCCTACCAATACGCAACTAGGGTACTTCCAAGTGATCGCCGAACCCGTTTCTACCTGAGTCCAAGAAATCTTAGAATTGACTCCCTGGCATAGCCCCCGCTTGGTGACAAAATTGTAAATACCACCCTTGCCATTCTTGTCGCCAGCATACCAATTCTGCACGGTAGAATATTTAATTTCGGCGTTATCTAACGCTACTAATTCAACAACAGCTGCGTGTAATTGATTAGTATCAAACATGGGCGCAGTGCACCCTTCCAAGTATGAAACATAGCTGCCTTCTTCTGCAATAATAAGGGTACGTTCAAATTGCCCAGACTCCCCATTGTTGATCCGAAAATAAGTGGAAAGTTCCATCGGACACCGCACGCCTTTGGGGATGTAGACGAAAGAACCATCACTAAATACCGCAGAATTAAGGGCAGCATAATAGTTATCCCCAATCGGGACTACACTACCCAAATACTTCTGTAACAATTCGGGATAATCGTGCATTGCCTCCGAAATAGAGCAGAAAATTACTCCCGCCTTCGCTAAATCTTTGCGGAAAGTAGTGGCAATAGAAACACTATCAAAAATGGCATCCACGGCAACATTAGAGAGGCGCTTCTGCTCGGATAGGGGAATACCTAACTTCTCAAAGGTAAGCAACAGTTCTGGGTCTATCTCTTCTAAGCTCTGCTTCTTCGCCTTCTGCTTGGGGGCAGAATAGTAGATAATGTCCTGATAATTGATGGGGGGATAATTTACCTCAGCCCACTGGGGCGTAGTCATCTTCAACCAGTGCCGGTATGCCCGCAAGCGAAACTCCAGCATAAACTCTGGCTCGTTCTTTTTGGCGGAAATTAAACGCACAATGTCTTCATTTAACCCCCTGGGAATAACATCCGCCTCGATCGGGGTGACAAAGCCATACTTGTAGGGTTGATTTACCAGTGCTTGGACTGCTGCGGTCATGGGTGCCTCTCAGAGAAAATATTAAAACAACATTATAGTTTCTTAAGTTATTGTAAACTACAATAACAACATATTGGTTGTCAAAGTTTTATGTCACCCCTTGCTCCCGCTTCCACCAAAGACGAGATTTTGCAATACCTCCTTAAACACGATCGGGTTACTGCCCAGGAGTTAGCCGATCGGTTAGGTATTAGTCCCCAGGCAGTGCGCCGCCACCTCAAAGACCTAGAAGAAGGGGATCTAATTTGTCATCAAGTACCCCCAGGCGGGGCAATGGGTCGTCCCCAATATCTCTACAGCCTAAGCCCCAAGGGCAGGAGTCAGTTTCCCCAAGATTATGGAGAATTTTCGGTGAAGTTGCTCCAATCCCTCACCCAAGCAGTGGGGCAGGAACCAGTGCAAGAATTACTGCGCCAACAGTGGCAGGAAAAGGCAAACCACTACCGGGCGTTACTGGGGCATCTGCCCCTGCCGGAAAGGCTAGAACAGTTAGCCCAACTGCGCCGATCGGAGGGCTACATTACCGAATGGTTCCCTGACCCCCAATCTCAAGGCTACGTCTACACCGAATATAACTGCGTGATCGTTGCCGTAGCTAACTCTTTCCCCAACGTTTGCTCCCACGAACTGGGAATGTTTAGCGCTATTTTCCCCGAATTTAAGGTCGATCGAGTCCATTGGATGATCAAAGACTCCCACTATTGCGGCTATGCCATCTCCCCGAAATAAAAAACCCCCCACCAGGGAGGTTAAAAACTAGGATGAGGAAGATTTACCGGAAAGGTACGTTATTTTTGTCTAACACCCTCTGGACTTCAGGACCAGGCTGGTAAGCATACCCCCAGTTTGCTCGCTCGCTGTCATCCATAATCTGGGGCGTAACTACAATAATCACCTCGTTTCTGGTGTTTTGTGTAGAAGTTGTTCTAAACAGAGAACCAACGATCGGTAAGTCTGCCAAGAAAGGCACCTTGCTCACCGATTCCCGATCGGCATCCTGAATCACACCAGAAAGAATCAAAGTCTGTCCATCCCGCAGACGAATCAAACCAGAATTTAATGTCCGCGTATTCAGCAACGCCACAGTGTTAGGTCCACCAGCCCCTTGGTTTACCTGGATAGTTTGACCAACAGCCGACACCGTAGGCGAAAGGGACATGTTGATAAAACCATTTTCATCCACCCGATCGACGTTGATATTCAAAGACAGACCCGCCTGACGAATATTTACCCTCGTAGTTGCTACCGATGTGTTATTCACCACATTGACAGAGGTTTCAATACCAGCAGGCACATCATCCGTTAAGCTCACCGTTGCCGTCTGACCTTCCTGCACCATCAAAGTCGGGTCGGTCAAAATCTTGGCATTACCAGTCTGTAAAGTAGCCTGTAACCGAGATAGGAACTGGCGGGGATACTGGAAGATAGCAGGTAAAGTCAACTGACTAGGATTGAAAGCCGTCGCTGGGCTGCCCTGGGTTGCCAAAATGGGCTGACCACTTACCGGATCAAGTAAGAAAGGCGTATTAGCAAATTCTCCTGTCCGCAGTGCCGGCGGCAAGTTGGGAATATTAGCGTTAATTTGTCCACCAGGATTGAGCAGGTAGGTATTGTTGTTACCCGGTGCTCCTGTACCCGCAGGCACTGCAGGAGCCAGAGGATTGTCCCCAGGGCTAAAGGGAGAGGTGTTATTGGGAATGAAGGCACCAGTGATAGGATCACGGGTAAAGTTTTGGTTAGTGGGGTCAGTAAATAGCTGGGCACCACCTACAGGGTTAGGCGTAACTGGACGGGTGAACTGTCCCTGAGCCACGTTACCGTTATTATTAGCTGGGTTGAGTTGTCCAAAGTTAACCACAGCTACACCATCGTTAACGGTAAAGAAGCTGTCGTTGACCCCAAAGGAAAAACTGCTGTTTTGGTTCTGCTGACCGTTGAGACTCACATCCACAATCTTGACGTTAACAGCAACCTGACGGCGACGGGCATCAACCCTTGCTAGCTGGGCTGCAGCGTATTCCACCAAACTGGGAGTACCCACCAAAGTTACCGAATTAGTCCGCTCTTCTGCTACTACCTGCAACCCCCGTAATGGCAACAGGGAGTTAGGCGTACCCTGCACACTCTCCAATACAGGCACAGACTCTGTAGGCACATTCACGATCGCTTGGGAAGCCGTACCTAACTGCGCCGTCTGTACCCCAGGGATAGGACGCTCGCGGTTAACTACCCGTTCTGCTCCCAAACCAGCTAAGAAAGCAGAAGCCGAACCTACCGTAATTTGATTTAATCTGTAGGTGCGGTGAACAATGTTTTTCAGGTTAACAGGTAATCTCGCCGCCACAAAAATCGTCCGACCCACACGGTTGGCATCCAGGTTCGTCAGACGCAAAATATTATTGAAAACGTCCTGGGCAGATTCATTCTCTACATCTAATGAAATCCGAGAATTAACCCCACTTGTAGCTCCACCAGCAGGAGTGGCACCCTGCTGCCCGCCTTGATTGGTAGAATCATCCGCAAAAGCTACGTTCAAACCAGCAACTTTTGCCACTACCGCTAAAACTTCTCTTACAGGTGCTTCCCGCAAAGATAGACGGGGTACTCTTTCCTTCGTCCCCAAATCGATCACATCGGGCTTGAGCATATTCGTACTTACAGAGATGTCCCCGATCGGGGCGGGCACGGGTCTACGTTGAAAGGGAGGTACTACTCCCTGTACCCTGCCAGGCACCTGTTGTTGCACCGGAGAAACAGGGGGAACTCCCTGGGGCTTAGCGGGGGCTGTCTTCTGTTCCATTCCTTCCTGGGCAACTGCTGCGGGCTTGCCGTCCTTATCTTGGATCGTGATCTTAGGCTGGAACAGGGGCTGGACTCCTGCCGCCTGCTTGTTAACTGTCTCCTTGTCCTGAGCGTATACATGCCCAGCGATCGGGGCATAGGATGCCAGAACCATCAACCATAATAATTTTTTCATCACACACTCCTCATCCTGTCTAACCATACACTAATAAACTA
>PHFO01000073.1 GCA_002861535.1 Cyanobacteria bacterium M5B4 | reverse complement strand
CACCGATCGAGTTGAGCTAGTAAACTATCAGAACATTTTTTCCCGATCGGGCAATCCGTGATCCAGGTCAAACGTCCGCCATTTCCGAAAGGTGCAGTCATAGCAATAGTCAAGCCCTCTATAATTTGAGTGTCAGACAGTCCCACAATTTTAGTAAAGTTAAAGTCCTGCCATGCCCCATCCACAACTTTCTGTCGTAACCGATCGACTGCCAGAGACAAACGATATTCATCATTTCCCCAATAAAAATACATAGGCATTGTATGATTTTAACCAATGTGTGGTGGAGGTGAGTTGTGACCAGTAGAAGTCGGTACGATCGGCTTAGAATGCCAACAGCGCGGAAGAGTCAAACAGATACCTATAAAGTAGTCGGTAAAAGAATATTCGATGTTTTATTTTCCCTCGCTATTTTGATATTATTTTTTCCTGTTTATGTCTTAATTGGTCTTTTAATTTACATAAATTCACCGGGTCCCATTTTATACAAACAAAGACGGGTGGGTAAGGATGGCAAACAATTTACCTGCATGAAATTTCGCACTATGATCATCGGCGCTGACAAATTATTAGAACAACTATTACAATCTTGCCCCGATTGTCGTGCCGAATTTGAAAACTCTTTTAAGCTCAAAGATGATCCCAGAATCACCCCGATCGGGCGGTGGTTGCGGTGGACAAGTTTGGATGAATTTCCCCAGTTTTGGAATGTCTTGGTGGGAGACATGAGTGTAGTAGGACCCCGCCCCCTCGTACCAGAAGAACTAGCCAAATACGGAGATGCGATCGAACAAGTATTATCAATTCGTCCCGGAATTACGGGCTTATGGCAGGTATCGGGGCGCAATGACATCCCCTATCCCAAACGGATTCAGATCGATGTGCAGTATGTCCGCAAGCATAGCTTTCTCTTAGATATATGGATTATCTTAAAAACGATCGGGGTCGTTATTTTTCCCAAAGGTAATGGTGCCTATTAGCTGGAATATTAAAACTTAAAAGATAGGATCGATCGTTGCGACCCGTATATCTACAGTCATAAAAAATGACAATTGCGGAAGGATTGCAGATGTACGCTAGAAAAATTCCCCTCAATCCCTTCTCCCTTTTGGGGAGAGGGCTAGGGTGAAGGTTGCAGAAAAAGCAACCTACCATAGTCTCCTTAACCCTTCCGTCTCCCTTCAACAAACTGTAGACCCTCAGACGACAGTGGTATTGGGGACAAACACTAGATCAGAGACGTCTAACTTAACATCAGAGAATGCCCCAATCATCACTGCGCCAAATTCACAGTTACAGCGTCTTGCCAAGATTGTATTGACCGTGGCACTGGTATCTTGCGATCGGTGTCTTAAAAAGGAAGCGTTTTTGTTATCTAACCAGGCGTTGTTATCTTCCACAAAAAAGTAATCGTTAGCAGTGCCATGAACCACTACTTTGTCAATGCCTTTGTCAAAGTCCCAAACAACAGCAAAACCTTTGCCTATTTGTAGTCCATACTCTTTATTCAGGACAAAACGATCGTTTCCTGGTCCTCCCGCAAATTGATCCATCTGCCCCGATTGCCCAGTGAGAGTATCATTGCCCCAACCCCCATAAACCCAGTCAGCCCGATCAGGTCTGTTGTCAGCCCGGAATACTAAAGCATCGACATTGGTATAACCAAAATCAGGAAATTCAAAGTGATTGTAACTACCACCAGAAGTTTTATAAATGATCTTGTCTTTATCGTTAATCCGATCGGTGCCAAAAACAACGAAGCCTTCTTTCGCTAAATCAGCCTTACCATCGCCATTTACATCGCCCACAAACCTAAAGCCTTCGCCAAAGGTGGTTCTCCGTCCTGGAAACCTGGGGTCTATAGGCACTTCTGGCAGAGGGTCATCCAACCTTCGTTTGAGCAGGATACCGTTTCGACCATTTACCTGGTCATCAGTCAGGTTTTGGATTGTTCTGCCGCCAAAGAGGACTCTATCAGTAACACGGAGGTCGGGAATGCCATCACCATTGAAGTCGCCAATGTCCCTTGATCCTTCCCTACTCTGATCACTACCCACTATTTCCGGTTTAGTAAAACCTTTCACACTGCCAAAGGCAATGTAGGTAACAGATATAGCCTCAGACCTAACACCAGGTGGAACGGTCTCCGACATTAACAGGTCAAGATAGCCGTCGTTATTGAAGTCAGCCGCATCGTATACACCATATTCAAAATAGAGATCAGCATCTTCTGAGACCTTCTGGTTGGAAAATCTGGAGCTAGAGACATCCAGTTCACTCTTGAAAGGTTTGTTAGTGCCATAGAATAGATCAGTCTTACCAGAAGTAGAAGACAAAATGTCAACTTCCACAACCACAAAGTCTGAAAATCCATCTCGATTGACATCCCCTATAGGTCGTATATCATAGACATCCCTTGGTCTTGATTTTATTGCTGTGATTAAACCAGGGTTAGAGACACCAACATCAATCTCTGCAGGAAGATTAGAAGGAGAAAATAAAATATAACGTCCATCATTTATAGCCAAGTCATCTCTGCTATCGCCATTGATGTCCTTGAGATTGGTCAGCCGAAAAACTCTTCCGTCAGTTCCGTTTTTAAGGCGAAAGCCATTTTTGCCATCCAATAAATCCGGACGCACGACTCCAGGGAAGTTATCTTTCGTGCCAAAAAAGATAAAGTTATCAAAAGCTAGATCAATAATTTTATCGCCATTTACATCGCCATCAAATTTAGGGTTAATTCCTGGAGGATGATAGAACCCTTTCTTCCCGTCTAAATTGCCTGGATCGGCAAAGAGTTCCTCTACTCTAAAACCATTAGGCTTGCCGAATAAAACATAGTTCTGTCTTTCGGCGGGCAAATTGCCATTAGTGACAAACACCTCCTTGAAGCCATCCCCATTCACATCTTGCCCGATCGTAAACGATCGGTTAGTCCCGTCATACTTTTCAAATAAAGGTTTATTGTTAAAAGAGATGCGGGGAGAGGGCTTCTCTAAATCAATTGGCACTGACTCTGGAAATGCCGGAGTGAACCCTTCAGGAGTTCTGGGTAAGTTACGCAGTGGAACTCCGGGGGCATAACCATAGAGAATATAACGATCGTTATTGCTTGAGACGCTTAGATCGTCATAACCATCATTATCCAAATCCCCGATGCCAGTAATAAAGATGTCACTAGTAAGACGGTTTAAGCCGAGTTTACTGCCCAAAAAGTATTGCAGTCCGTTGTATCTGCCCAGTTGGTTGGGTGTAAAAGGATTGCTCAATGTAACAGGATTAAACATAAACATATTGTTCCCTCTCCCAATAAAGTTAATACAGCTTTTTCCTAAATTGTTAGCCCTAGCCCCTCTCCCAAAACGGGCAAGGGGAGCTATTCCTTGTGAATCACTTGCGAGATGAGGGAATTTTCCCTCTGCGTAAGTGCTACTGAAATAGTTTTGTAAGTAAGCTAATTACTTTCAGAAAACTTCTAAACTCCTTCACATTTAACAAGTTACAAGAGAATCTAGGTAGAAAAAAGATACGATCGGGTAAATTTAGTTGCCCTTTTAGGTATAAACATTTTTTTGTAAAAGTGAACTTTTGTTTACAATCCGAGTCTATCTATAATATAAAGGCATAACATCCAGGAAAAGTATGGGGAAACTAGCTTGGCTATTACTGTTTAGCGCTCCAATTCTATTTCTGAGTGGCTGTAAAGATAGTCCTTCTACCCAGGCTCAGCCCTCTAAACCGATCGCTGTGGATGTAGCCGTAGCAGAATTTGGCTCCTTGGATACGCTTCGTCAATATACCGGTACCACTAACCCCGTCAGGGAAGTTGTACTGCGTGCCCGCGTGGAAGGACAGCTAGTGGAACTAAATGCCGATCGGGGCGATCGGGTGCAACAGGGGCAGTTAGTTGCCCGCCAGGATGATGGGGTATTAACGGCGAACCTATTACAAGCTGAGGCAGAGCTAGCCGCGCGGGAAGGAGAACTAGCCCGTACCCAAACTCTGGTTGCCAATGCCCAAGCCCAGGTAGCGCGGGCGCAACTAGAATATCAACAATCCCTAGCGGATGCTAAAAGATTGCAACAGTTAGCCCAACTCGGAGCGGTGACTACCCAGCAGGCGGAGCAGGCAAGCACCAAAGCCAACAGTAACCTCCAGACCCTGCGATCGGCGGAAGCCCTGATCAAATCCCAACAAGCAGAAATTGCCACCGCGCAAAAACGAGTAGACGCGCAACGGGCTATTGTGCAACAGGCGAAAGAAAGACGATCGTTTACTCTGATTATCTCTCCTGTAGATGGCATTGTCATGGAAAAGAAAACCGAAGCAGGAAATCTCTTACAGCCAAGTAATGAACTGTTAAAGATAGGGGATTTTTCTCAAGTTAAAGTAATTGTCGAAGTTTCCGAACTCGATCGCTCTCGTCTTGCGCTAGGACAAACAACAAAAGTCAGACTGGATGCCTTTCCCAAAAAAGAATTAACAGGACAGATCAGCCTGATTTCTCCTTCTGCTGACCCCCAATCCCGTCTAGTGCCCGTAGAAGTAACCATTCCTAATCCCGATCAAAGCATTGGCAGTGGTCTGCTCGCTAGGGTGACGTTTTTAGCAAACCCAAATCAAAGTAAAGACCCTGTTTTAGTTGCTCCTTTAAGTGCTTTGGCAACTGCCGGCAGACCAAACAGCCCAGAAAATAACAAAAAAAGGAATAAACTCTTTGTCATTCAACGATCGGGGAAAGAAACAACAGTCAAAGCCAGACCGATCGAGGTAGGCAAACAACAAGACGGCAAAGTCGTCATTCTTTCTGGTCTATCTCCTGGAGAAGAATATGTTATTCGCAGTGGCAGACCTCTCAAAGATGGAGACAAAGTAGTTTTAAGCGCCCTCTCAGCAACAGGAAAGGAAAATGACAGACCAAGGAATTAGCGTTAGCAGGATTGCCATCCGCCGTCATATCGGCACCTTAATGCTGAGTTTGGCTGTTGTAGTTTTGGGGATATTTCTAATTAGTAAGTTGCAAGTTGATCTATTGCCCGCTATTACCTATCCCCGCATTGCAGTGCAGTTAAATATACCTGGCATTGCGCCAGAAGTGGCTGTAGATGAGGTGACAAGACCGTTGGAATCTTCCTTAGCCGCCACGGAAGGAGTGAACCAAATTTTTTCCCGTACCCAAGAGGGCAGAGTCAGAGTTGATCTATTTTTTGCCCCTGGCAGTAATCTGGAACAAGCATTAAACGATGTGACAGCTACCTACAATCGGGGGCGCAGTCGTCTCCCTGATGATATTGAAGATGCCCGTATTTTTAAGTTCGACCCTTCCCAATTGCCGGTGTATGAATTTGCCTTAACTTCTCCTAGTCTTTCGCCTTTAGAGTTAAGGGTATTTGCGGAAGAAGAGTTAAACCGCGAGCTTAGTGTTGTCCCTGGAGTAGCAGCGGTAGATGTGGCAGGGGGATTGACAGAAGAAGTAACTGTCAACCTGGATTTCCTGCGGCTGCAGTCCCAGGGCATTGCTCTCAATGATGTTCTAACTGCCCTCGATCGGCGTAATCAAGACATTTCCGGCGGCAGACTAGAGGGCAGTACCTTTGAACCCCTTACCCGCACGATCGGTCGTTTTCAAGACGCTAAAGAAATTGAAGAACTATCCTTTGCAGTGAATGACAAACGAGTTTATCTGCGAGACTTTGCCCAAGTGAAAGACGGCAGTGCTGAACAAAGGTTATTTATCACTCTCAATGGTGAACCTGCCGTTAAAATAACAGTGCAAAAACAACCAGATGCCAACACAATCCAAGTGGTCGATGGCGTAAAACAAAAGATAAACCAGTTAAAACAACAGGGCATTATTCCTGCTGATGCTGTTTTAACAGTAACGTTAGATGACTCCCGTTTTATTCGCAATGCCATCAATGCCGTGATCGAGGCGGGGTTAATCGGCTCCGGTTTAGCCGCTTTAGCGGTCTTATTATTTTTAGGTTCCCTGCGTCAGACACTCATTATTTTAGTGTCAATTCCCCTTTCTACTCTCTGTGCCATTATTTTGATGGCGTTGTTCGACTTCTCTTTGAACCTGTTTAGCTTGGGAGGGTTAGCTTTAGGGGTAGGAATTGTGGTAGACAACTCTATCGTTATGATTGAAAGTATTGCTATTGGTTCCGGGCTTGCCATCGGTAAAAGTACCCGATCGAAGCTCAGTGCCAGGGAAACGATCGATCGTGCTGTTGAAAGTAGTCAAAAGATCGAATCTGCCCTGGTGGCTTCTACTGCTACCAATTTAGTGGCAGTTTTACCTTTTTGTTGATCGGCGGCTTTATCTCTTTGTTGTTTAATGAGTTAGTTTTAACTATATCCTTTGCCGTTGGTGCCTCGATCGTTGTGGCAGTAACCGTTGTCCCGGCGATGGCATCTCGTTTGTTAGCCATCAAAATGACCAGTGGGATTGGCAGATGGTGTTTATTAAGGCAGTTTAATCATCGCTTTAACCTGGCAACTTTTAGTTATGGTCGTTTTCTGAGAAAGCTAATCAGGTATCGTTTGTTAGCAATAGTCTGTGCTTTTGTCATTTTTGGTTTTGGTTCTTTCACCCTGGCAAAACAAATTCCCCAAGAAATTTTACCCCCCATCAACACAGGTCTGGTCAATGTCTCTGCCCAGTTTCCCCCTGGTTCTACCCTTGCCACCAATCAAAAAGTAATGACAATGGTGGAAGACATCCTCAAACAACAACCGGAGACAGAGTACATCTTTTCCACGATCGGCGGCTCTACCTTCGGCAACAACAGCACATCTAATCCTCTCAGGAGTAGCAGTACAATTACCCTTAAACCCCGATCGGATGTGCTTAGTTATGTGCAAAAAGTCAATCAAAAGATCGCGCAAATGAACTTAGCAGGCGTTCGCATCCGCGTCAATCCAGGCAGAGTGAGGGGGATCATTGTCAATAACTCACCCACCCCAGGCACAGAAATCGATGTTCTTTTACAGGGTAATGATGCCACTTTGTTAGAACGAACGGGAAGAGAAGTGTTAAGAGAGTTAGAAGAAAATGTCAAAGGGGCAAACTTTCGCCCAGACACCGATGCCAGACAACCAGAAATACAGATCAAACCAGACTGGGAAAGACTGGAAAGACTAGGTTTAACTGTGACTGATCTGGGTAATACCATCAACACCGCAATCGCGGGCAGTGTCCCGACCCAACTGCAACGGGGCAATCGTCTAGTCGATGTGCGAGTCAGACTCGATCGGGAGCAGATCAGGGAACCATCCCAACTAGAACAACTGCCTTTGTTTACCCGCAATAATCAAATTGTGAGACTAGCGGATGTCGCCACGATCGTCAATGGTACTGCCCCTGGGGAAATTTTACGCATCAATCAAAAGCAAGTATTTGTAATTAACGGCAACCTCAACAAAGGAGGAAATTTAAGTAGTGCCCTCGCAGAAGTACAGAAAATTTTATCGACAATTGATCTGCCCGACGGCATCACGATCGTGCCTAGTTCCGCTGCCGAAGCTAACCGGCAATTACAAAATTCCTTTACGGTTTTGGGCGCTCTGGCTTGCTTTTTAGTCTTTGTGGTGATGGCGGTGCAATATAACTCTCTGATTGACCCCCTCGTGATTATGTTTACCATCCCCCTATCCTTAGCAGGGGGTATTTTAGGGCTATTTGTTACGAAAACATCGATCGGGGCTACAGTAGTCGTCGGTGCAGTTTTATTAGTAGGAATTGTCGTAAATAATGCCATTGTCATGGTGGAATTAGCCAACCAAATTAGGGCAGAAACCAATTGCGATCGCATGACTGCCATCACCCAGGCTGCCCCCCAAAGACTGCGACCGATTTTGATGACCACCATCACCACTGTACTGGGTTTATTTCCCTTAGCTTTAGGCATAGGCGAAGGCAGTGAGTTTTTAAGACCCCTGGGTATTGTTGTTTTTTCTGGTCTTTCATTAGCTACACTTCTAACACTATTTATTATTCCCTGCTTTTATGTTTTACTCCACGAATCCCCGATCGGTTGGGTCAAATTCCCCCGCAAATCTCCTAAAATAACCCCAGAAAGGCAGAAACTCTCCTGAAGGGCAAATATAATTGCCTAAAATAATTGCATCCCACTTTGTAAATAGTAAATAATCGATGTTTGATGAAATCACAGAGAAACTTGAAAGCGCTTGGCGTAAGCTCAGGGGGCACGACCGCATTAACGAAAATAACATTCAGCCCGCCATTAGGGAAGTCAGAAGAGCGCTCCTAGAAGCAGATGTGAGCCTGCCGGTGGCAAAGGATTTTGTGGCAAAGGTGAGCCAGCGCGCCCTGGGCACCGATGTCGTCATGGGTGTCACCCCCGAACAGCAGTTTATTAAGGTAGTCTACGACCAATTAGTGGAATTGATGGGACAGGAATGCGTCCCCCTCGCCCAAGCAGAGCAGCCCCCCACGATCGTGTTGATGGCTGGTTTACAGGGTACAGGCAAAACCACCGCTAGCGCTAAGTTAGCCCTCCATCTGCGCAAGCTAAACCGATCGGTATTACTAGTAGCCGCCGACATCTACCGCCCCGCTGCCATCGACCAGTTAATCACCCTGGGCAAACAGATCGATATTCCCGTTTTTAGTCTGGGTGCAGATACCGATCCCGTGACTATTGCCCGCCAAGGGGTCGCCCAGGCAAAGGAACAGGGCATCGATACCGTCATCATCGATACGGCAGGCAGGTTGCAGATTGACCAGACGATGATGGCAGAACTGGTCACAATTAAACAAACGATCGAGCCGACGGAAACCCTCCTAGTAGTAGATGCCATGACGGGGCAGGAAGCCGCCAACCTCACGCGCACCTTCCATGAGCAAGTAGGAATTACAGGGGCGATTTTAACCAAACTAGACGGCGATACCAGGGGCGGAGCCGCCCTCTCCATCCGCTATGTCTCTGGACAGCCCATCAAATTCATCGGCACCGGCGAAAAAGTAGAAGCCCTCGAACCCTTCTACCCCGATCGGATGGCTTCCCGCATTCTGCGCATGGGGGACGTACTCACCCTAGTAGAAAAAATGCAGGAACAAGTCAGCCTCTCCGATGCCGCCAAATTGCAGGAAAAAATCCTCAGCGCCCAATTCGACTTTGAAGACTTCCTCAGCAATACCCGCATGATGAAGAGCATGGGTTCCTTTGGCAACCTCCTAAAGATGATCCCGGGCATGAAAATTAACGATGCCCAACTGCAAGAAGCAGAAAAAAATCTCAAGCGCGTGGAAGCCATGATCGGCTCTATGACCCCAGAGGAGCGCAAAAATCCTGACCTCATCGCCCGCACTCCCAGCCGCAAACAACGCATCGCCAAGGGCTCGGGCTACCAAATGCAAGACGTGACTAAACTGGTGGCAGACTTTCAACGGATGCGTACCCTGATGCAAAATATGGGACGGAACCAAATGATGGGGATGGGAGCACCACCGCCAATGCCTAGTGCCGCTCCTAACTACGGCAAGAAAAAGAAAAAGCGCAAGGGATTTGGCGAACTCTAAAAAGTTTGATAATATAAAAACTTGCGTCAAAAATTCCTAATAGTTATCCCTATCACCTATGGTCAAACTCCGCCTCAAACGCTTCGGTAAAAAACGGATGCCCACCTTCCGGCTCATCGCCATTCATAGCACCACCCGTCGTCAAGCCATTCCCCTCGAAGAACTAGGCTTTTACGACCCCCGTACTAAAGAAACCCGCCTCAATGTGGAAGCGATCCAAAAACGTCTCAAGGAAGGTGCCCAGCCCACCGATACTGTCCGCCGCCTCCTAGAAAAAGCCAGCATTTTGGAACCGATCGCCCGCAAGACCAGTCCCGCTGAAGCCGTAACCAATACCAATGGTTAATTACACTGCCATTACCCAACACTTGCTGGCACCCCTGGTAGAATTTCCCGATCAATTGGCGATCGATAGCGAGACTAGTGCAGCCGGTCGTTACGTTTTAGTGCGGGTGGCAGTTGCCGACAGCGATCGGGAAAAAGTGACCGGCAAAAATGGGAGAACTCTCAATATGATGCGTACAATCTTAGGGATTGCCGCCCAAAATGCCTCCCAGAGGGTAGACCTCAACCTCTATACCGAGCAAACAGATACCCCGCCCCGCAAACCGCGCCGTCCTCGTTCCTGAACATAGTAGGATTATCTTTTATCTTTGGGTAGACTTAGTATTAGTCTATGTATTAACTTTATGGGTTATTTGCGTCTAGTACCCAGTCTGATGGCGGGTGCAGTTGTCTCCATGCAATTTTGTAGTATGGCTGCCACTCAGCGCACGCCATGGGTAGAGCAAGAAGTTTACAATTTTAATCGTCCTTTTGCTGTCCAGCTCCCCCAAGAGTTGCAGACAAAAATGCAAAAAATGGCGGTCAGTCCCTTTGCTTTTTATCGCGGCACTGCCCATATTTTTTATCAGGATATGAAGACCCTGCCCGCTTCTCAGTATCAGACTCAAGCTACTGGTTATACTTGGTTAGAGGGGGATATGCACTTACAAAATCTTGGCGCTGTTAGGGACGGCAATGGCAATTTTGTCTTTGATACTAATGACTTTGATGAGGGTTATTGGGGGCAGTATCATTGGGATGTGCGTCGCATGGCTGTTAGTATTTTGTTGGCGGCGAAAGAAAATGGCTTGAGTAAAACCGATCGGGAGCGTTTAGTTGCTAATTTTTGTGATAGTTACATTGACAATTTAGCTAGTTTTAAGGGCAATAATTCTGAGACTTCTTTCCGACTGACGGAGTCTAATACTAAGGGCTATGTCAAAGACTTAATCCAAGAGGCAACTACTAAAAAACGATCGGATTTGTTGAACAAGTTTACAACGATCGTGGGTACAGCGCGCAAGCTGAAGACAACCAGTGACTTAGTTAGTGTTTCTCCCAATCAGTATAGTGCCATTCAGGCGGGGATGAGTACCTATGTCAATTCTATTAGTAGCAGTAAACGCCAGCCCAGTAGTTTTTATACCCTCAAGGATGTGAAACTAAAATTAGGTTCGGGCACGGGCAGTTTGGGCAGGTATCGTTATTATTTACTCATTGAAGGGGCATCTAATTCTAGTAGTGATGATGTCATTTTAGAGATGAAACAACAGTCCTCCAGCGCTGTTAGTATTGCGGCTCCTGGCAGAATGCCTTCTAGTTATTACAACAATCATCAAGGATTGAGGGTAGCCAAAACAAATAAAGCATTGCTTAACAATGCCGATCCCCTAATTGGTTATACAACTATCAATGGTGTACCCTTCTCTTTGCGAGAAAAATCTCCCTTTGCTGTGGACTTTGACTACACAACCCTTACTTCTTTCGATCGGTTTAACAATGTAGTTAATTATGCCGGCGCGATCGTGGCAAAGAATCATGCTTTAGCAGATAAGGACTACGACAGTAGTTTAGGTTATAGTCAAGACAAAGAGATTGCCGACGTAATTAGTAGGTCTGGATTTAAGCAAGAAATTCTCAACTTTGCCCTGGACTATGCCCAGCAAGTGGAATATGACTATAACAGCTTTGTCAGTGCCTACCGATCGGGTAAGTTTTCTTCTTTTCGTTAGATAGGATAGGAAGAGAGTTCTTGTCTTCCTCAAAAGAACTAGGATTTAACGACAGTTCGGGATAAGAGAAGACTCAGGACTTACTTTGCTTGTTTTGATCACCCCCCTGTAGGAGAAGGGGGGGAGGGAATTTTGACTGGGCGTCAGTCCTAAAAAACTAACGACTAAGGGCATTGAATAAGCTTTGTAACTGATCTAAAAAAGAGGTCTGTTTTCCGGTTTTGCGGTTAAATATACGATTTAGGTCTTCTCCTGAAGGCTTAGTTGTTAGTTCTTTAATACATTCATCTTCTGACCATACTTGCCATAATTGGGGATAACAACGCCACAAAAAGCCCTGTTCTAAGGGTTGCAGATAGTAAGCCGTCTCAAAAGTGCTTAAAAATCGTTCTCTCATTCTACGGGCAGAAAGACCAATACCAACTTCAGCATTTTCTAATTGGGGGTTTAGTAAGATGAAAGGACGATCGTTTGCCAGGGCTAAGAGCTTTTCCACTTGGTCTAATTCCACAGAAGTAGGTACGACCAATAAAAATGCTTGTTTTTCATCCCCGATCGCCCTTCTGCCTTCATTTATGCCCCGCAGTTTGATGGTAATATCTGTCCAATCTCGTTGTGCTAGCGCCGCTGAGCCAGCATCCGCAAAGATTCCTTGCCAATTGTCACCGTAGCGGGTGGTAAGTGCCTGGGCAAATAGGTGCGCAACGGGGAGTTGACGCAGTTCAGGAAATCGTAAATCCACCACTAGGCGCATGATGCCAGCATCGATGGCATTGAAACAACTATCGATCGCTTGGCTAACTGCCATTTCAATGTTATCAGGAGGATTGTTCATATTTTGTTTTTTATTGTTCTCAAATCTTATCTCAAATCGACTCAATTTTAGGGGATGAAATCCCGTAAGACAAAGCAGACAATCGCCCTCCCAGCACAGTAACATTCCTGTTATCGTGATTGCATTACCGTAATAAGGTCAGAATCTATCCCTGAAAAACATGGTCAAGATAGCCCAAGCGATTAGTGATGCTGGTTGGGGGAAAACAATACATCGAAATTGATCGGTGGTTTCCTAGCTCTAAGAGTTGCCATGTCTGCCTACCTTAGTCTTGATGTTAGAACATGGACTTGTAAGCATTGCCGGACGCACCATGACCGTGACGTGAATGCGGCGATCAATATCAGAAATGAAGGCTTGCGGATTTTGGCATTGGGAACCA
>PHFO01000072.1 GCA_002861535.1 Cyanobacteria bacterium M5B4 | reverse complement strand
AACGGGTTCAACTTCAACCAATCTATTGCGGACAGCCAAGGACGTGTAGTACCGAGCTGGGCTGATGTAATCAACCGTGCTAACCTGGGTATGGAAGTAATGCACGAGCGCAATGCTCACAACTTCCCCTTAGACTTAGCATCTACGGGAGTATCTCCTGTAGCGCTGGTTGCACCTGCAATCAACGGTTAGTCTGGTTTGTAAACTCAACTCTACTCCTGATCTTGCGATCGGGAGTTTTTTGTTTTTGCAGGAGTTGCGCTCCCTTCGACAGGCTCAGGGAGCAATTACTGCAATTATTTTTTCTGAAACCCTCAGCCTAGCCGGGACTAGAAAAAATTGATCTACTTCTCTTCTCCTCCCCTGTAGGAAAAGGAATTGAGGGATCAGGGAAATTTTTCCTCAGCGTAAGTCCTGTTACCGATCGAGGGCATTTTCTAGGGTCACTTCAACCCAACTACGGCTGACATGGGATTGGTGGCACAAATCCATCAAACGCTGCGAATAAACTCCCTCTTTTAGGGTAGGCAAATTAGTGCTATGCCCAGCGATCGTTTGTCTAAAGTCTTGACAGAGGGCGATAAAGGGCGCAAGGCGACCATCCCTAAAAGTTTGCGGGAAAGTTTCGGGTGTAGCTAGAAATTCTAATGCCTTGCCAGGAGGGGCATAATGCACTTCAAACCCATGAACATAGTCTTGCAAGTTGCCACTACCGAGAACCAGAGTACCATCATCACCATAGACTGTCAGCCAATGACCCCGCCCATGGTAGGCTACGGTGCTAATCACGATCGTGACAGGGGTGCCGTCCACTAGCTCCGCCATGATCTGGCAAGTATCATCGGTATCTACAACTTGGAGATTGCCTGCCCCGTCGGGACGCTGGGAAATTGCTGTACTCAAATTGGCACAGAGGCGCTTGATCCCTCCAAACAACCAGGACACATAGTCAAATACATGGGAACCAAGAGCGCCTAATGCTCCTCCCCCTAGTTGCTTTTGGCTATACCAATTCCATTGCCGCTCTGGATTTGCCCTGCCCTGTACTAACCATTCAATTTGAACTAGCCGTTTTTTCCTACCCGCGGCAACAACGATCGGAAGTAGCGCCACTGGGGGACATAGCGAAATTCAAAATCTACGGCGACTACTAAATTTTGTGCCTGCGCCAGATGATACAGTTCTATCGCCTCTTGGGCATTCATAGTCACTGGTTTTTCTAAGATAATATGCTTACCCGATCGGAGGGCAGCTTTTGCCATCTCAAAATGGAGAAAGGGAGGCGTAGCGATCGTAACAATCTGCACTGATTCCTGGGCGAGGATAGCATCAAACCGATCGGAGGCAAAGGGGATATTAAATTCAGTTGCTACTTTTTGCGCCTTGTCTAAATCCCGATCGTAGACCGCTACCACCTGCAGACCATCGCTATTTTGGATACCAGGAATATGTACCTGCTTGCCAAATCCTGTCCCAATTACTCCTACTCCTAAGTTTGGCATTTTTGCTTTTAATCTCCTCTAAACAATTGGCAGTTTTGCCCTTCATATTTTAGGTGATATTTTGGCAGATAGAATGTTCTATAGTTAAGGCAAACACTCCTTTCATTCCACAGGGAGCAGGAAAGTGAATTGTCTCTCCCATTTTGGGACAGGCTCTGAAGAAATACTATTTTATTCTTGTTAAGCAATACATGGGCAATAACAAAGTTTTAGTCTATAGCTTCCAGGAGTTAATCCCTTTTTACCAGGCTTGGCAATGGCAAAAAGAACTGGTGAACGAACGGAAACTAAATCCTGATTTGCCAGGGGTTTTGTTGTTGCTAGAGCATTTTCCAACTTACACGATCGGTCAAGGTAGCAGTCTTTCATTTTTCAAACGATCGGTAGAATATGTACAAATTGAAAGAGGAGGAGAAGTAACATACCATGCGCCTGGTCAGTTAGTGGGCTATGTAATTGTGAATTTAAGGCGTTACCGTCTTGATTTACATTGGTATTTAAGACGACTAGAACAAGTGTTGATCAATTCTCTAACCCAATTAGACGTAAAAGGTAGCAGACGATCGGGTTTGACGGGAGTGTGGGTGCAAGACCAAAAGATTGCCCAAATTGGTATTAAAGTTAGTCGTTGGATTACTATGCACGGTTTTGCCCTCAATGTTTCTGTAGATAAAACAGGCTTTGAACCGATCGTGCCCTGCGGTATTCCTGATTGTAAGATTGCTAATGTGATTGACTTTTGCGAGATCAGTATGGCAGAAGTAAAAACGATCGTCAGACAAAATTGGCTTGATCTGTTTTTGACTTACTCCGAGTAAAAATCTCCCCATCTCTTCTTTCACTTCAGAACTTATGGTGCTTTTTCTGAAACCCTCACCCCAAACAGGGAGAGGGGACTAAAAAAATTGCTCTACTTCCCCCTGTGGGATAAGGTGGTCTCGATAGATCGCTCCCTGAGCCTTGGGAAGGAAACTTGTCCAATTATAAATGGGTCGTCTGGGATTTGAACCCAGGACCAATCGGTTAAAAGCCGAGTGCTCTACCGCTGAGCTAACGACCCAAAAGCGATCAATATCATAACATACTTTAATAATTCTTTGAGATTAAATTTCATTGATGGCTCTTTGCAAATCAGCGATCGCTCGGTTAAAGTTCACGATCGCTCTCAGTTGATTAACTTCGGCGCGGACGAGGTCTTCTTCCGTGCGAATTACTTCTAGTTGGGTTCCTACTCCTGCACTGAGGCGCAGGCGAGCCAGGCGGAGGGCTTCAGTAGCACTTTCAACGGCTTTGCCGGCGGTGATAATCTGTTGGCGATTGGACTGGAGGTTACTAAAGGCTTGTTCTACTTCAAATCTAATTTGATTGATGGTTAGTTCAAATTGATTGTCGGCGATCGCTTGGTCGGCGAGGGTTTGGTTGAGTCGTGCCTTGGCGACTCCACCATCAAATAAACTCAGATTGAGTCTTGCTCCCAGGGAATAGCCCAGCCCGATCCCTCCAGACTGACTGAAGTTGTCGGCAAAGCCATAGTTGGCAAATACACTCACTTGGGGTCCTAGCTGGGCTTGCACCGATCGGGCACGTTCTTGGGCGATGATTTTTTGCAGGCGGGTGCTATCTAAATCCGCTCGGTTGCGCAGAGCGGTGATGATAGTATCTTCTAGGCTCAGTTCCCAGTCCTTGGCTTGCACGATCGGGTCAGAAGCGGCTAAATCCACATTGGGGGGAAATTCCAGCAGGCGGGCGAGATTGCGGCGGATGTTGTATTGTTCGCCGATCGCTTGCTGTAGTGCCTGTTGCGCATCTGCTAGTTGGACTTCTGCCTGGAGGACATCAAACTTGGTGCCTACCCCTGCCCGCTCTAGTGCCTGGGTATCCTGGAGGCTGCGGGTGTTGTTTTCCACAGACTTTTGTCTAATTCTCACTTGTTCATCGGCATTTTGCAGATTGTAGTAGGCAGTGATGACGTTAAGGCGGATAGTTTGTTGGATGCGATTAACTTCCACTTCCCGCAGACGGGCGTTGTTTTCGGCGGCGCGGATGTCGGCTTGGACGCGCCCGTTGGTAAAAAGGTTGTAATTTAAGCCCACAGTGCCGTTAAAGGGCTGGCTGTAGGGGGTAGGGGAAGAAAACGATCGTGCCAGGGCAGAATCCTGAAAGGTGTATTCCACCTGGGCATTGACGGTGGGATTAAGACCAGCTTTGGCTTCCTGGACGGTGGCGCGGGCGCGTTCGAGTTGCAGTTTAGCATCCTTGAGTTCACGGCTGTTGCGCTCGGCAATTTCTAGGACTTCCTTTAGGCTGATGGGCTGGGTGCGATTGATCTTGACCTGATCGGGGTTAGTGGGGACGATCAGCTTGGGCTTGACCTCGACAGCAAATTCTGGCGGGGGCAGGGGGGCTGTCATTTTAGCGTCTGGCTTGGGGGACAGGGGCACTGGGGGTGGAGTATTTTCTGTCGGGGTAGCAGGCTTGACTTCAGGAACTACTTTTTCTGGGCTGTTTTCTATTTTGTTGGCTGTTCTGACAATTTCAATTTCTTGGGGAGATTGCTCAGGTGGGCTTGGCTCCTTAGCTGCCGTGCTATCGGGGAGGGCAATCGATAAATTCTCTTGGCTAATCCATTCTCTGAGGACAGTAGGAGGCACAATACTCTCGGCATAAACTGCACTTCTAGTTATTAAGCTCAGGGCACATAGGGCTACCCCGTAGGTCAATTTAGACATTTTTTTACACTCCTCAGCAATAACAGACAATTTCTGCCTGGAACGCATTATACTTTAGCCCCTTATAGGTTGTTTGTCAGTGGTTGTTTCCCTCAAACTGATGCGGAAAGGGGCAAATTGCTAAAAGAGGGGTCGGTTAGATGTCCTAGACGTTCTAATAACAAGTCTAGTCCCTGCCGATCGGTGGCGGAGACAAACAGGGCTTGGGGGTAGCGGGCGCGATGGCTAGTGAGGTCGGGGGCACGATCGATTTTGTTGAACACTAACAGGCTGGGTCCAACGGGCATTTGGGCAAGGATATGTTCTACCGATCGCAGGTGGGTTTCCCAGTGGGGATGGGAGCTATCGACGACATGGAGGAGGGCATGGGCGCTGGTGACTTCTTCGAGGGTGGCACGAAAGGCATTGACTAGGGCAGGGGGCAACTCATGGATAAAGCCGACCGTATCGGTCAACAATAGGGTGGTGTGGTTGGGTAAAAAGAGTTTGCGCGTGGTGGGGTCCAGGGTGGCAAAGAGTTGATCGGCACTGTAGACATCGGACTTGGTTAAAGCATTGAGCAGAGTAGACTTGCCAGCGTTGGTATAGCCCACGATCGCCATGGTGGGAATTGCCTGGTCGAGGCGCTGTTGCCGTACCCGCGATCGCTGGGCTTGCAGTTGGTTGACCTGCTGTTGCAGATGGGTGATGCGTTTTTGAATTACGCGGCGATCGGTTTCTAGTTTGGTTTCCCCTGGTCCCCTGGTGCCAATGCCGCCCCCCAAGCGGGACAGTTGTTCTCCCCTGCCGGTGAGCCTGGGTAAGCGGTAGGCTAGTTGGGCTAGTTCCACTTGCAGTTTCCCCGCTGCCGATCGGGCGCGTTGGGCAAAAATATCCAAAATTACTTCCGTGCGGTCGCTGATCCTCACCCCGATTAAGTTTTCTAAGTTACGGATTTGTCCGGGAGATAGTTCCCGATCGAAGACAATTAAATTAGCTCCCTCTGACTGGGCTTTGAGGGCAATTTCTTGGATTTTGCCTTCTCCGACTACGGTTTGGGGATGGGGTTGTTCCCGCCGTTGGCTGAAGCTGTGGAGTACCTGCCCCCCCGCACTTTCGACGAGGAGGGCTAATTCAGCTAAATTAGCGGCAAAAGCGCTATCGGAGAGCTTGGGGGTCTGCAATCCCACTAAAATTACCCGATCGGTTTGCAGGTCTACCGCCTGGGCGCTAAATTCGCGGCGGAACTCTTCCTCTAAACCACTAACTAGGTCTAAAAAATCCTGCTTGGCTACGGCATCGAGGCTCTGGGCGGGCAAAATATACCAGGGGGAGGGGTTTGCCTGGGGCAGGAGGTGGGCTAAATAGACTTTACCAATCCTGGCTTCCTGGTTCACCTGGCACCAAATCAGGGCATCGAGGCGCTGCATTGCCATCGCCGTCAGGTCGGCGTTACCGATCGGTTCAGCGCCACTAGAGGGATTGGGTTGTAGGCTAGTTACCACACAGCGAATGCCACTGAGGCGGGTTTCCCCGTAACGGGGCAGTTCCTGGGGAGGAATCCTACTCTGATGGGGCGTACCTACTCCCACACGGAATACTTGCCCCCGCCGATTGATATAGGCACAGACACTCTCCTCAATTTCTTGGGAGATCAACGCCAGGCGCTGGGCAAATTCAAAGGTAGTAAAACTGTTCTGGGGCAAGCGTTGGCGATAGAGTCTTTGTAACTGCTTGATCTGGCTCGGTTTTAAGCCCTGGATGTTGCCGTAGATGGTATCGATAGGTGTCCTCCGATCGTTTAGGTTGGTTAATTGAATGACGACTTTTGCCAAATGGGAAATGCCCCCTTCTTGCTCTGTGGCAGCTTTTTTACTCGGCGTAAGTCCTATTGAATAATATACTCAAATATAGTTGAGTCCCCCAAGGGCTACCGATCGGATTTCTTGAGTTAAAAACATATGGATAGAAGGGTTTATGCCGCTACCCTATTGAGTTGCACGATCGGCTTGGCGCTTCAAGCCCAGCCCATTGTGCCCGATGGCACTACCAGCACGGCGGTACAGCCAGGCAATGTGATTGTGCCCACTAATACCGACTCAATTCGGGGCACAAATTTATTTCACAGCTTCGATCGGTTTGATGTGCCCCTCGGCGGCGTAACCTTTGGCACGGGAGATACAGGCATCAATGGCGCCCGAATCACTAATATTTTTAATCGGGTGACGGGGACGACCCCTTCAACTATTTTCGGCACAATTCAGACCAGCCAGAGCTTCCCGCTGGCAAATTTTTATCTGCTTAACCCCAATGGGGTGGTGTTTGGTAGCGATGCCAAGCTGGATGTAGGGGGGACTTTTGTGGCTTCTACAGCAACAGCGATCGGGTTTAGTGGCGGGGGCATTTTCACTACCGATCGCTCCCGTGCTTTTTTCCCCGGCGGTTCTCCTCTGAATTTACAGTTTTCGGTGACCCAACCAGCAGCCATTGTCAACCAGGGGCAGCTAGAGGTAAAAACGGGGCAAGACATTGTTTTGGCAGGGGGAACTGTAGTCAGTCCCCGCACCCTCACAGCCCCCGCCGGTAATGTGGATGTAGTAGCAGTAGCGGGCAATTCCACCGTCACCCTCCGATCGCCGACGGCAATTTTGGGCTTAGAAATCCGCCCGGGCAGTCTAGCGCCCCAGTGGCAAGGCACGATTACGGACTTACCCCAGTTGGCTCAGCTTTTGACCGGTGCATCTGCCACCCTCGAAGCCCAGGAACTAGCTGTTAATCCCGATGGCTCCCTGGAACTACTGCCTCGGGGCAAGGCGGCAGGATTGAGTACCCTGCTGTTGGCAAATGGTAAATTTGAACCGATCGGGGAAATGGCGATCAAGCCAGGGGACGTAATTTTAGGCTCGATCGCGGCAACAGACATCCAAGCTATTGCCGACAACAATTTAGGCATATTTGTCCCCAACCTCCAGGCAAGGGGTAGTCTCTTGCTCCAAGGACAGAATAACTTAGTACTGCGAGACACCCTCAGCACCCCCGCCATTGTTGCCAGTGGGAGCAACCTTACTCTGAGGGGCGATCAGGGGGTAGACATTCTCGCTCTGAATAATCCCAATAACCCCATCACCAGTGGCGGTAACATCACTTTCCGCAGTGACGGCAAGATTTTAGCCGATGGTTTTTTACCGCAAAGGGCACGATCGGGGCTAGGAGCGTCAGCAATAACATCAGCAGCATCCTCAGTGCCGTAGAGTTTGAGGAAGTACAGGGCAACATCCGCTTTCTTCCCCTCGATCAGCAACAGCGCCCCCTCCAAGAAAACATTTTGAGGCATCGTACCCTCGATCGGATCGCCCGCAGTACCACCGACCCGGTGCCTCCCGCGCCCCCCCCCGACCCCGTCCCCTCCCCCAGGGACAGTATTAGCGACCTCGCTGTCCAGGCAAGTCTAAGTAGCCTGAACCTCTCTACCAACGCCCCCCTCACCCTAGCCGTAGACCTATTGCTAGAACGGGGCAAAATCTTAGAAGCGCAACAGACCCTAGACCTCGCCATCCTGGGAGAACTGGACGGCTACCTGGGCAATGTCACCCCCCAGGTCAATAGCCAAATTTTAGCCACCCTTGCCCCAGAGCAAAAGCAACTCTACCTCCAGTATCAAGAACTGATTAGCCAAAAAAACGACCGCAAACTAAGGGAATTTTTAGCTAGCCCTGCGGTACAGACTCTCGCCCGTCAAGTCAGCAGTGCCACCCTCCAGCAACTACAGCGGGATTTAGCAAACCTAGACCCCCAGGCTGCCATCCTCTATCCCATTCTCAGGGACGATCGGGTGGAACTAATTTTAATCGCCCCTGGAATCGCTCCCCTGCGCCGCAGTAGCTATATCCAGCGCGCCGATTTACTCAAGCACCTCCAGGATTTTCGCTATAGCCTCGAAGCCATCTATGACGTAGAAACAGACCCCCAAAAACAGGGGCACATTCTCTACCAGCACCTGATCCAACCCCTAGAAGACATCCTCGAAGCCCAAAACATCCGCACCATATTCTATGCTCCCAACGCCCAACTGCGCTACATTCCCCTCAATGCCCTCCATGACGGCAATCAGTGGCTGGGGCAAAGGTTCCGCATCAACAACATCACCAGCGCCAGCTTACAAAACTTTAGCCCCCAGCCCAGACCCCAGCCCCGTATGTTGGCAGGTGCCCTAACCCAGAGCCAGACCCTCACGATCGGGGAACGCACCTTCCATTTTGCCGGTCTACCCTCGGCACGGGGAGAAGTAAACTATCTCACTACTCTGATTAGCCCCAGTCATAAATTACTAGATCGGGATTTTTCCCCCGCCGCCACCCAGAGTCAATCCCCCGCCTTCAACTGGCTGCACCTAGCCACCCATGCCGTATTTTTACCAGGCACCGCCAAAGATTCCTTTATTGTGTTTGGCAACGGCGAACGCCAGACCTTTGCCGACCTGCGCCAGTGGAACCTAAGCAACCTAGATTTAATTGTTTTAAGTGCCTGCGAGACCGCAGCGGGGGAAGTATTGGGCAACGGGGAAGAAATTTTAGGCTTCGGCTATTTGATGCAGGAACGGGGGGCACGCACCACGATCGCTTCCCTGTGGTCGGTTTCCGACGGCGGCACCCAGGCATGGATGGAAATTTTTTACACATTACTGAACACTCAGCCCATCACTAAGGCAGAGGCAATGCGCCTAACTCAACAAATTCTCATTAGCGGTGACTTTAGCCCTCTGGGCAACCAAGCAGAGATGATGGCAGAGCGGCTGCGATCGCGGCTGCCCCAGTCCACGATCGAGAATTTGAGCCATCCCTACTATTGGGCACCATTTTTATTGATTGGCAATGGGCTGTAGTTGCCGGTGATTTTAGTAACAAAAGTAAATATTTGAGCTGATGTCGCTTATACTACATAGAGAAAAAGTTAGGAAGTTGGCAGATGCAGCAAGTCGGTCAGAGCGCCTTGACCCCGATCGAGTTTATGGGAGCGCCGGAAGGGTTCAACCCCACTCTATTACTACTAATTGCTGCGGTCTTATTGGCGATACTCTCATCTACGGGATACTGGGTGTGGCATTGGTCTCCTCCCCTAGTATTTGTTCTTAACTTTGTTTCCCTCTATGTTTTGGGTACGGTCATCCACGATGCTTCCCACGGTGTAGCCCATAAAAATCGCATCATGAACGCTATTATGGGACACACTTCGGCACTGTTACAGGGTTTTGTCTATCCTGTGTTCACACGGGTACATATGCAACACCATGCCCATGTCAACGATCCTGACAATGACCCCGATCATTTTGTGTCTACAGGGGGACCTCTATGGTTAATTGCCGTGAGGTTTTTCTACCATGAGGTGTTTTTCTTTCAGCGCAGATTGTGGCGCAAGTTTGAGTTATGGGAATGGGCATTGAGTCGTTTGTTTTTGGTAATAGTTTTGAGTGTTGGTTACTACTACGGCTTCTTGGGATATATTCTTAACTACTGGTTTGTGCCTGCGGGAATCATGGGGTTACTGCTGGGGTTATTCTTTGACTACTTACCCCATCGTCCTTTTCAAGAACGATCGCGGTGGAAGAATGCGCGGGTTTATCCGGGCTGGCTCTTAAACATTCTTTTATTGGGGCAGAATTATCATCTTGTCCATCATTTATGGCCTTCTATTCCCTGGTATAACTATCAGCCTGCCTATTACAAAATGAAGCCTCTGTTGGATAAAAACGAATCGCCCCAAAGTTTGGGACTGTGGCAGCTAAAGGATTTGGCTGGGTTTATTTACGATCTGTTTTTGGGGATTAGATTCCACCATTAAAATGTTGGCAATATATCAACGTCTTGACCAACTAAAGCAACAGATGATTGTTTTAGCTCATGATCCGATCCGAGCGGAGTATGCAAGATTGGATCATTTGTTTAAGAGGGAATATAACCAACTACAGCAACATCATCAAAACGAAAGACAAAAGCGCAAACTGCTGCGGCAGTCTTTGACAGAAGCAGAACAAAAAGACCTCGATCGGGTTAGTCAGTCACAAAAAAGAGCGAGAAAACAACTGAAGGAAAAATGGCAGGCGGTCTTACAACCCCTAGAGGAGGAGATCAGGCGTCTCGATCGGCAATTATACGATCTAAGACAAGAATATAAACTTCAATCTCAGCTATTACAAAAACAACTGTCCCATGTTTCTTTAACTGGGGAAGAAAAAACCTTAGAGGTTGTCTATCACGATCGGGATTTGATTGTCGTGAACAAGCCATCAGGGTTGTTATCAGTACCGGGACGTTATATTCAGGGTCAAGATTGTGTTTACCATCAACTTAAACAACAACTGCAAACAGAAGAGGTCTTTGTAGTTCATCGTCTTGATCAAGATACTTCAGGGCTTTTACTATTTGCCCTTAATTTAGAAAGTAGACACTATTTAACCAAAGCGTGGCAAAACCACCTGGTGCAGAAAATCTATGAAGCTCTCCTGCCCGCCCCCGTAGATACCGATCGGGGTGTCATTGCCTTACCCCTGGCAGCGGACCCCGATCGTGCTCCCCGTCAGCAAGTGACGATGAGTGGCAAACCCAGTCTTACTACCTATGAGGTTGTGGCAAATAGCCCAGGGACAACTCGGCTACAACTTCAGCCCCACACTGGGCGTACCCATCAACTGCGGGTACATTGTTTAGCTCATTTTGGCATACCAATTTTGGGCGATCGGCTCTATGGTTGTCAGCAGGGCGCGCCCCGTCTTTATCTCCACGCTAGGGAGTTACATTTTCCCCATCCCCGATCGGGAGCTATGCTTGCAGTCAGGCAACCAAGCCCCTTTTAACCATCCTTACACCCTCAAGACTTACGTTGCTTTTTCTGAAACCCTCACCGTAGCCCTCCCCAAAAGGGAGAGGGAACAAGAAAAAATTGATACACTTCCCTTCTCCCACAGTGAGGAGAAGTCCTAACCGTTTTTTAGGTGGGTGTCTCCAGTTTTGCCTTGATCAAGTCGTTCGTAGATTGGGGTTCAGCTTTGCCCTGGGTGCGCTTCATGACTTGACCAACAAAGAAGCCCAGCAGTTTGGTTTTCCCTGCTCGGTATTGTTCCGCTTCCTTGGGATGATTTTGGATGACATCGATCACGATCGTTTCTAACTCTGCTCCCGTCATTACCTTGAGCCCCTTAGCGGTGATTAAATCCTGGAGAGTACCTTCCAAGGGGGCGCTGAGGAGTTCAGGAAGGAGGTCTTTCGCAATTTTGCTACTGATGGTCTGATTGTTAATCAGAGCGATCAGGTCTGCCAAGGTTTGGGGCGTGAGGGGAATGTCGTTAATTTTCAGTTTATGTTCGTTGAGGTAGGCGGTGATGTCTCCCATGATCCAATTGAAGGCGAGTTTAGGTTCTGCAACCTTTGCCACTACAGCTTCAAAAAATTCGGCGGTACTCCGATCGTCGGCAATTAAATTGGCTTCATAGGCACTAAAGCCGTAATCAGTTTGGTAGCGTTGCCGTTTCTGCCTGGGTAACTCTGGCAGTTCGGCGCGGTAGTGCTCGATCGTAGCTTGATCCATCACGATCGGGGTCAGGTCTGGTTCCGGGAAGTAACGATAGTCGCTAGAACCTTCTTTGACACGCATACTGATGGTGCGCTGACTGTTTTCTTCCCAGAGGCGGGTTTCCTGGATGATTTTTTCCCCCGCCTCGATCGCCTCCACTTGGCGTTCAATCTCAAAATCGATCGCCCGTTGGATGGCATTAAAGGAGTTCATATTTTTGATTTCTACCTTAGTGCCAAACTTGGTCGTGCCCTTGGGGCGTACAGATATATTGACATCACAGCGCAGGGAACCCTCCTGCATATTGCCGTCACACACGCCCAGGTAGCGGAGGATGCGGCGTAATTCCTGGGCATAGGCGGCTGCTTCTGCCCCCGATCGCAGGTCCGGCTCAGAGACAATTTCACAGAGGGGCACGCCAGCGCGGTTGTAGTCCACCAGAGAATAGCTAGACCCCGCCAACCGATCGGAGCCTGCATGGACTAACTTGCCCGCATCCTCTTCCATGTGCAAGCGGGTGATACCGATACGTTTTTCCCCCGTTTCTTCGGTGTAAATCATCAGCCAGCCAGCGGTGGCAATGGGGAGGTCGTACTGGGAAATTTGGTAATTTTTGGGCAGATCGGGATAGAAGTACTGCTTCCGATCGAATTTGCTGTAGGGAGCGATCGTGCAGTTAAGCGCTAGTCCTGCCTTGACAGCATATTCTAAAACCTTCTGATTCAGAACCGGCAATACTCCAGGCATACCCATACACACGGGGCAGACATTTTGATTAGGTTCAGCACCAAAGGTAGTGGGGCAGTTACAGAAAATCTTGGTATTAGTGCTCAACTGACAGTGAGTTTCTAACCCAATTATCGCTTCGTAATTTTCCCGCACAGACTTGCCTTGAATTCTTTATTAGTTTTATCTTAACTCACAGATTGTCAATGTGATAGAGGAACAGCAGAATGGCAGAACTAATGAGCGTAGAAGAGGTGGAAAAGGTCTTGGGGAGGTCGCGCCCTTCCATCTATCGCTATGCCAATACCAGCCCCCAAGAAGCCAATTTGCCCTTTAA
>PHFO01000071.1 GCA_002861535.1 Cyanobacteria bacterium M5B4 | reverse complement strand
AAAACCAAGAATCTTTTCCTTCTTCTATAAAAAACTTGTATCATTTGATATTTTGTCTTTATTTATTTCAAGCATTGAAGAGAGATAAGAAAGTCTTCTTCCTGGTAAAAAAAGTTAGTAACTTTAACTATTTCATCAATATCTCCTTCTCCTTGTGAAGCCCTTAATAATAATTTTGAAATTGTTGTATATTCCTTAAAATACAATTTAGCTTGTTCTATCAGTTTTTTTTCTGTTTCATTATTCTCAGAATAAAAAGAGCTAAAAATTGCTTTAGGAGTGTGACTATTATTAATAATTTGTACTAATTTCTGTCTTTTTTCATTGCTTCTAAAGTAGACTGTTGGCTCTACTTTTTTATTATACCTATAATAACTATTTGTTTCTAGCTGAATTGGTCTAAAAGGGAAAAAGCCCTCTCCATAAGGGAACCCTAAGAGAAAATCTTTATTTTCAGTTACAGGAACTGTTGCTATAAGTGCTTTCCTTTTTTCTTTTTTAGGGGAATGAGATTATTACTGTTTGAGGGTTTTAGAAAATAAGGAGATTTGACTTCTTTTTGTACTTTTATTAGAAAACCAAAATTAAGATAAAAAGGGGATGGAGCACTTAGTGGCTCTGGCTCATAAAGTAAAAGATTTCCTCCTCCTAGAAGCAATGCAGACTCTTCTCTTTCATCCCCTGCAAACATTTTAACCTCAAATGCTAATTCAACTAAAATTCTAAATATTAGGGTTTAGGTATTGCTTCTATCCCAACTATTAGGAAAAGTTACAGGACTTTCCTTCAGAATACCTTTCTGATATTCAGTTTTGTTGAATCCTGCTACCCTAGCATAATCCAATCCCCCTCCTATCTTAAATCCTGTTTTCTTGGGAAGTCCTGTGTTAGTATCTATGGTATCATAATCAAAAGTAGGAGCAACCTTATAAGTCCTCTCATCATCATTTACCCCCCCAGAAAGGTATCTGTTATACCAAGTAGCCATTCTATCTGCATCAGCCATAGGGTTTAACCCCTCTTCCCCCCTGAGAAAACCCTGCAAGCCCATTACCAAAAGTCATACTTCCTACAGGACTTGGGGTAGCTGATGTTAGTTCTATGGTTGTAGTGGTTTCTGAGTCAGTTAGAATAGGTGGATTTTCCTGGAAGTAATAAACTCCTTGATGGTCAAAATAAGGAGGTTGGTCATAGGTAAATCTAAATGTGGTTTGACCTAATATATGATTTCCCATTTTTGATGAGGGAGTGTCAGGAACCCTCCAGTGAGTGGTGACTACATGTCCATCTGCTGTCACTTTTTTGTACTTATCAGGGATAGGTCTAAGTGGAATTGGATTTCCCCATATTACCCTATATGGATTAACAGAGGTTACTTCTAAATCTATGATGTTCCCTAGGGCAAACCAATAAGGGAAAGTATCATAATAAGTATATCCTCTTGCCCCTGATGATGTTTCTATTGTATTACTATGCTTAATACTTCCAGTACCAGAAGCCCTATACCAGTAAGTTTTATCACAGGCAGGGTCAGAGGCTATAAAGGGGAACAAAGGAGTATTATAGGATAGTCTAGGATTGTCTCTTGGAGGTGCTATAAAAGGGGAAATAGGTCTTAAACAAGAACTTTCTTGGTCATACTCCTTAAAAACCACTAAGTGAAAGAATGTTCCATAATCAAAATATCTTCTTCTTGAGTGCCTCATCCAATTAAGACTTCCTACTATTTTAGCTTTTGATTTGCAAATCTCATTAACCATTACTGAGGGTTTGATTGCATATACATGACTATACTTAGATTCCCAGTCTGTTTCACTCCATCCTTTAACTGGCATCTGTTTATATTCATATTCTTTTTCTGATACAGTATTTAATGATAACTCCCCCCTTAGCCAACTAAAAGTATAGTCTAAAGCAAGTCTATCTCTTCCCTCCTCAAGGGAAAAAATTTAATGGATCATTTGGGTTTCTAACCCTAATTGCAAATTCTAGTTTTTTTGAAGAATAGATAGGCTTCCCTTTCATCATATCTATAGCATAAGTAAACCATAACCCCCTCCCCCATAAACAAAATTGCTTATTGAAAAAAATCTAGCAAATCCTGGGTATTGTATACTAGATATATTTGCTTCTCTATAAGACTTAATTTGTACATTGCAAATATCAGAAGTGTCTAGAATGTATGATTTTTGGGATGGAATAGGATTATCTACAGCTAACTGACTTGTATCATTGTCTATTGTAACAAATCTATAAAAATAATAACTAAACCCAAAAGGGTCTAAAATTTCTGCTATAGGATGAACAATATGAACACTCCAGGCATCTTTCCCTATTCCATTTGCTGTTATAAAAACTTTAGGTCTGTTTCTCATACTTCTTAAAAATTGAAAAGTGTAAACTGGAGGGTCATTAGGGTAAATATCTTCATCCACAAAAACTCCATATAAGGGAAATGTCTCTTGGAAGGTAGGTGGGTATCCAGGAGTGTTTTGAGAAGCAAATATTACCCCAAAATTATCTAATTGTTCTTTAGCACTCTCAAAAAACTGGTTGTCAGGGTCTATTTGTCTTATTGTTACCAACTTAAATCTAGAATGAAAGAAATCACCTTCTTCTAGGGTATCTCCTACTTCAACTCCTTTTAGCCTGTCAGAAGGGAAAATTGCTTTTTTTTCTGCCTGTCCCTATGACAGTTTTATCTTCTGTTTGGTAAGCATAAATATTTCTATCTAAGCTCATATTTGAACTCCATAAGGTAAATAGGTCTCTTCATTAATACTTCTTTTTACCCCTTTTGTTATTCTTATTCCTGCTAAATTGCCATTAAATCCCCCTAAGCTAAAACCAATGCTTAGGAATTGATTGAAATTACTTGCTTGGGACTTATCAACAAATTCTCCATTTACATATAGTTCCATCCTTCTTTTTGCTGAATTATTTACTAATGCAATATAGAACCATTTAGAAATTTCTACTTCTTCATAGTATGCAGGAAGACTATAATCTAATTTATTATAATATCTAAGTGTATTCTCTTGAGGCAAGAAGAATAGAAAAGGAGTTTGAATGTTTCCTATTATACCTTGAAGAATATATTTTGGTTCAACTAAACTAGGGGTTACAGCTTCTACTTCTTCCACTCCTTTTAATACTCCCTTTTGTCCCCCAATCCAAAAGTCCTTACTTAGTATTGTTCTATAAGAGTTAAAATTAGAGTCTTGGGAGATAAAAAACTCTCCTAATAAAGAGGGATTCTTCTTTACCTTAAATCCTATCTCTTTACTACTGGATAGATATTCCTTTTCTATCTCAATACTCCCTTTCTCACTCCCTATCTGTATTTCATTATTTTGAGTGGTAAACATTTTAGTCTCTACACTAAAAGTAGGGCTAGGACTAACAAACAGTCTGTAAGAGGTTGCATTATCTACAGGACTCCAAGTAAGTTGAAAAGACCTTGACCTTACAGCATTAGGAGGATTCAGAATAGGAGGATTAAGAGTAAAGGATATATCTCCCCTACAGTAAATAAATAGCTCAATAGTGTAATCTATAACAGCAGAAAGAGTTTGTCCTAAATTAACATTAATCCTTGATGTTGTTCCATTGAATCTTAAAGAGGAACTTAATCCTGGAGGAGTAATATCATAGTCTAAACTTACATTTGTAGTATCAACTGTTAGATTGTACTGAGATTGGTCATTTAGGCTATCCCCTAATAAATAAAAGATTACATTGTCCCAATAAGGGTCTGGAACTATAGAGGGTAAAATAAAAGTATTTGAATAAATATTGCTTTCTTGATTTCTTAAGCCTGTAACACTAACTAAGTTTTCAGCAGGGATAGAGATAGTCACTATTCCAGAGTTTAATACCCTAACTAAAGCCCTATAATTAAAATCATCTATTGTTATCAAATTAGTGATAATACAATTAGAGGAAGAGAACCTTTGAGGGCTAAAATTAGCTACTTTTTTATTAGTTTGAATAGCTAAGTTGAAAATATTTGAATTAGATTTAACATCAAGTGCATTAATCATTACAGTGAAAGGAGTATTTTCTATAACCACAAAACTTCCATCAGTTGTTTCTGTGATAACTTTTTTCTTCTATTCCAATATCACTAGGAATAATGATTTCAAAAGAAACCACCCTTCTGGGAAAGAATCATCAACCAAGAAAGATGCAGTATAGTGACTTGGTTCTATTACATTAGCTGTTTTTTCTATTCCATTAATTTTTACTTTAATACCTTTTATAGGGGCAACTGTATTAAATCCAAGGAAAATATTGTTTCCACTTATAGCCCTATTCCCTACCTGATTATTACTATAAATAGTGGCATAGATAATAGTTGTTGAAAGCTCTTTGATTTGTAGTGGAATGTCATAGGGAAGTCTAGGAATTGTGTAGGTAAGGTTAGAATAGAGAATCTTCCCTACAATAACTCTCAAATTAGAAAAATGGTAATCATTAAAATTAACAAAAGTTTCTTTGTATCCTATAAAAATATTACAATCAAAGGGTTTCTGTAAAGGTATGTATCCAATATACTTTCTTTCTCCATTAAAATAAACCCTTACAATTCCATTCCTGTAATTAACAGCAAAATGATTCCATTGATTAGGAATATTATCTATATTTGTAGGGATAATTGAGCTTGCTCCATCTATTCTAGATGTAATAATTACCTTTCCATTTTGAACTTTAATAAAATTACTTATCCCCTCTTTATTAAATTCAATTAAAAGGGTATTTGTATTAGTTGTAGTTCTGTAGAAAAATTCATACTGCCAGCTTAGGTCTACTCTGCTAGAAAAGAAATTTGAAACTTGGATAAACTTTGTTATTTCAAAATTCTTATAAAAGATTCCACTTTGTTCTAATAAGGGAGAAACAAAAAGGCTAGATGTTTCTCCAGGGGGAAAGACCTGATTATCAAAAACAACACTATTAGGGACTACTTGGTTAAAAGTAATTTGAGAAGGAGAAATATCATTTAATCCTGTGATGCTATTTAAGGGGAGGAGAAGAACTACTGCCTCAGCATCAAAGACTCTTATCAAGGTATTACTTTGAAGGCTTGGTAGTCCAGTAGGGGTGAAGAACAGGCTGTATTGACACTGAAAGTAAATAGCTCCTCTCTCTATAGGCTTAATAACCACTGCCAACCTATCTTTCACTTTGGTGTCAATAAAAGAAAAAGAAACTATTTCTCCATTAACAATAGAAAATTTGGAAGGGTCAATATCTCCTATCTTCTCTAATGGATACTTTAGGTCTACAATTACTTGAAAGGTATCAAAAACATAAGGGGAGGTTGTAGAAAAAACAACAGGGATAGGATTGGTTTTGTTGATAAAATAAGACTGTCCTTCATAAGACAACTCTCCTACAAAAGAAGAAATTAAAACATTAGTACCTTTATAAAAAAGTGTTCTTCTGTCTATAAAATTAAGAATTATTTCTCCTTTTCCAGTCCCAGTTTGCACAACTACTTCATAAACTAAGGAATTATTGGTAGGGATAATCTCCTTGATTGTTGACCCTGTAAGTCCATTTAATTGAGTTAAAGAGAAGTCTTCTAAAGAGAGGTTTTGAACTTCTTGGGAGAAAAGAACTAGCCATTTTATTTCTTCAGCATCTGTATAGGCACTTCTTGATTTTCTTAATATATCTATAACTCTACATCTTGGCTGTTCAAGTTGTCCTAGAGCAATAGGAATAGGTTGTAGAGAGTTCTCAAACCAGGGATTATTATTTGCATCCTCTGATGTATCATAAACACTGTTATTGGTAAATCTTAAGCCTGAAATTGTAAAAAACACCTCATCTTGGATTGGATTAGTAGCATAGCCCAATGTTACTGGGATTGGATCATAAAATCTCTCTCCTAGGGTGAGAGTGTAGTTTCCATCAATAAACAAATTCCCTAAAATAAGATAACTGTATTTTGGAACTCCATTAACAAGAAAAGAAAGGACATTAGAACTATACTGAATGGCAATATGAAGAGGATGTCCTTCATGCCAGCTTCTAAATTCTTCTGTATTTTCTTTTCTGGGAGCATCAGTCCTGTCATATCCATAATTCAAGAAATAGGTTCTAGTGGTATCTAGTTCAGGAATCTTCCAATCCTCATTAGAGAAATTGAAATACTCTCTTCCATCAGGAGAGTATTTTAAGTAAAACTGACAGACACTAAAATAAACAGGGTCTATGTTATTAACCCCTTTAGTATTAATATAATATCCTAGCTCTAGAACATCAAATCCATTAGATGTTATTCTTAAAAATCTGTTTTCCAATGCTAGTCCCCAAGGGGCACCAGAAATAACCCACCAAGGAGTCCTTGGTCTATGAGGATATCCTACTTTGTTATAAAAATAACCTAAATAAAACTCTAAACACCAACTCCCAGACAAAGACAAAGACTTTGGGGAGGTAGTATACTGTATATTATTAAGAACCAGTCCTCCCCCCTCCAAAAGGGGGGTATTCCATAGTTTTTTGTTATTAAAGTGATTTTTGTTTGGGGAATAATCAAATAAGTCATAAACAAAGGGATAATAAAATATTAAGTCAGAATATTTATTGTTGATTTTTGGGGAAGAATAGATAGAAGGGAAGGAAATTCTTTTTTGTAAGGAGAAAACTTATATCTATTCCCCTCTGTTATCCTAAGATTGCTTAGTCCCCCATTAAAGGCACTATCCCTTAAAGAATTAGCAAAGCTCCCTGTGGTACTATATACTTCTCTCATGTTACCTCTTAGTATTTGACTTTGATCTAGACCATAGACAAGAGCACCAATGTAAATGTATAGATAGATTTATCTATAACTCCTGGAAAGTTAAATTCTTTTACAAAAACATTATTAACATAAAGCCCTATTTTGCCCTGATCTCTTATTAAAGCAACACTATACCAAGTAAAAAGTTCAACCCTAAAAAGTTCCCTAATCTCCCTATCTAGTCTGATAAAAAGTTTACAAGGATTAGATTCTTCAAGATAAATAGAAAAATGCTGAGAGTAGTTAGAAAGTGCAAATAAACATTGATAGTTATTGTTGTTAGCAAAGACAGTATCAGAATAAAAAGAAAACTCTATTGTAAAATCCTCTAAGAGGGCAATAGGATTGCTTCCATGATTACATCCCAGCAGAAAATTAGCAGAAATTTCAGAGTATAGTCCTTCTAAAATAGAAGGACTATAATTGTTTCTTGCTTGAATATTGTTAAAATAAGCATATCTTTTTACATTGGTTTGCTTATCTCTAGGAAGATCAATATATCCATTTCCTTCTGTACTAGAGATTGACTCTATACTTCCTGTGTATGCAGGGTTATAAATAATATGTCTTTTATAAATAGACATATCAGAATAGAAAGGCAACCCTCTTCTGTTTAATTGATTATCAAATGTGCAGAGAAGAAGGGTCTTAGAGTAATTTATATCAATAACAGAAGCAGGGTTGGGAGGAGGGAGGAATTTGCTAAATATTTTTGACATTAGACTTTTGCCATAATTGTTTATAGTAGTTATACTTTTGTTGCATTCTTTCTTCTATATCTATATCCCCTTTTAAGCCTTGCATTTCCTCAAAAAGTTCTATCTGAGCTTTTACATCAGCAATCTCTTCTTTTGTACTTTTTCTTAGGCTTTTCTCTTGAGAAGAACTAAGATTTTTATAAGAGTATAATTTTGCTAGGGCTGTGATTAGCTCTGCAAGTTCTTCAATTAACTTATATGGCATAATTAAAAGAGGTTTTTACATTAAAAATATATCATGCTTACCACAAAAAAAACAGAAGATAATATAACAGGGGAAATTAAGGCAATTAGAGAGGAAATCACAAAGCTATCTGAATCCCTTTTTAATGCCATTCTTGAATTAAAGAAACAGAACTCTATTCTTGAGGTAAAGATAGAAAATATTAATTCTGATATTACTGATCTTGCTTCTATATCAAAACAGTTACAAGAAGCAGTAATAGAATACAAGTCTGTTAAAAATATTCTTCTAGGTATTTTTGGTCTTCTTGTTATGGGGCTGATCCCTATAGCTTCTCACATCTCTGGACTTGAGAAGAGAATAAAAGAGACTGAGATTAGAATTGAAAAAATTGATGCCATTCAACTTGAAAGGGGCAGGAAGGAGGAAGCAAATAAAAATAGTTTTATTAGACAGTAGGGATATATTCTCTTATTTGTAAGTATTTTGCTATTTCAATATAGAACTCTTTCATTTGAGAGGGAGAGAGAATGTCAGAAAAAGAGAAAAATGCTTGAACAAATCCATTAAGATATAAGCCTGACTGTGTCTTACCTATTTTATCTACTAGAGCAGTATTTTTAAGATTAATTCCTATTACTGTCCAGTCATTAGTGTCTAATAAATTATTTTTTCTATAGGATTACCATTTTCAAAAACACTTAGAACATTATCCCCTATAAGAGTTCCATCTCTAGAATAGATATTTACAACATTGTTAAAATTACTAACTAATAAATAGTCCTCAGAGATGGAGACAGAATAGCCAAAAAAGCTAGAACCAGAAATAACAACAGGATTAGAAAGAGAGCTGGGAGAGTATAGGTAGATTTTACCTTCTTCAGGAGAGCCTACTAAAATTTGTTTATGAGTGTTTATGTCTACATCAAACCCAAACTCATTAATCCCAATAATAGTCTCTGTCTCTACTAAATCTTCATATCTAGTTACTGTATTGTTCATCAGATCAACAGTTACTAGGATTTCTTGATTAGCACTAAACCTATTAACATTATTTATTCTAACCAATTCAGTATATGAGTTGTCATAAACAGTAATAGTATTTGTTAGGGTGTTTCTGCAATAAATATAAGTCTCTGTTACTTTAGTATCTGCTCCAGAGATGACAGCAATAGGGGTAGTAGAAAAGATATTATTAGTTTCTTGAAAGACATAAGTTGTTTGATTACCTAACTGTCCCACAAATAACAGATTCCCCCTTAAATCAACACTAAATCCAAATCCTGATTGATTAGAGTCTGGGCTATTAAGGTAGAGTCTTCTTTCAAATTTAGATAAGGTACTGTTCCAATCCCAAATTTGGACAGAGCCTTCATTGGAAAATAAGCCATCTTTAAGCCCTAAGAGAAATCTGTCCTCATTTACACACTTGACAACTGCTCCCATGTCCCATAAGGTTTCTTGTTCTGGGTCTATTGTCTGAATAAGGGTAAGATTTCTGTAAACAAGGATAACCCTATTAGCATTATCTACAACTACTATTGTTTTGCCACTAACAGAAACATCTTTACTTCTAGTATTAATAGATTTAACAAAGGAAAAATCTTGCAATCCTATTACTATGTTCCCTATAATCTGTCCATTACTCCCTCCATTAACATAGTTTTGCTGTCCTCCTATATACCCCCTATTTGGTGTTAGCTCTGTTTCCTTATACACTAAAATAAATGATCTGATTTCAAAAGAATCTAAATAGTCAATATTATTGTTTTGGTCTAGTTTTACAAAGCCTTTATACTTTGTTGTATTTATAAGGTTAGGATGAGTAGCAAATCCTTTTATAGTTCCATTATAAAATCCTTCAACAAAGAGAGGATTGTTTACTATAGAGTAGAAAGGAATATTTTGCCTAGTATCTACACTCTTTAATTTTATTATTTCAGAGAAGAAATTATTTGTTAGCCCTATAAACTGATCTCTGTCATAAGGATTTGTGTAGTCAATAAAAGAGACAGAAAGAGTTTTGCCTTCAACAGAAATATTACTAATTTTTTCTGTTTGATATATGGTTGGATTGGAAATAATATTATTTATTGTTTTTGGAATTAAGGGTTGTATTTCCTCCTCTCTCTCCTTCTGTCTTAACAGATTAACATATTTTGGGTACAAAGCTGTATTGTGATACTGAATGTGATCCAACTCAAAAGAATTACTGTATACAGTCTCTTCTACTCCCTTAAAGACAAGGTGTTTTTGAGAGCTATAGACCCCTTGGATTATTGCTAGTCCCCATATATCCATATTTGTTATATTCAGCTCATAAAGCCCAAAAGAAGGGTTTCTATTAGAGATTATTTTATTGCCATCATAGTAAACAAGGATTTGGGTAGAGACACTTATCTCTATTAAGTGAGTTCCATTAAGATCAACCTCTACTCCATTGATTCTAGAAGAGGACTTATTAACAAAAAGGTTATAAATATTGTTGATAGTTAAAAAGATTGAAGGAGAATAAAATTGATTTACCCAAAATCTAACAGTACAGTTATTAAGATAAGAATGAATCTGAATATTGCAGTCTTGAAATATTTTCTTTAGGGGATTCCAGGTCTTGTTAAAGTCAATAGAACAGTTCCCTTTTTTATCATCAGGACTAAAAGAAGAAAGTATAAGGGTTTCTTTGGGACTGTTTGCAAAAAGTAGGTCTATCTCTTGTAGAGAAGGGGAAAGGGGAAGGAAAATATCTGTTGAATATACTTTTAGATCAGCCAAGCTGTTCAGAGTATTAGGGTTAGAAGGGTTAGGAAAATAGAAGAAGGGTTTATTGTAAAGAAGATTGTTTTCAAAATAAATTCTAATATTAGTTTTGTTTTTATGATTATTACTCTTTTTGGAAAAATGGGAGGAATTGGGATGGATATTCTCTGAGTATAAGTAAATATGAAATAATCTAGGATAAGATTATTGTTCTCTGTATAGAGAAACAAGTCTGTTCCTACAGAAAATATGTTTTGACTGGAAGAATCTTGAAGAGTAAACAAAAGGGAAAACTCAAAAGAGAGGGGAGAGTTAGAGGGTAAGAGAAAAGACTGGTAAACAGATAGTCCTCCTATTCCATCAATATTTTGTTGATGAAGAAGAGCATCTGCCTGTGTTGTTCTAGTATTTCTGTTCCTATTAGGATGTAACAATTCTATTCATCTCCCCCATTATGCCAATAGTACTGGGAGCTGAAGCAAAAACCAATAAAGAAGCTCCATTTGTAAGCCTCCTCCCCTTGAAGATAGGCACCAATCCACTTCTAGGAATAATGGGATAAACAATCTCTTGCCCACTAGGCATTCCTGCAAAAAAAACACTTAAAAATTGGAGACTTTCACTAAAATTATAAGCATCAATCCATAACTCTTCAATATCAGGGGAGTTAGCAGATTGATGGAGAATTTGTGCAGTCTGGTAAGAGGAAGCAGAAACAATAAGGGGAGAACCATTTACTATGGATGAAAGAACCCCAACCTGGTATCTAGGCTCCATAATTCCTCCTTTCTAAAGCCAATAAGCCCAGGGCTATGGCATCCCAGACATGGTTTTCTCCTTTTTTCCCTACCCCTGCCATAACCCTAACAAAGTTTTCTTCAAGATTTAGAAACTCCATACAGAAAGCCTTTACTTGTTCCTTGCTATTCTTGCCATTTCCTGTATTTTTTTGACTGTAGTAGCAGGAAATTCTAATATTTCTATTTGTTTTTGTTCTAACACAAGTTTCTCAACTCCAATAACCTCTATTATCTCATATCCTGTAGCCATTGTAGAAGGGGAGAAAAAAGGTTTCTCAAAAGCAACAACATCAGGATTGTACTCTTCTATAATACTGTTAAACTGATAATAGTGATGACTAAGACTAGAAGCATTTAGAAGATAGCATTTTACTACTTCTAACCCCTGAAAAACTGCTAATCCAACATTCCTTTTCCCTGTATCTATGGCTATTACTGAAGACATTCTTTCATTTATCACCTCTAACAACCTCCCCTTAAAGTTTTGGTTTGATTTTACCAATACTGAGAATATTGTTTTTTCTTCTCAATCCCTAATATGGAAATCTAACTTCCCTAATAAAAATATAACACTCTCTGCCCCTCTGGAATTTTCTCCTATTTTTTCTCCTCAACAAGGATTCCTTTTTTCTGGTAATAAATACTTAAAGCTGTCTCCCAGGACTATTCTTAACAATGACTCTTTTACAATTGTTTTTATCACTACCTCTAGAAGATTTAATACTATTTTTGATGAAGCTAAAAACATCTCTAATATTAGTCTTCTTAAAAGTTCTTCTTCTACTCTTAATATTTCTTCTGTCTTAAGTAAGGAGAGTTTCAATCTAACTGGTGGTGACTACTATATTAAATCTTATAACTATCCTTTTGGAAGGCTAAGGGAGTTTGGGTCTAAGCAGTATAGTAATCAAACTCTTAGACTGTTCTCTGGTTTTATTAAAGAATTTATTGTAGGGAATAACACAGACTTTAATGACTCATTAAATACATATATTTCCCACATCTTATATTTTTCTCCAGAGATTCATAATCTTAATATTCTCCTTAAGTTAATTGATTTACTCCCTTTTGAAAGACTTCCTGATTCTGGAGTTACAAAAATAACTTTCATTCTTTTTTACCATACTTCTTCCTTTAACTCCTGAACTAGAGAAAAATCTTTTTATATCCAAAAAACCTAATAAGTTCTTTAGTAACTTTGTTAAAGAAAATGTAGAGACAAAAACTACCCCTACTGTTGTTTACATCCCCCCCTTACTTCCTTCCTTTGGGAGTGAAAAATTCTCCCTGGAAGGAGAAGTACATTTATTTCTTTCAGAGACAGAAAATGTTGAATCTAGTTCTTTTCTTTTCTCTTTATTTCCATCCCCTCTCTCTCTCTTGATTTTGACCCAAGGGAATTAAGAACCAAAAGAATATTTGCTTTATCAAAGATAAATCAAAAGTACACAGATTTTTCTTTCTTCTCTCCTTTTTTTCTCTCTAATAAAACCCTTTTCTATCCAAGCCCAATAAAAACAAGATTAGAAAATACATATAAAATCATCCCTTCTCCTAAGAAGAAAACATCTTTTTTATTTTCTTCAGCTGAGATAAATACTTATCAAAATTTTTCTTTATGGATAGAGTTGCTTGAGGAAGAGAGAAAATCTTTGTTCTTTTCATTTTCTTTTCCTTCTTTCTCTTCTACTGGAGACATAAAAGAAGTTTCTTCCTTAAAAAGTATTTTTTTGTAGTTTCTTATTTCCTTTAAATCCTAACAATTTT
>PHFO01000070.1 GCA_002861535.1 Cyanobacteria bacterium M5B4 | reverse complement strand
CTCCCTCCAGAGCCGGAGCTAATTCCCTCCGAACCGCCCCCTGTAGCTACCGAGCCGATACCCATGGAGCAAGCCCCCGATGAAAACGTTGAATAATTACAGCGACCTCTATTTACTGCAAGAGAGCAGCAATTCGGCTATCTTTCGGGCAAAGACGATCGATGGAGAATCAGTCATTCTCAAACTGCTCAGAGAGGAATATCCTTCTGCTGAAGCCCTAGCCCGTTATCGTTTGGAATATGAAATCACAAAACAGTTAGCAGAAGTAGCAGGAGTAATTCAAGTCAAGGGCATTGAAAGTTATCAAAACACCTTGGTCATTATTTTTGAAGACTTCGGCGGCATTTCCCTGCGTCATTATCAACAACAACAGCCCTTTACTCTGACAGAAGCTCTAACGATCGGGATTAAGATAGCTGAAACTTTACAAAGAATCCATGATCATCATGTTATTCATAAAGACATTAACCCTTCTAACATTGTCTGGAATCCCCAGAAAAACATCATCAAACTGATCGATTTTGGTATTTCTTCCCAGCTTTCTCAAGAAAGACCAACCTTTAACAATGCTAACATTTTGGAAGGAACTCTACCTTACATTTCGCCAGAACAAACTGGCAGAATGAATCGCAATTTAGATTATCGTACTGACTTCTATTCCTTTGGAGTCACTTTGTTTGAACTATTGACTAATCGATTACCGTTTTATAGTCAAGATGCTTTAGAATTAGTGCATTGTCATTTAGCAAAGGAACCCCCTTCCCTACTGAAATTAGCTCCTAATCTGCCCCCTGTCCTAGAGTCAATCTTGTTAAAACTAATGGCAAAGGATGCGTCAGACCGCTATCAATCAGGGGCTGCGATTGCCTATGATTTACAGCAATGTTTGTCAGGAAAGACAGATTTTACTTTAGCCACGATCGATCAAGTCAGTCAGTTTCAAATTCCCCAGAAACTTTACGGTAGAGAAGAACAAATTAAACAATTGTTAATAGCTTTCGATCGGGCAAAGGCAGGCAAGTTAGAGATCGTCACGGTAGTTGGTCTGTCTGGCATTGGTAAGACTTCTTTAGTGCAAGAACTCTATCAAACTATTACGGTAGAGCGGGGATTTTTCATTAAAGGTAAATTTGATCAATATCAAAGAGATATTCCCTACTCAGCACTGATCAGTGCCTTTCAGAGTTTGTTAAGACAACTGTTAGGACTAACAATAGCAAAACTAGAAGAATGGCAGAGGGAAATCAGTCTGGCTTTGGGAGATACTGCCCAGGTACTGTGTGAAGTGATGCCAGAACTAACAACTATTTTGGGCAAACAACCTCCTATTCCTGACCTTTCTCCTTTGGAACGTCTACGGCGATTTCAGTTTGTCTTTTTGAATTTTCTGCGAGTCTTTGCCCGATCGGAACATCCTTTAGTCTTATTCTTAGATGATTTGCAATGGTCTGATAGTGCGACTTTAGACTTAATTAAATATATTGTCAGTGCTTTCCAGGATGGTCATTTGTTGTTAATTTTGGCATACCGATCGGATGAGAAAGATATATCTCCTTACCTGGATGCCTGTCTGGACGAGATCAGTAAAACTATCGAGATTACTGCAGTCAAGCTGGGTAATTTATCTCTTAGTCATTTACAAGACTTGCTATCTGCTACCCTGAAACATCCCCAAGAGAAGTTATTAGAGTTAGCAAGGTTAGTGATGAAAAAGACAGACGGTAATCCTTTTTTTGTCAATGCCTTTTTATACTCTCTTTACGAACAAGAGTTATTATTTTTCGCCGACAACCAATGGCAATGGAATTTACAAGAGATTTCTCAATGCGCCATGATGGGGAATGTCTTGCAATTGATGGAGCAAAAGATTCAGCAGTTATCCCCCGCCGTGCAACAGCTGTTAGAAATAGCTGCTTGTATAGGCAATGAGTTTAGTTTAGATTGCCTCGTCAGTGCCTCACAACGCCCCATTGATGTTGTCATTCCCCTGCTAAAAAAAGCGATCGAAGGTGGCATCATTTTACCGCTTTCGTCTTTCCATCTTTACCTGCAAACGATCGGCGATACCAGTCTAACTACAGGACAAAACATTACCTATAAGTTTGTCCACGATCGGTTACAACAGGCAGCCTATGCCCTTATCCCTGACGAACAAAAACAAAGGGTACATTTTCAAATTGGACAACAGTTATTATCTAATCTACAAGAAGAAGACATCGATCGGGAGTTGTTTAGCATCCTCAATCATTACAACCTCGGTGTTAAGTATGTCGAATCGAAGGAAGAACGGGAAGAACTGGCTATGCTAAATTTGAAAGGGGGGAAAAAAGCTAAAGCTACCGTTGCCTTTGCCAGTGCTCTGCAATATTTAGAAATGGCATTGTCTTTGTTAGACCAAGACTGTTGGCAGTTTAACTATGAAGTTAGTCTGCAAATTTATTTAGAAGCAGCAGAGGCATATTATCTTAATGCTAAGTTCGATCGGATGGAAGAACTATTAACTATTATTTTTTCCCACAGTCGTTCTGTCGTCGATCGTTCCAGAGCTTATGAGATTAAAATCCAAGCACAAATTAGTAGGGATAAGATTATAGAATCAGTTCGTACCGGTCTAGCAATTTTGAAACAACTGGGCTTTCATTTTCCCGAAAGACCAAGCATGTTAAGGGTATTGTGGAAGATTGTGCAGTTAAAGGTGTTGATTTTGGGACGTAATATCAGAAGTTTTATCCATCTGCCGGTGATGAATGACCCCGTTAAACTGGCAGCACTGAGGGTTTTAACTCTTTTGGGTTCTCCTTCTTACTTTTCTACTCCTAAACTCTTTCCTTTGTTGGCGATGCAGGCAGCTACTCTTTCCATTCGTTATGGCAATGCGCCTATTTCTGCCCCTGGTTATGTTGCCTGTAGTGTTATTTTTGTCAACTTACAAGACTTTGCTACCTCTGCCGCTTTTGCCGATCTAGCTCTAGGTATTTTAGATAAATTCCACACGATCGTCTCTGCACCTAAAACCCTCGTAGCAGTAACTTCTTTCACCAGTCAGTGGCGCTATCCTCTGCGTCAAACCTTTGCTGCTTTAACAAACGCCCATCGTTACGCCCTAGAAACAGGAGATTTAGAATATGCAGCCCTCTCCCTCCATGTCCAGGGTTATCGCGCTTTGTTGACGGGATTACCCCTACCAGAACTCGATCGGGATTTTCAGTCTTACACCAAAACGATCGGGGAATTACATCAAAACCGTATTTTGCGCGGCACCCAGATTTTTCATCAGTTAGTAATTGATTTGAGTTATGAACACCCGATCGATTTATACGACAGGGAACAGTTAGTCACAGAATTAGAGCAAAGTGACGATCGTCATGGATTGTTTAACTTTTATTTTTGTCGCTTAATCTATACTGTTTTAGTCAGAAATTACAAGGAAGCCAAAAAATTATTTTGCTAACAAACCACTACAAAGAATCTGCTTCCGCAACTTTGAGTATACCCTACTTCAATTTTTATAGTTCCCTCGCTTACTTAGCTTTATTACCAACTCTCTCTAAACCAGAAAAACGTAAAGTCCTAAAACAAATCGATCGTAATCAACGCCAAATGGAAAAATGGCAAGCCACTGCCCCGATGAACTTTTTAGCAAAATATCTCATCATCGCCGCCGAAGTTAACCGCATTAAAGGCAACTATAGCGAGGCTAATTTGCAATATGACAGAGCGATCGCCTGCGCCCAAGAGCAACAATTAACTACAGATATAGCCCTTGGCTATGAACAGGCAGCCCGCTTCTTTTTAGAAACTAATCGCCCCCTCATCGCTAATACCTATTTACACCAAGCCCACTACACCTATTCCCAGTGGGGGGCAACAATAAAAGTTAAATTACTAGAGCAGGAATTTCCCAATATCCTCAAAAGAGAATCTAACCAAATAGATTTACAAAATAGCACTTCTCATACTTCTAGTAATAGACATAATTTAGATTTTGTCACTATTGCCAAAGCCGCCCAAGCAATTTCCCAGCAGTTAATTCTAGCTGATCTATTAAATCTCTTAATTCGGATTACGGTGGAAAGTGCCGGTGCTCAAACGGGAGTTTTATTATTACCCGATCGGCAAGAGTTATTGTTAGTAGAATGGTATGCTACCCAAACCGATCGTTTTTTCCCTAAGCCCTGCCCCCTGAGTCAACTGCGCTCCCAACTCCCCAGCACCGTCATTAACTACGTCGCCCGTACCCTCAGCCCCCTCCTGGCTCCCTTAGATGAAACGAGCGAACCCTATCTTCCCCTATCTCTGATGTGTGTACCGATCGTGCAACAAAACGAACTGATCGGGGTTATTTACTTAGAAAACAATCTTACCCAAAATGCTTTTTCCCAAGAACGTCTGATGGTTGTGCAGATTTTAGCGGCTCAAGCTGCCATCTCTTTACAAAATGCCATGCTCTACCAAAAGCTAGAACAAAAGGTAGAAGAACGAACGATCGCTCTTAAAGAAAGCGAAGCGAAATATCGAGATTTGGTACAGACGGCAAACTCCATCATTCTACGGTGGGATTTAGCAGGAAAGATTCGCTTTTTGAATGACTACGGTCTCAAGTTTTTTGGCTACAAAGAAGAGGAAATAATAGACAAACCCCTAATTGGCACAATAGTAGAAGACACCCCAGAATCAGTAGCACTGCTACAAGACCTGGTGCAAAACCCCGATCGTTATGTTGTTAACGAAAATGAAAACATCTGTCGAGATGGTACAAAAGTGTGGATAGCCTGGTCAAATCGTCTGATCCAAGAACCCCATCAACCGATCGAGATTCTCTCCGTGGGGCACGATGCCACCCGCCGTAAACAGGCGGAATTAAAGTTGCAAGCTGCCCAACAACAAATTATTGCCCAGGAAAAACTCGCCTCCCTGGGTGCCCTCACCGCCGGTATTGCCCACGAAATCCGTAACCCCCTCAACTTTGTCAACAACTTTGCCGAACTCTCCATCGAACTCCTGGAGGAATTGGAAACCTACCTCCCCACCAACAACGAAGCCCGTCTGATTTTGCCCGACCTCAGCCAAAACCTCAAAGAAATTCACCACCAGGGCAAGCGCGCTAACAGTATCATCCAAACTATGCTCCTCCATGCCCGCGAGAGCAAGGGCGAGTTCCAACCCACCGATCCCAATGCCCTCCTCGACCAAGCCCTAAAACTGGCGTACCATGGCAGAAGAGCCAAAAAACTAGACTTTAATCCCACGATCGAGACCAACTACGACCCCGCGATCGGGGAAATTATGGCAGTGCCCCAAGATTTAAGCCGCGCTTTCATCAATATCATCGACAACGCCCTCTATGCCCTAGAAAAACAGAGCCAGAAATCCCCCGACTATCGCCCCACCCTTACCCTGACCACGATCGGGTTGGAGGACAAAGTGGAAATCACGATCGAGGACAACGCTATGGGCATCCCGCCAGAGATACAGAGTAAAATTTTCCTGCCCTTTTTTACCAACAAACCCACCGGCGAAGGTACAGGTTTGGGACTGTCCCTGACCCATGATATTGTAGTAGGACAACATCGAGGTCAAATTGCAGTGGTGTCAGAAATCGACCGGTTTACTCAATTTCGTCTCACCCTGGAGCGCCAGCCATGACCAACCTGGTTTTAGTTGTGGACGATGAACCCTCAGTCCAGTCCCTATTAAGGCAACGGTTTCGTAAACGCATCGCCAATGCTGAACTTAATTTTATCTTTGCCCAGGATGGCATCGAAGCCCTGGCAGTCCTAGAAAAACACCCAGAAGTGTCTGCCATTTTGACCGATATAAATATGCCCTGCATGGACGGGCTGACCCTGCTATCTAAAATTCAGGACAGAGATTGTCCCGCTGTCGTGATTTCCGCCTACGGCGATATGGAAAAAATCCGTAAAGCAATGAACAGTGGTGCCTTTGACTTTTTAACCAAACCGATCGATTTTCAGGACTTAGAAATTACCCTCGATCGTTGTCTCCGCCATTCCCAGTACCTCAGAGAGCAACAAGAACGCCTGCAACGCGCCCAGACTCAACTGATCCAAGCCGAAAAACTCGCCAGCATCGGACAAATTATGGCGGGAGTTGCCCACGAAATTAACAACCCCGTCAACTTTTTAATCAACAATCTTGAACCCGCCAAAGAATACATCGAAGACATTTTTCGGCTATTGCAGACCTACCAGCATTGCTATCCCGAAGTTAAGCCCCAACTGCAAGAGCTTTACCAATCGATCGATGTAGATTTTTGAAGCAGGATTTACTCTCAATTTTGAATTCCATGCAGCTAGGAGCCGATACCCTCCGCAACATTTCTAGCTCCCTGCGCAATTTCGCCCGCGCCGATAGCCCCACCAAACCCCGATCGACATCCATAGCAGCCTCGAAAGTACCATCCTCATATTGAGTCATCGTTTGAAACCCAAGGGGAAGCGCCCCGCCATTACTATAGTGCGGGACTATGGGGAGGTGCCCCCCGTGACTGGCTTCCCTGGACAGTTAAATCAAGTCTTCTTGAACTTAATTGCCAATGCTATCGATGCCCTCGAAGATGCCTACCTCAACAACAATATGGGGGGCGCAAACCCACAATCACGATCGGGGTCAGAGCTGCAGAGCAAGTGCAAATCACGATCGCAGACAATGGCCCTGGTATTCCCGCCGCCATCCAAGCCTCTATTTTTCAGTCTTTATTTACTACTAAGCCGCCCGGTAAGGGGACAGGACTGGGCTTGTCAATCAGTAAGCAAATTGTCGAAGAGAATCACCAGGGCAAGCTAGAGTGCTTTTCCCAAGAGGGAGAGGGTGCCTGTTTTATCGTTAGCTTGCCCCTCAACGCAACTTCATAGCCCGCGCCATCTCTCGCTGGTCATCCCGTTTTTTGATGTCTTCCCGCTTATCGTAGAGTTTCTTCGCTTTGGCTAAACCTAAACTCACCTTGATCCAGCCGTTTTTGAGATAGAGCTTTAGAGGTACTAAGGTAAATCCCTTTTGCTCTACTTTGCCGATCAGTTTTCTAATCTCTTCTTGATGCAGTAAGAGCCTACGGGTACGGGTGGGTTCATGATTAAAGTAGCTCTGAGTACTTGGATGGGGAGCAATATAGGTGTTCAATAACCAGACTTGACCGTCCCTAATAATAGCGTAGGCATCCCGCAAATTAGCTAGACCTGCTTTGACCGAGCGCACTTCTGTCCCTAGTAGTTCAATGCCAGCCTCATAAGTCTCAACAATTTCGTAGTTGAAGCGGGCTTGACGGTTTTCGGCAAAGACAGAGTTAAATTTAGCCATCTCGATCGATTGTTTCTACCAACTAAGGGGGTATTCCATCTTAGCGGTAAAACTAAAACACCGATCGGTTAGCGGCGATGGCGCACAGGAATGGGTACAGGAGCAGGAAGACGCCGCCCCACTAAACTGTCTAGGAAATTTTCAATCATTTCCCCTAATTTTCTTAAGATTTTTTTAATAGTTTTCACTGCCTGGTAACCCTTGGTTTGTCAAGTTTTCTGAATCATAACAAATCTTTCCCGTAAATGGTTGAGAGCAGAGCAAGCACTCACTCGCCTAATCCAATTTCTATCTTTAGAAGGAGAATTTTTATGGACAAAACTTTTTACCTCGCCCCCAGGACAAGCTAAGCCAATATAAACTAAGCCTACGGGTTTGGTGTCTGTAGCGCCCCCTGGTCCCGCAATGCCTGTAATACTGATGCCCCAGTCAGCCCCTAGTTTCTGTTGCACGCCCTTTGCCATCTGCTCTGCCACGATCGGGCTGACGGCTCCGTATTGTTCTAAGTCTGGGGCAGAAACTCCCAGGAGGTCGATTTTGAGTTGGTTACTGTAGGTGATCACCCCTCCCCGAAAATAGTCGGAGCAACCGGGCACAGCGGTAATCATCTGTCCTAGCCAGCCGCCGGTACAGGATTCGGCAATAGCTAAGGTCTGGTGCGCCGATCGGAGATGGTCGCCCACTACAGACTCTAGGGTATCCTCATCAAAGCCGTAGCAGTACGCCCCAGTGCGGCGGAGAATTTCCCTTTCGATCGGTTCTATAATTGCCCGCGCAGCTTCCCGATCGGGGGCTTTAGTGGTGATGCGCAACCTTGCCTGTCCGTAATTGGCGTAGGGAGCCACCGTAGGACAGGATAACTGTAGTAGATCATCCACCTGTTCCGCTAGGGCTGACTCGCCAATCCCCCAGTAGAGCAACACCCTAGACCAAATCGGGTCTGACACCCAACCCTGGGCGTGTAACCAGGGCACCGCCGTCTCCGTCCACATGGGATAGAGTTCAGAGGGCACGCCAGGAAAAGTCATAATCACTAAACCTGGTCTGGGTTGCCAGATCATGCCTGGGGCAGTACCCGTGGGATTGGGGAGAATTTCTGCCCCCTGGGGCAAAAGTGCCTGTTTGCGGTTGCTGGGGGGGATGGGTCTGTCGCCAAATCTAGCTTGGATCGTTGCCCAGACTTCCGCCCGCTCCACAAGGGGAGTGTCAAAAAATTCCGCGATCGTTTGGGTAGTCAGGTCATCGGCAGTTGGTCCTAAGCCCCCCGTCGTAATAATTAGATTAGACCGCCCGGCCGCGATCGCTAATGCCTTTTGGATGCGCCCGACATTATCCCCCACAACAGTTTGATAGAAGTGGGATATACCCAACATTGCCAGTTGTTGCGCCAGGTACTGGGCATTAGTATTGGTAATCTCTCCTAAAAGTAACTCTGTACCAATACAGAGTACTTCCGCGGTCTTATTGCTCATAGATAATTTGTTGGAGCTATTTCCCTAGATGGAAATGTTAAGAAATTATTGCACTGCCCGCGGGGATTTGTTACATTTCTTATCGTAATGGTTCTTTATCTGGGTGTCATCATGGAAAACGAAAATCGTAATGTATGGTCTTGGGGTTTCACTTCCGGCGCGGAAAACTGGAATGGTCGTTTAGCGATGATTGGCTTTATTGCTGCTTTAGCTACCGAGTTGATCTCTGGTCAAGGCGTACTTCACTTCTGGGGTCTAATCTAGTTTCTACTGCTACTGCGCATATCTGCAAAATCTTATAGAGCTTCCACCGATCGGTGGAAGTTTTGTTTTTTGTATATTTGTCACCTTAGGGTGATCAAAAAGTTAAAACAAGGTAAAGAGCAGGGTAAATTTTGTCTTTTTACCCATCGGATCGATAAAGATTCGTTAAAGTGGGAAGTAACTATCCCATCGGTCAAATGTTGGAATTTCCCGCCCGCAAGCAAGAATACGAACGCCGCGTCCTCCTGGTAGAGCAAGACGTTTTGCGTATGGGTGCACTGGTAGAACATTCCTTTTGGTTGGCCCATTCTGCCCTATTCGATCGCAACATTGCCTCTGCCCAACAAATTCCCATTCAAGATAAACAAATCGATCGATATTATCGACAAATTGAGCAGGATTGTTTGCATTTAATTGCTTTAGGTTCGAGTAGTCCCGACAATTTACGTCTCCTCAGTGCCATTATGCACCTAGTGCGGGATTTGGAGCGCATTGGTGACTATGCCAAAAATTTAGGGGAAATTTCCATCAAATTATTACCCTACCGTGTCCCCCTTTTCATGGGTAAAATTCTGTTAATGTCCCAACGCTGCCGATCGATGCTATCCATGAGTTTGGGGGCATTGGCAAATCTGGACGGGGAGCAAGCCTTGCAAGTAAAGGTCAAAGATGATGCGGTGGATGACGATTACGATCGGTTATTTCAATTATTAGTAGAGCAGGGAAGTCAGACAGGGGAACCGCTTTTATTATTAGTATTAGTAATTCATCACTTAGAAAGAATGGCGGACCACGCTACTAATATCGGTCAGCGAGTCGCTTATATTGTTACGGGGAATCGCTAATCGCAGGAAGTGATTACATTGTCCAGGTATGTCGGGCTTCGACTCCCCTCAGCCCTCAAAAGATCGCAAGACTTACGCTGCTTCTTCTCAAATCCTCTCCTAAAAAGGGAGAGGGGCAATTGGGGCGTATTTAATGGGCTAAGAGATGTCCAAGTTTTGTGGCTTTGGTATTGAGATAGCGCTGGTTGTAGTCGTTGGTTTCGATGAGGAGGGGAATCCGATCGGTAATTTCCAGATTGAAACCCTTTAGTCCGGCAATTTTACGGGGATTGTTAGTAATTAACTTCATGCGATGCACTCCTAAATCCCGCAGAATTTGGGCACCGATGCCGTAGGTTCTGAGGTCTGGGGCAAAGCCTAGTTTTTCGTTGGCTTCGACAGTGTCTAGTCCCTGGTCTTGGAGGGCGTAGGCTTTGAGTTTATTGATTAGCCCGATGCCCCTGCCTTCCTGGCGCAGATAGACTACCACCCCTGCGCCATTGTGCTCAATCATCTTGAGGGCACTTTGCAGTTGCCCCCTACAGTCGCAACGCAAGGACCCTAAGGCATCTCCGGTTAAACACTCCGAGTGCACCCTTACCAATACTTCCATGTGGGGAAATTGGGATTTGTCTCCCTTCACGACCGCCAGATGCTCCGATTGGTCTAACAGATTGCGATAGGCATACACCTGAAAGTCCCCAAATATAGAAGGCAGTTGGGCAATAGCTTCTAGGGAAATTAGGCGTTCATTGGCTAAACGATAGCTAATTAAGTCGGCAATGCTGATTAACTTCAAGTTAAATCGATCGCAATATTCTCGCAATTGGGGCAGACGTGCCATGGAGCCGTCTTCGTTTTGGATTTCGCAGATCACTCCAGCGGGGTAGAGCCCCCCCAGTTTTGCCAGGTCTACGGCAGCTTCTGTATGTCCCGCCCGCTTGAGTACACCACCGTCCCTTGCCCGCAGCGGAAAGATATGCCCTGGGCGGCGCAGGTCTTCGGGCTTGGTATGGGGATGGATGGCAGTTTGGATAGTACGGGAGCGGTCTTCGGCGGAAATGCCTGTGGTGGTGCCGACACGGCTATCGATACTGACAGTGAATGCGGTCTGGTTTGCGTCTGTGTTGCGATCGACCATGAGGGGAAGTTCTAACTGGTCTAAGCGCTCGGCGGTCATTGCCAGGCAGATTAAGCCCCTGGCGTGGGTTGCCATAAAGTTGATCATCTCGGGGGTGGCAAACTGGGCTGCCCCGATCAAGTCTCCTTCGTTCTCTCTGCCTTCGTCATCCACGACAACGACCATTTTTCCTGCTTGGAGGTCTTGGATAGCTGATTCGATCGAGTGAAATTCGGAGGGCATAGGCAATGTAAGCTCAATTTTAGGCAGATTTTAGAACGATCGGGGAGGTTCTGCATCTATCCCAGTCTTTATCAGTCCTGGTCAAAGTAGGGCTTCTAGGGCAGAGAGGTCGGGGATCAGGAGTAGTTCCCGATCGGGGTCGCGGGAAATGAGTTGTTTCTTTTCCAGCTTGCCCAGTACCCGCGTCACGGTTTCCCTTGCCAAACCCGTCAGACTGCTGAGTTCCCGATGGGGCAGACTGGGGATAGCAGTGCCCGTAGCTATTTTCTGCCCCTGACTGTCTGCTAAAAATAGCAGAATGTCAATGACGCGGGCAGTACTGTCAGACTCCCGCAGGCGCAGACGGCGGTTAATTTGGCGGATGCGCTTTGCCATCATCTGCGCTAAGTGAATACCCGCTTGAGGTTCCGTCTCCAATAGGTGGACAAAATCTTGGGCGGGCAGACTGCCAATTACGGCTTCAGTGAGGGTAATTACATCCGTCGATCGGGGGATTTGGTCTAGGGGAGCCATTTCGCCGAACATTTCTCCCAGACCCAAAATGTTGAGGGTGACTTCTTTGCCGTCTAGGTTGTAGGTGCGAATTTTGACCCAGCCCTGCAAGACAAAGTAAACTGAGTTGCCCCAGTCATTTTCTAGCAGAATGACCCGATCGGCGGGATGCTGTCTTGTAATCATTTTCAGCGTTGCTCGCTCTACTGCACTAGAAGGCAATCCCTGGAAAAAGGAAGACGATCGGAGGCAGTGGAGCCAGTCTGCGGCGGTCATTTTTGCAGATCGGTCACGATTTGCTCTAGTTGTTCTGGGGTTAATTCTACCTCGACCGCCGTCATAGTTGCTTCATCTTTGAATACTAGGGAATTGCCATTAAATTCTATGCGGGGGTAAACGAGACGAATTAACTGGTAGGTAGGCTCCTTAGAAGTGACTCGCACAAAATAGTTACGGGTGGAATCGGGCATAATATCGAGGGTGAGGGCTTGCCGATCGAGTCTCAGGGCGGCGGGGGTAAGGTTGCGTTCTGCTGTGTCCGTAGGACGTTGCCAGTAGAGAGTAATGCCCCGCAGTTCTGTTTTGAGGGGGACAAATTCTTCATCAAACTTTTGTAATTCCCAGTTGACCTTGTTTAGGTCATTGTCTTCAGGGATGGGGCGTTGTTGCCATAATACATCTTTACCCGTCAGTCCCTGCCACCACTCCTTAATTAGCGCTAACTTAGCTTCTCCATCCGCGATGCCCTGCTGCCAAAAAACGATCGGTTCCATAGCCTTTCACCCTAACTAATGCCATTGTGCCAGTAAAGCCGCCCGTTGACAACGGAGAGAGAGGGATTCGAACCCTCGGTGAGTTGCCCCACACAGCATTTCCAGTGCTGCGCCTTCGACCACTCGGCCATCTCTCCAGACAGGATTTTTATCTTAGCTTAAATTCAGCTATCGGGAGCACAAAAATTTTGTGGTAAATTAAAAAAGTGATCAATACGATAAAGCCATGGTTTCAGCGGCACAAATTACTACTCTGATTAAGGAAGCTATTCCTGGGGCACAGGTTCGCGTAGAAGACCCCTACAACGATGGACAGCATTTCACAGCGATCGTGATAGCAGAGCAGTTTGCGGGACAGACGATGATCAAACAACACCGCTTAGTGAATGATGCTCTTAAGTCCTATTTAGATGACGGTTCCATTCATGCGCTACAACTGAAGACTTACAGCCCCGAACAGTGGCAACAAGCTCAAGTCCAAGTTATTTAATCGGGAAATACACCTTAAAACCGCTTGGTATCGCTGTCACTTTAGTGTGCGGTTGGCGGTCTTTATGTCGCAAAAATTTATACAACATAAAAAATGACTGCACCTAACCCCAGGCTAAATTATTTATATCATCTCATTCCAAGTCATTGACGGCGGTTGTATTCGATCGTTATGTAATAAGTTCTACAGTTAAATCTAAAGTTTTCTTTATTATTCTTACAGCTTTTACCTTAAAAACTAGCTCCCCTCTCCCGTTTTGGGAGAGGGCTGGGGGTGAGGGGCGTA
>PHFO01000069.1 GCA_002861535.1 Cyanobacteria bacterium M5B4 | reverse complement strand
CCAGTGATGAAGTAGTCGCTACTCCTGAACCCGCCCAAGCCAGTGATGAAGTAGTCGCTGCTCCTGAACCCGCCCAAGCCAGTGATGAAGTAGTCGCTGCTCCTCCCAAAGCCGAAGCTAAACCAAAATCGACATCTAAGAAAAAGAAAAAATGACCGCTTCCCTAGAGCAAGAAATTCAAGACTTAGAATCTTCGATCGTGGAATTAAACCATCGCATCCAGGTTCTTTACTTAGAATATGCTCAAGTGGTAGCTCAGGCTACAAGACGGCAGTTAATTTTAGCCACTTTTAGCATCTGTACTAGTCATTATCCTAGTCGTTTTTTGCAGTTATCTCCCTCCGATCGGCAGTTGTTGCAGTCTAGTATTGTGGCAGTTGCCGATCGTTTGCAACATAAGATTGTTGAATTATTTCAAGTCAACGTAACAGAACAAAGTCCTGATGAAATCGATCGGTTGTTAAACCTAACCATCAATGAGTTTACTGAACAAACAAACTTTATTCTTGCCCAGAATCATATATTGCCCCAATTAGCCGAAGGCTCTCCCAGAGTAGTTTTACGGTTGCAAGAGGTTGAATTTACCGATCGTAACGTCATGTCCCAGCGGGGTGAATTAAGAGTATTGACTAATCGCAAAGAGAAATTAAAACTAGATTTAGAGCAAAAACGAAAGATAAAACTAACGATCGAAGCAGAAGAAGCATGGCGATCGAGTTGGACAGAAAATCTATGACAGCATGTGAAAAATTCCCGCCAAGGTGGAAGGGAAATGATCCTTCAGGAAGTGTATCAATTTTTTCTTGTTCCCTCTCCCTTTTGGGGAGAGGGTGAGGGCTTTTCCACTACGTCATTCAGGCAGGGTTAAGTACGGAGAAAGTATTCTCAGATGCAATCTTTTGCAAAGCTAACTCCAAGCACGTTTTGCGATCGTCAATCCAATTCTCTTCTCCAATGACTTGGTCTACTCCTAAACTAATTAAGCGTTGCTTTACCTTGGGAGCAGCCCCGACTACATAAACTGTAAGCTTGCGACTACAAGCATCAAGGATCATATTCTCGATCGCTAAGGAAGCAGTTACTCCCAACCTCGGCACGTCTTGCAAGTCCAGCACCAGCACCGAGGCATCTCCCATGGCGCGGTGTTCACGGGCGATCGCTTTCGCCACCCCAAAAATCATTGGTCCACTCAAATAGAAGAGGAGAATCCTACCATTGCCTCGATCGAGTAACTCCTTTTCTGCGGCAGTCATAGGAATAGAATCAGCAGAATCATCAGTATCAGTGATCGCTTTGATATTTTGGGAATGGAATTGGGAGAGATGGTCAATAGTGAGAATGTTGGCAATAAATACTCCGACACCCACTGCCACAATCAAGTCCACAAATACCGTCAGTGCCATCACCCCATACATAATGAAAGTTCCTTTTTTGGAAACGACGTGGGCACGCTTGAGAAAACTCCAATCGAGAATATCAATACCAACCTTGAGAGCAATTCCCGCCAATACTGGCATAGGAATATATTTGGCGTAGGGAGCGGCAAAAAGTGCTACTGCTAAAAGTACCACCGCTCTGGTAATTCCCGAAACCGCAGTTTTTGCTCCAGTCTGTATATTCACCACTGTACCCATGGTCGCCCCAGCCCCAGGCAGTCCTCCACAAACACCTGAAACTATGTTGGCAATCCCTTGACCGATCAATTCCTTATCTGAATTGTGCTCCGTACGGGTCAAACTATCGGCAATCACCGCCGTTAGCAGAGTGTCAATGCAGCCCAGCAGACCCAAGACAATGCCATCAATCAAAATAGTTGTAAACTGATTGGGGCTAAAAGAAGGGAAGCGTAAATTAGGCAATCCCATGGGAATATCGGGAATAGTGGGAATATTCTGATTAGGGAAGAAAATCAATGCTGCCGCCGTACCTACCACCAGAGCCAATAACTGGGGCGGACAATACCGTTTGAATCGGGAGGGCACCGTGTAAATAACAGCTACAGAAATTAGCGCCAAAATCAAAGCTAGGACATTTGTGTTTTGAATCAAATCTGGAAGTGCCAAAACTGTACCCAGCACTCCTCCCTTGGGAGTTCCCTGTCCTAAAAAGGGAGCAATTTGTAAAGTAATTAAAATTACACCAATGCCTGACATAAAACCAGAAATAACGCTGTAGGGCATATTGGTTATGTATTTGCCCAGTTTGAAATAGCCGCAGATAATCTGAAATAATCCGGCAACCATTACCACTGTAAATGCCATGGCTAGACCATTTTCCGGATCACTGGCAGTTAGACTCGCCAAAATAGTGGTAAACACTACGGTCATAGGTCCCGTCGGCTCCGAAATTAAGGTGGGAGTGCCGCCAAACAAAGCAGCAAAAAAGCCTACACAAATCGCACCGTATAGTCCTACTAAAGAACCATTCTCGGCACCAGAGGCAACCCCAAAAGCAAGGGCAAGGGGTAAAGACACGATCGCTGTGGTCACACCCCCAAAGACATCAGCTCTGAGGTTTTTGGTGTGTAGCAAATTAAAAATTGACATAGGGTGCTAGTTGAATAATTTTATTTCTATCAATATCAAGTAAACCATAGATTTTAATCTATTTCAATTGAGGTTTGCTTATGGTAATCAATACTAAAAACTATCAGGACTTAAGTTGCTTTTTCTGAAAGCTTCATCCCAGCCCTCTCCCAAAAAGGGAGAGGGTGCAACCCAGAAAGGGGATGAGGGGCAATACTCAAACCGTTAGTCAATCAGACCTTGATAACTCAAATTTTTGTCCCACTCAGGTTACGTTGCTTTTTCTGAAACCCTCTCCCAAAACGGGAGAGGGGACTAGAAAGAATTGATCTGCTTCCCTTCTCCACAGCGGGGAATTTTACTTGGCGTAAGTCCTAATCTTAGAACCCAGGTAGCGGTTTCTGAGAACAAGGATGCGAGCGTTGATTGGGTATCGTCTAGCCTATAGGGACTAGGCTAACTGACGGGCGATCAAACGGGAAAATAAACCTTCTTCGGATTGTAATTTTGCAAAGGTGCCTACTTGTACTACCCTGCCTGCTTCTAACACATAAATCCGATCGGCGTGACGGATGGTACTCAAGCGGTGTGCGATCACAATACGGGTCACTTGCAGTTCTTCTAAACTTTTACTGATGATCGTTTGGGTGCGGTTATCGAGGGCGCTGGTGGCTTCATCAAAAAAGAGGATAGATGGTTTTAACACGATCGATCGGGCAATGAGTAATCTCTGTCTTTGTCCGCCAGAAAGATTTGTACCTCCTTCACTGATGATCGTGTGCAGACCCATGGGCATTTGTTTGATGTCGTTTTCCATACCAGCCATGCGTACTGCTTGCCAAGCTTCTTCCATCGTGATTACAGCCCCAGCCGCAATATTTTCAAAGATAGAAGCAGACATAATTCTGCCGTTTTGTAAGACCGTCCCGATCTGTCGCCGCAGGGCGTAGATGTCCAGTCCTCCTAATTCCTGTCCGTCATAGAAGATGGAACCAGACTCTGGTTGTTCAAAGCCCAATAACAAACGTAAGACGGTGGATTTGCCACTGCCGGACGGTCCCACAAGGGCGATAAATTCCCCTGGCTCAGCGTAAAAACTGACATCATCTAGGGTTAGAGCACCCTCTGGACGGTATCTAAAACAAAGATGGGCGACTTGAATTTGTCCCTGCAAAACTCCAGGATCGGTGGCATTGGGGGCAATTTCTGGTTTAGTGCTAATAATAGGGTAGCCCCGCTCCCATAGAGTCACTACATCTAAAACATCTGTAAAGGTGTTACTAAGTTGAGATGCCCCGTCTAAAAAGGTGCCAAAGGCAGTGTTAAACGCTAAAAACTTACCGGTGGTCAAAGCTACCCTACCGCTTTCGCTATCCCCACGGTTGAGGAGAAAGACTGCTAACCAGAATAAAAGACCAGAACTCAAAATCGGTAAAACAGAAGTAAATAACTGAATTAAGTCTTGGATTTCCTGTTGTTTTAGAACTAAGCGCTGTTGTTTACTATACTGCTGTGTCCAATAGTTAAAGGCTCTTTCTTCTGCTCCTGCTATCTTTAGTTTGGTAATACCGTTAATCAGTTGTACAACTGTACCAAAGATGTTAGCTTTTAATTCTTGCAGCGGTCTTTCATTTCTAACAATGATCAGACTCATTAAAGTCGTAAAGACAACTAAAATAATCCCTATAATTAAAGCTAAAACTGCTAGGGTAGGGCTGTAATAAAATAACAAGCCCAGATTAAGGATAGAAAAGAAACTGGTAAAGAGAGTTTCTAGGGTATTGCCCCCCAGTCTTTTACGGATTTCCCCGATCGCGGATACTCTGCCCTCTAAATCTCCAGTGGCATACAAGCGAAAGAAGGGAATGCCCAGGGTCAATAGCTTGTCCCATACGGCGGACTGGGTGACGGCATCGGCGGCGGTCTCTACCCGCATCTGCGTCATACCCCTACTCCACTGGAAGATGGCACTGCCAAAGGTGGCGGCTATGGGGGCTAACCCGATCTGGAATAACAAACCCCGATCGGCATCGGGAATGGCACTGTCAATCAATAAGCCCGTTGCCTGGGGCGCTACCATGCCCAACAAGGTGATCGCTATGCCCAAGACCACGATCGTGATGATGTCTTTGATCTGTCCCTGGAAGCCGAACTTTAATAAGCCCAGCCCCGATTGTAATTTTTGGGGCAGGGGGCGGTAGAGCATATAGGCTTGACTGTCTAGCTGGGCATTGATGCGGGCATCAACTATCTGACGTTTGCGATCGCTAGGATCGAAAATTTCGTAATAGCCCTTGTCCCGCAAAAGGGCAACGGGGGCACGATCGGGTAAGACAAATCCCACCAAAGGACCACTGTCTTCTAACCACCACTTATCCCTAAGTAAAACTTGACGCACTCTGATTTTTGATGCCCTGGCGATCGCTTCTAATTCTTTCACCCGCCGTAAATTTTCGGAAGCTGCTGCCGGCACAATTTTGATCCCCATCGCCTTGCCCACCGCTCCCATCACGATCGTGAGGGGGGAACCCTCCTGACTGAACTCAGTTTGTTTGGCATCCAAAACAGAAACCAATTCGGCATTAGCACGCTGTAGCAGTTGCACATTGAGCTGGGCGCGCGCCTGCAAGCGGGATAGTTCTGCCTCCGCCAGCAGCGCTTCTTGGCGTTGCACATAGCGCAAGAAATAGGACATCAAATAGTCGAGACTGCGCCGTAATTCCTGGGGACGCAACCGATCGGGGGTGGTAATATCCACTTCCACCTTCACCAAGTTATTGGGAGCTACCGCCTCTACCCACATGCCATCCCCCAGAGGCAACCAACCGCTACCGGCTAATAAAACAAAGGCTAAATCCCCCTGCCATTTCACTTCTCCCTTAGCTACTTGGATCAGGCGCACCATGGACTTCTGGGGACGGAGTTTCTGCCCTTTTAGTAGGGTGAAATGCTCTTCTTCTTGGCAATAGAGGGTGATTACGGGGGGGGACTGAAAACTAGCTAAATAACTGCCCAGGCGGTGCACCCAGGGCGCTAGGGCTGCCATGGGGAGATTGTCCCCGATCGGCTGTAGTTCTGCCTCTGTCTCTGCTTCTAGCCATAGTTGATAATCGCTCTCAGGACTTGTATGCCAGATCATCTCCCCAGGGGGCACACTAAATAGGAATTGCCGCCTGCCCACAGGCTGATGATTTTGGCACTTTTGCAGATAAACAGAAACGCTACCATCCTTGACCCAGAGGGGTTCCGTGACTGCCCTGAGTTCATAGGCTTTCAGACTAAAGCCTTCTATACTAACTGTCTTATTCATCCTCCCCTGCCTCCTCACTTGCCAGTAAGTCCTGATAAACCCCGGGCTGGGCAATCAAATCTTCGTGGGTGCCCCGCTGGGCGACCTTGCCCCGATCGAAGACGATAATCTCATCGCAGTCGCGGATCGTACTTAACCGGTGGGCGACGACCACACAGGTGCATTGACGACGGCGCAGGTTCTGCACGATCTGAAATTCTGACTCCGTATCCAGGGCACTGGTGGCTTCATCTAAAATCAAAATGGAGGGATTAGTGACCAACGCTCGGGCAATTTCTAACCGCTGCCTTTGCCCCCCGCTCAAATTTACGCCCCCCTCCAGCAATTCCGCATCTAAGCCCCCAGGGATCATGCGGATCGTGTCGAAAATCACCGCATCCTCCACTGCCTGCAAAATGTCCGCCATAGGAATAGTCGTGTCCCACAGGGTGAGATTGTCGCGAATGGTGCCGCCGAATAAAAACACTTCCTGCTCTACCATTGCCAGGGAATTAGTCATGACGTAAGGCGGAATTTCTGACCTGGGTTTGCCGTCAAACAAGACTTCCCCTGACCAGGGTTCATACAAGCCCGCCACTAACTTTGCCACCGTTGATTTCCCCGATCCGCTCGCCCCTACCAACGCCACCCGTTCCCCTGGCTTCAGGGTGAGGTTGAAATTTTCCACGATCGGTGGACTGACTCGGCTGTAACCAAAGGTAATATCCCGCAACTCGATCATGCCCTGGAGCCTTGCCGTTGTCGTTTCTGGGGTAGTGACAGACACGCGCCGATCAGAGGGATTTTGCAAGACATCATCTAAGCGGCTCAGGTCTCCTTCTAAATCTTGCAGAGTACTACCAAAACCGACTAAGTTATTGACCGGGTCTAAAAAACTAGAAAGCAAACTCTGGAATGCCACTAAATCCCCAATACTGAGCTTGCCGTCCATCACCTGTAGACCGCCGAACAAGAGCAGGGTAGTATTCGCCGTAGACTGCAAAGTAGAAGGTAAAACCCCCAGGCGTTGATTGAGCACTCCTAAATTATTCTGAATGTTGATCGCCCTGGCATAGTAGCCGCCCAACGCCCAAAAAAGTCCGACTCCAAGCCCGAAGCCTTGATCGTTTCAATACTCATCAAACCACTGATGCCTACCCCATCCACCTTGCCGTGAGCCATCGCCAACTGCATATTGGCATCTACCCGGCTGCGGGAGACCAACTGCAGGGCAGCAATATTCACCGCCGCAAAGGCGACCCCCACGATCGTCAGGGGCACATTGTAGGAGAACATCACAGCGGCATAGATCACAGCCAAAAATAAATCGATCACCGTAGTGGTGAGATTGCCCGACAACACATCGGCGACCTTATCATTGAGGGGCACCCTGGCGCTAATTTCCCCCGCAAAGCGCTGGGCATAAAAACTCACCGGCAAATGGAGGATATGCCACAAAAACTTACCCGACATTTCCACCGCCATTTTGATCTTGAGGCGGCGTAGATAGAGCAACTGTAACCCCCGAATCAGCAAGCGCATCAACAGCGTTAAACCCATGCCCAACAACAGAGGGCGCAACCATTCCGTCCGTCCATCGATCAAAATGTTATCGACAAAAACCTTGCCAAACACCGGAATCGCCAACTGGGGCAGCACCAACAAAAAACCAGCGCTGATGCAATAAAACAAGGGCAACAAAGAGGGCTGTAACCGCTTCCACAAGCCCTTCCAGATCGTAGGGCGCTCTCCCCCCTTGCGGAAATTTTCCCCAGGGGTCATGACTAAAACTACCCCCGTGAAACCCTCGTCAAATTCCTGCCAACTCACCGATCGTCTGCCCTGGGCGGGATCATTGAGCAGGACTCGATCGTTTTTGATCCCTTCTACGACCAAAAAATGATTGAAATGCCAAAAAATGATGTAAGGAGGTTGTAACTCCTTGAGGGAATCCAGTTGCTTTTTGAACCCCTGGGACTTCATACCATAAAACTCGGCAGCTTTGAGGACATTAGAGGCTTTGCTGCCATCCCGCGATACGCCACAGGCACGGCGCAATTCTGGCAGGGGAACGATTCTGCCGTAGTAGGCAAGGATAATGCCCAGGGAAGCAGCCCCACATTCTACTGCCTCCATTTGCAATAGGGTCGGGGTAGTAACCGGGCGCGGTATTTTGATCTTTTTCGGTTTAGTTGTTGTCATTAACTCAAGCCAAAGAAAGTACGCAAGAATGGTAAAACAAAAGTAATCGGCGGCACTTCTTCCACAATCACCCTTACCGATGCCGTTGTGCCAGGGGTGATCTGCCCCTCCGGTCCTTGGGAAGAAGACCAGGCATAGCCACTGGGAGTATCGCCCTTTTCTAACTCGATCGTGACCTCTAACTGTGCCCTGCGGGAGGAGATAGTTTCTACTACCTCTGGGTTGCCGATAATGTTACTTGCCCCTTCTCTTGTGATGGGGAAGGGGGAAACTCTAGTTACTGAGCCTTTAATGCCCCCGAAGCGTTCGCGGCGAACCGTATTGGGGGTGACCTGGGCTTTTAGTTTTTCCTTGCGGCTGTTTAGTTTGATCATCTGTTGGTCGATCTTTTTGCCGTCTTCGATCGGGAAATAACTGATGGCTTGTAGGTCTCTACCTCGATCGCTAAAGGTCTCGATCGTGCCTAGTCTGACTCCTGGTTGCACAATCTGCCCAGGGGCGATGTTAAGTTCTAAAATTTTGCCATTCTCTTGGGAACGAATTACTGAACCAGTAGAAAGTTGCAATTCCAACTGGGCAATACTGCTTTTAACTTCCAGAATTTGATTTTTTCGCACACTGTCCGACTCTAAAGACTGTTGCCTGGATGTTGCCAGCCGGTTATCTAATTCCCTCAGTTGGGCTTGTAAATCTAAAAGAGTGTTGCTGTTGTCACGAAAGACGCGCTGAGCATCAGCTTCCCTGGCTTCTAAGTCCTTCAATCTGGTATCGATGTTAGCAATACGGGTAAGCAGGTCTAAGCGTTCCTGTTGTACTTGTAACAGCACATCTTCCGTAATAGCGGGGGCTTTTACTTCTTTCCCTTCTTCCGTTTCTTTGCGATCGAATAACTTGCGTCTTGCTTCTAAACGGCGATCGATGTCTGGTAAAAGGTCAGATATACGTTGCCGTTGTTCTTGTAATTCGCGCCGTTCTTGAACGATCGCCCCCAGGTTTTTTTCTCGCAGTATCGGCAAGAGGGCTTCAGTGTTAGCTATCCGTTGTTGAATACTGAGGCGTTGTTGCTCGATCGTGTTAATTTCTAGGTCTTGTCTCAATGCCTGGAGTTCTTTTACCTGTTGGTCTTGGCGTTCTAGTTCTTCTAAGCGTAGCTTTTGTTGTTGCAGTTGTTTTTCTGTCTCTTGCAAATCTAGGCGGGCAATGGCATCGCCCCTCTTTACTTCCGACCCCTGCTGAACTAGCAACTCTAAAATCTTACCTGACCCTGCGGCAGTGAGAGGTTGCACTTGACGGGGATAGATCAGCACGCCCTGCCCCGTAACTGTGATGGGGATTCTGCCCAGAAATCCCCACACTCCTACCCCACCGACTAAAAAGGCTGCTGTCGCTAAAGGAACCCATCCTACCGGATTTACAACTTGCATCAGTTGATCAAGTTTTTCGGGAGAAGCTAGACGCTCGATCGATTCCTTGCGAAAGATAGAATCACTCATAAGTTATGCCTGGATGCGGAGTTGTTGTAACAACCAGCGGAAACGGGTTCCCGCTAGGTATAGACTATCAGATAGATCAGGACTGAGGCTTCTTCTTCCAACAAATTTTCGTCTGTCAAATCGCCATAGGTGCGTCTGCCAAAACCAATCCGACTGATTAAAGAGCGCAACCGATCGGAGACCAAAAACGCCACCGCCCGATAAAACCGACTGGCAAAGCCTGCATCTTGCTGCAGCTTAATCGCTAAAGCCTGCCTCGGAATCAGTAAAACTACACTGCGCTCCACACTGACTATACTCACATCGGCGGGACGGTTATCGATCAAGGCAGTTTCTCCCACCATGTCCCCCTCCTGTACCATGCCGATCTTTTTGCCCAGATTAGCTGTCGAGGGTTCCCCGATCGCGTCAAACGCCTGCAAGAGGATGTTGTCTTCTTCCGGTACAAATACCTGAAGCTTACCTTGCAAAATAATGATTAAATTTTCTACTGGTCTGCCAGCTTGCAATAACAACGAACCTTTTTCTAGGGTAGAAACCACTCCCCGCGCCGCAATCCAGTCTAAATCTCGATCGTCGAACTGACTAAAAATGAACAACGAATCGCGATGGAACTGACCTTCCCCAATTCTGCCTTCCGATTCGGTAATCAAACGGTGCCACCGATCGATCAACAAAGATGCCATTGCCTGATAAAAATGAGCAGCGAACTCTTCATCTTCATTCACTTTATCTTCAATTCGCAGGCGCGGTATGGAAAGCACCATGGCATCTTCTACTACTTGACAGTCCCCCAAAGCTGGCTGAGGTTGGGCAAGGGGCACATCGCCGATAATTTCCCCCGCATCTAAACGGTAAAGCTCCTTACTATCGCCGCTTAAAACGTCTAAGGCTTGGGCAAGGATGTTCTCTCCGTCAGCTTGCTTGACCTTAAAGGCAAGAGAACCATCTAAAACAATATGGAGATTATCTAACACCTCCCCTTGATGCACAAGGTTAGAACCATGACCGAGGGAAGAGCGATCCCCTGCGGCATTTATCCAGTCAATCTCCTGACTGGTCAGGGTTTGCAGTAGAACGGCTGACACAGGATGTCTCTCTGCTAGTTTGACATCAGAATACAGAGGAATGGCACTACCGTCAACCCCACGATCGGATAATGCGGGCAATGAGAGCATTTGATTGCCGTTGCAATTCGCGAAATTCAGGCGAATCTAGGGGATTATCAGAAATTTTGTTCGTTTTCGGTTTAGTTTTTTCCTGCTCCTCTAGTTTCTGAATTAGAGTGTCAATTTCTTCTATGAAATCTTCCTCTGGGGGGTCTGGCTTTTGTTCTTTTTCCTTCTTATTGTGAGTTATTTTACGGGCTTTATCGGCAACAGCTGGGTTTGGTTTTTCACCGACAAATTCGCTGATTAAAGCCATCATGTCATCTTGGGGTTGGGTCTGATCGGCATCGATGGCAGTGTTTATATCTTCTTCTTGTATTACTGTTTGATTGACAGATGACTCTTCGTCGGCATGGGAGATAAAATCACGAATTAAGAAAAGAGTGTTATCTTCATCTTCTTCTTTGCTTTGGGGTATTGTTTGGTCATCAGGCAATAAAGAATTTAGGTCAAATTCAGGAGTTTCATAGTCATGTAAAAAGTCAAAATATTCAGAGCGCCTAGCTGGGGGCGGTGTCACATCGGTTTCTTCCGCTAAAGCACGAAAGAAAGGAGAAGAAATAAGAGCCTCTACTTGCGCCTGACATTGGTCTTGATCAATATCGATCGTGAGATACTCTGGTTTACGTTCAGGAAACTGTAGCACTCCCACAGGAGGGGCATTCAGCTTTTGCCCTTTGCCGATGCGATAGAGTTCCACCCCCTGGCGTACCACTAATAATAGTTCATCCCGATTAAAGGGCTTGACCATATAACGGAATAGTTTAAGATCGTTGACGGCAGCCAGTAATAGATCGGGGTCTAGGCTCCGCGTGAGTACTACGCGCACAGTTTCGGGATAGGCGTGCATCATCCCCATCAAAAATTCCACGCCATCTACCACCGGCATACTCAATTCCGAAATTACCAGCGCCATTTCCCCTTCCCGATCGAGGACATGGATCGCCTCAAATCCGTTCCCAGCGCGGAAAATCTTGAATTCTTTTCTTAGAACTCGCTCCAAGGTGTCTAAGCTGTCGATGTCGTTGTCAACGATCAGAACCTTTTCCATTGATCTTGAGTCATAAATTACCCCTAGTCTACCACCCGATCGGGGCGAAAAAAAGGGCAATTGTTTCCCAAAAAATCAGTCAATTAGTTTAGGAGAATCTCGTGTAGTTTATATAGATGTCCTCCCTGAATAATAATTAAGGACTAAGGTTATGACCCAAATTACTTCCATGGAAGAGCTGTTCAAGACCATTTGGTCTGATCCGGCATTCAAGCAAGAATTTATTAGCAACCCCAAAGCTACCCTCTCCCAAGTTGGTGTAACGGTTGCTGACAACGTTGAATTGACCGTTTTGGAAGAAACTGAGAACAATCTTTTTCTCGTTATCCCTTCTACTGAAGCTACCCAAGAAATTAGTGAAGACAGCGATCCTATTGCTAAGCTGATTGCCCGGGTTGCTACCGATGCCGCTCTGCGGGCAGAAATGTTGGCTGATCCCAAGGCAGTAATTCTTCGCGAAACTGGCTTGGTAATTCCTGAAGAGTCCGAGGTTACTGTATTCGAGCAAACCGCTGACAAGGCTTACCTTGTGTTGCCCCGTCATTCTGAAGACGGTGAACGCGAACTCTCTACCGCTGAACTGGAAACTGTGGCTGCCGGTAGTGTTTTCCCCGGTCCCTTCTTCTTTTTCACTAAAATCCGTTGCCTTAGAACTATCATTTTTTGCCGCCGGTAATCTCTTCGGTTAATCCCAAATCATTATTTTGTCTAAAGGAGTGAGTTCCCTGCAGAGGAGACTCACTCCTAACTATTTCAGGACTTAGGTAGCCTCATTCCCGCTGCTCCCTTCAACAAGCTCAGGGGGCGTAAGTCCTATTTATTTCCAGATTGGCTTTGGTCTGGCACCCGATCGGGGGCGAAAAAAAGGGCAATTGTTTCCGAAAAATAAGTCAATTCGTTGAGGGAAATGCCCTGTACATTAACAAGTGTCCACCCTAAACCTTACAAGGACTAAAGTTATGACCCAAATCACTTCTATGCAAGAGTTGCTCAACACCGTATGGTCTGATGCATCCTTCAAGCAAGAGTTCATCAGCAACCCCAAGGCTGCTCTCTCCCAAGTTGGTGTAACCGTTGCTGACAACGTTGAATTGACCGTCCTCGAAGAAAACGAAAACAACCTCTACTTGGTAATTCCTTCTGCTGAAGTTGCTAGCACCTTTGAAACCGAAGGCGACTTGATTGCTCAATTGATCGCTCGTGCTGCTAACGACGCTGACCTCCGTGCAGAAATGTTGGCTGATCCCAAGGCAGTAATTGCTCGCGAAACCGGCTTGGTAATTCCCGAAGAGTCTAACGTTGCTGTATTCGAGCAAACCGCTGACAAGGCTTACTTTGTATTGCCTCGTCCTTCTGAAGATGGCGAACGCGAACTCTCTACCGCTGAATTGGAAACTGTAGCTGCTGGTGGCTGGTTCTCTTCTATCATTCGCTTCTCTGTACGTAACTGCCGCAAGATCATTAACACCATCATGAACGGTGTAAGGGTTGTTTCGGTAACCTCTTCGGTTAATTCCCGATCGTTACTCATTGATTAAATGGAGTGGGTCTTCTTGAGGAAGACTCATTCTAGCCAACTATTTTATTTAGAGGACTTAGTTATGACTATTGCTTCTGTCCAAGACCTATTTCGGGCAGCCTGGTCTGATGCTGAATTCAAGCAGAAATTTTTAGCCAATCCTACTGCTACTCTTTCCCAAGCAGGGGTAACAATTCCTGAGGGAG
>PHFO01000068.1 GCA_002861535.1 Cyanobacteria bacterium M5B4 | reverse complement strand
TGGCGTTGCGGTGGCGGCGAGTGGCGTTGCGGTGGCGGCGGGCGGAAGTATACCTATCCCTGCTAGACCTGCTTGGATACTTTTTCTTATCGGTGGTATGAATGCAGATACACCGACCAGCATCAGCACCAATGCTACCGCTCCCCACTGCCAGAGCGGGGCTTTGGATTGGGTAGCGGAGTCAGGTCTGTCCAGTGCGGACTGTAGCTGCTGCGCACTGCCGACGCGGATCGCCGTGGCGAGGGCGGAGGTAGGGTCTTGCCGAGCTGCTCTTATGCGTTGCTCGAAATCTACCTGAGCTAGCTCGGCTTCAAGCCGAGCTAGCTCGTCATCCTTCTTTTTGCTGGCAGGGCCTCGCGGATACGCTTCCACCTCTCGCAGCGTTCTTCAGCTTCTTCACGTCGGCGCGGGTCGCTCTCCTGTTTGCTAGTCCGAAGATCGGACTTGTATAGCTCTTTAGCCCGCTCATACAGTGTCTGTGCATACGGCAATTCTTGGACATGTTCGACTGCGATTTGGTTACGCTCCAGTGAAGTGACATACGCTTCCATTTTATCGAGATCAGCTTCAGGCGTGGGTTGGGGCGGGTAATTCTCATATTGTTGGCGAAAAAACTCAGCGATACCCTGTATTCGCTTCAGGCGGTTCGAGATTTCGGGAGGTGCATCCTTAACAGTGTTACTCGTTTGCTGAGCACGTTCCTTTAGCTCAGAGAGCGAAAGGTTACGGCCTAGCTCAATGGCAGTCCGCACGCAGTGATCCGCCGGTGTGGATATGGAATCTGCTAATTTTTCCACTGTAGCAAAATGTAGCGATAGGGGTTGCTCCTTCGACAGGTTCGCAAAATCTGTGTAGCTCAGGGTACTGGTCTGGTTGAGTAGGTGCAATACCACAGCATTGAGGAGCTTGAGTGCTAACGCTATCTTCTTGAAGTTGGTGGATTCTTGTGCAAGCTGCTTAATCACAGCAAGCGCACGTTCATAGTCACCGCTACTCAACGCGATAGAGAAATCTGTAGCCGAAGTGGTATCCCTCTGCGCTGTCTCCTGTGCTTCTTGCTTTTCTTTCAGCTCTTCGGTACGCTGATTAAGCTGTTGCGTGAACGTCTTCCCTGTCTGCCTTAACTGTTCTGTAAGCTGGTCTGTGGCTGAGAGTTTCTGGCGAAAGTCTTTAAGCTGTAGATTGAACGTTTCTTGTATCTGCCTGATCTGTTCGGTAAGCTGGGCTAATTCATCTTCAAGTTCCTTTCGGCTGACAGGATCAAGTTCTGCTAAACGTTGCTTCACCTGCTCTTCAATCCTCTGTAACGAGTTGTCTCCTACGTCTTGCGCGGAGAACTGCGTAATTCCCTGTCGTTGGATAAAATCGAGTGCATCGGTTAGCTCTGTGAGTTTTTCTTTTGGCTGGATCGCCCGTTCACCCTCAGACATTTCACGGTACGCGTTAATCGTCACGAAATGCGTCTGGAGGTCTCGCACCTGTGCAACAACCATTTCTGCATCGCTGATCTGCAATGCTCGCTGAACCTGCTGCCACTGATCTTCGGAAACACTTGTTCGTACTGCTTCACGTTTTTGTTCAAAAGCTGTAATTATAGGCTGTATGTGCTCAATAAAGTTGATGCGATCAGCAAGCATAGGTGATTTTATTGTGGAAGCAGTCTGGTGCTGGAGCAACTTGTCACAGGTGTTTCTTAGTGCGATGATTGCATCGAGCCGTTCACGGTTTCGGATTAGGTCGTCCCCACTAGGCAACCGCTCTGCGCCCTGCTCAATCTCGGGCAGGTAGGGTTGATAGTTGCGCTGGAGATCAGCCAATCCCTTGATCGCCTTCTGAGTCTCTGTTCGGGCTTCAACATAGTCGTGCGCGTCTTGTGCCTGCTGGAACTTCTGCTGTGCAATCTTACTGCTGGCAATAGTGTCTTTGTAGATCGCGGCAGCAGATGCACGATCCGCTGCTTGGCCTTCTTGCAACCGCTGCTGTTGCTCAAGCGTTTCCTTGAATACTAGGAGATCTTTTGTATGTCCGAGAGGGATGACTTTATTCAGTCGTTCGAGCGCAGTTTGATATTGCTGTGCTTGTGCTGCCTCGTATGCACTCGCTTCGTAGTTGAAATTGTCAAACAGCTCATCTCCACTGCCAAGCATATTGGTTAATATTTTGCGTGCTGCCGCATAGTCTTCAGACTGAAATTTCTTCAGAGCATCAAGGAGTTGGGCACTGAATTGTGCATACAAATCAGGCCGAGCAGTCGCAAATTGGGTAACCCAAAGCCAACGCCGTACCTGCGGATTGGCTTCTTGTACACGCCGATGAAGACGTTCTGCTTGGTCGAGTGCAAGGCTGCGCTCACCCTTGAGGAGCAGCTGCTCCAGCTGTTGCAGGTTATCATCGCTAATTTGCCCCAGACGTATTAGCCCACGCTGGCGAAGTTCCTTGATCTCTTTGAGCAGTTCGTCCTTCTGGCTGGTGGAATCAGCTGCGAGAAGGTGTTCTGCACGCCAGAGGGGGGCAAGGATTTCGGGGACCTCTGCGTTTCGGCCGTCAGCAGCACGCGCTAGGCGTAGTAAGGCTGGGACATCGGCTGAAGCCTGATCGCGTTCCCGCTTGAGATCGGTAAGCAGTTGTTCATCGCTCGTGTATCCTTTGCTCAGAGCTTTTTCAATCAAAGCACGGATACCATACGGGGTGCGCTCCCAGAGCATTCCCGACGGACGCTTACCAACAATCACCCCGTTACGATCAAGCCCAATGGAGATACCAGTATACAGGTGATGTAATCGTGCTCCGAACCGTGCCCAATCGTTGACTAGCTCTTGCGGAGCAGCCCGCAATTCCGTCGTCACATTCCAGTCAATTATTCGCAAAGGATCACGGGGCTGGTCGCTGCGCCAGAAAAGATTGTCGAGCTTCATATCATTGTATGCTAGCCCAGCTTCGTGGACGTAGCTCAGTGCCTGTGCAAAGTGCACCGCAATATCGAGCACAAGTGGTTCTGGGAGTGGAGCTTTGTACCAATCAGTAATATGCTCAACTAAATCATCAAGCACATTCTTCCCGGTGGCACGCTCAAGGATAATAAAAGGCTCAGCAGCATCTCGATCACTTTCATCAATAAGACGCACAGCGTAGTGAACGCTTCGCTTTTGCTCAATAGCTGCAATCTGCTCAAGAGTTCTTGCTTCTTGAAACATTCGCTCCCGCGTCTCAGGCGTTGCATCACCGCGCAGAGCTTTGACAACATATTCATCCCGTGTGTCTGCCTGTTGACATAGGAATGCCTGCCCAAACAATCCCGGACGACCCAGAGGTTTGATGATGCGATACTGCCTTCCTTGTTTCCCAGTAAGCATTTGTCCAGCTTGCATATATAGCCCCTTTAACTATTCAGTATCGTTGATTGCACAAGGTAAAGGTACGACATGTTAATCCTCAGGTGAATACAACAAGGGATCCAAGATGAGCGGTAACAGTTGCGCGAGGTCTCGTTCAGCCGCCTGATCGCTTTGCTTGAGCAAAGCTAGCATTCCATTGGTAAGCCATGCTTCATACGTATTCATGGAAACTGTAGCAAATAACACCTGCACCTGTGCCGACCAATCTTCTACCTGCTGCACAGTAGCTCCATACATTAGCCATCGGAGAGCATCAATCCAAGTAGAAACCGCGCTACTCGGGACGGATGGGATGACAATCAGCTGCTTTCCTGTAGCACGGATTACACCAACAAGCAGAGCTTTGGCAAAAAGCTGCAATCGTTCTTGATCAAAGAGCACATCAACTAGATTAGGATGAATAGACAAATTCTTATTCTTATCCTGCTGCTCATACATCGCTGCAAGCTGTTCTTGGCGTGCCAATGGTAGATCTACAGGAGTGGGATAGTGCTGATAACTCTCCTTGAGCCAATCGTGGTCAGGCAAAGCTCCCAATCCAAGTGCTCCGATAATCTCGTAGGATGGCAGATAGCTTAAGCGATACGGGTTGTTTCCATTGAGCATACGATGGGATGCGTGTTGTAAACCGCGCTTTTGTTGTGCAACAATGATACCGTGCAACCACTCCAATGCGCGGTTATCCTGTGAGGGTGTGACAACAAGAAAGGTATGAAGTTCATGCCGATCACGGAGTGTTGGTCGGTAAATGACTGGTGGTGCTGCACGCTCATTATCAAGCTGAATAGCGAATTGATTTGAGTCATCCTGCTCGTGTGAAAGTAATTCTACTAAGTTGAGCGACCAGACCCACGCATACATCTCATTCGCAATCTGGCGTAGCGAGATCTCGTTGGGAACACGATAAGGCTGCACCATCGAAGTTGATGCGGGCGGTGTATACGCGAACATACACGGGTTTGGCTGGGTATCATCCCAAGTCCAGATGAGACTATGCTGGGGCTGTATTGGCTTCGATGAGCGATTCGAGAGTTCCTGAATATGTTGGCCGACAACATATTCGCGTAGTTTTTGGGCGTGTCTGCGTAACTGGACATCATTTGGCAGTGGTACACTGGGATCAAGAAATTGACGTAACGGTAGGACCGCGGTATGGGGCATACCCCACTCATGTTGCACTGCACCACGCTCAATCTGTTCGAGGCGACGCTGATGAGCATCTTGTAGATTAGCTTGAGCCAGATGATACTCGCGCTGAATACGCTCCACCTGTTCGAGGAGTGCGTAGTCAACTCGTTGAATGATATCGCTTAAAGTGTGACAAAGGGTTCGCATCCGTTCAGCGATCATGGTGATTAGGCGACGAGTAAGATAGCTATGTCGCTCACTGAGGAGTACATCCTGCTGAGCAGATGTAACGTTACCAGTTATTCTGCGCCAGATATTAGGCTTGTACTTGCTTAACTCTGACACAAACATCTGGTCTGAAGGAAATGAGGTGCGTGTATCTTCTGTCGCGTGCATCTGCTCAATACGCTGCTGTAACAACTGAATACGTTGCCGCAGTGCATTCAAGACATTGCGAGTTCTTGCTAGTCTTCCAGTCGCATTTCCGTTCAGAGTAGACAGCACATATTCTATCAGCCGATGTTGAAACTGGAGCTGAATATTTGTGGCTTGTGCGTCAAGGTATCTAAACCATAATCCGTTGGGGTCATCGGCATAATCATGGGCATACTGGAGATAGGCTTGCTCTAGGGTGTGTTCTGGTGAAACAGCAAGGGTGCGTCGGACAGCATTGGGCATAGTCTGTGGCATAAATCGTGCGAGCATCCCCATGTCATTCGTAGGTTCTAGCAATTCACTTGCTTCGAGCAGCGTAGAAAAATCAAGGAACTCTTGAGCGGTAAGCACATCGAAAATGCCGTAAGAAGTTGATTGATTCAGGGATGTTCTAAGTACTTGTAAATCTTGTTTTAGAGATGGTGGGTACTCGCCGAGAAGTTCATCATGCCAGTCCATAATGATCTGTGCAGCTCCATCTGCAACCAGAGCAGCTGGGCGTAGGAGATACGTGAATGCCCCCCAACTGCTGTACAAGGCGACATCAAGTTCTTGTTGGTATTGGGCAATGCGGCTATTTACATTCGCCCGATGTTCCTGAAATGCTTGCACGGCTGGTATTTCTAATAACGCACAAATTGCATCTGCGGTCATTACATACAACCCATTTTGGGAGGATATTGTACTCAATGGATTAGTGTAGCGATCACTGTTTACTGTTGTGCACGATGTCGTCAGTTTTTCGCGCTCCGTTTGATCCAATGCAGTATCTAGGCCAGTAAGATGCCAATCAAACAAGGGCGGGGTTGCAGGTTGATTGGCAAAACATGTTTGCAGACGTTCAAGAGTTCGTACCACTGTCCATGCAGCTGGAACAGCAACTGGAGCATATTGCAGTCGGCGTGTAGGTGTATAAATCCAGAGATGAATGGCGACTGGCAGTTTGAGCTGTTTACTGAGTAGTTGCACAAGTTGCGTGCAGTCAAGCATTGTCGCAAGACCAGCATCTTCTTCTAGTGATGCAACTAAGAAAATATCTTTGCCATCACGCCTGCTTAATTGCTGGATTGCATGTCGAAGCTGCCCCGCAACCTCACGCAATTGGGCGAGAAATTGAAGCCGAAGTACTGTGTGGCGTTCGGTAACAGCTACGGTATTGAGCCACTGCGCCAGAATAGGGTAAGTATCAGGCTCAGCCTGAACATGCTGGACAAACTGCTCGACTGCTGATGGCGTATTTGCTAGTAGGTGTAATTCAGCGGGTTCCTGCTCTTGTAGCTGAATAGAAATGATCCCCTCATTGAGGGTTGCTGTACGTACAGCAATTGGCTCATCCTTAGCATCCTGATTGGGTTGTTCAGCAAAATCGAACGCGATCAAACCAATTGGCAGATTTCCACCAGCTTCATGGAGAGTTGACTTTACATGCGTTAATGTCCATCTCCCCGCTTTGCCAAGCCCTACCAACAAGGCTGGTTGGTATTGAAGTGAGGGTAGTGGCGTAAAAGGGAGAGGATCAGAGCTGACTTTGATTGGCTCAAGACCATTTGCATAGACTGGTGGCAAGGGTAGCGTTGGAGGCAGAGGTGCATTGCGTAGTGAACGTTGGGTAAAGGCACGCATTAACAGGATCAGCGGAATAGGCAACAACAAGAGGGATAAGCAAAGCAGCACCCACAGCGGGAAGCGAGGAAATGAGGGAAAGAAGACACTAGCAGCATTGCACGCAACCTTAGCAATGCGCTCATCTATCGTAGCGAGTACGTCAAAAGATGTAGCGATGAAAACAGACTGATCCTTCGGCTCTGAAGCTATTGCTTGCAACTGGTCAATATCGTAGCCACCCACGCCAACCGCAATGATCCGAGTTCCTGCCCGCTGGGCAGCTTGGGCTACAGGTACTGGATCTCTTGAGCTACCATCGGTTAGCAGAATGAGTATCGGTGTCGCATCTGCGCGTCCATTAGCTTCGATCTCGCTCTGTGCAAGTGTAATCCCCGCACCAATCTCAGTGCCACCGTCTATCTGTTGCACTTGTTGGATGGCAGCCTGCACTTGCGCTATGTCTCCACTCAGGGGTAACTCAAGCTGTGCATTATCTGAAAACTGAACGATGCCGATACGAGTAGCGTTGTCTCCTATAGTAAAACTCTCTGCTAGACGACTAGAGAAATCTCGCACTTGTCGAAAATCATTCGCAGAAATACTGCCCGACCCATCTAATACAAGCATGATGTCAAGTTTGTTGGTACAAGTCATCGTAGGTGTGATTTGGGTCGTAGACGTGACTGGTGGGTCATTGGTCTGTGCAGCAGCGCGGGATACAAAAAGCCTTTCCCATTGGAACAGGTGCATGCTATTTGACCGCTCTGTTATGCCATAGCTTACGCCTCCAACTATCGAAAGAAAAACAAGGATACCGAGAACAAACCGACTCATGCAGGTCTACTTTCGTGTTGGTGGTGTGGCACTCCTCAGCACCACACCACCAGTAAGGGTTAATGGATCGAGCGGACTATGCTTAATCTGTTACTTTAGTCCCAGAATTGCCTTTCGCATTTGTTCATACTCTTCCTGCGTGATTTCACCTAGCTCCAGCAACTCTTTTGCCTCTGCGAGTTGCTGTTTGCGTGATGGAGCAGCAGGTGACGGATGTACGGGGCTTGGCCCTTGAGTTTCTCCATCTTCATTGTTCGATGGAGACGGTACGGGATCAGGATTAGGGATTGGTGGAGCTGCGACAGGAGCCATCGGCTTCGGATCAAATATGGCAACGTTATCGAGGAGCGGCTGGATGTCGGGATCACGCATACGCCCACTCGTTTTTAGCCGTGCCTCTAGCCCTCCAATATACTCATCCACCATGAGCCGCATCAGTGAACCAAGATCACGAACTGCTTGCTCGTGGTCTTTACCTGTTCGCATAGGCTCCACATCGGTATCAAGAAGTACTTCAAGATGATTAATGAGGCGATTCTCATCACCACCACTGATAAGGTCCTCATAGCGTTCCAACTCCGCATCAATCACCGCAAAGTCAATCTTTGCCTCACGATTGACGTAGTCTGATCGGCGAAAGACAAACGTTTCCATAGCTTGAAAAAGCGATGGTTGAGTAGACTCAGGAGTCAAGTCAAACTCACTTACACTCCGCCGCTGTTGCTTTAGGGCAGTCACACGCAGCCGCCACAAGTTGACCTGTGCGCGGCTTCCGCGCACCTGACGGATGAACTTGTAGAGGTAGCACCGGATAAAGCGTTGAACCATCTCAACATCTTCCATCATCGCCGTGAGTTTTTGTGAGAATCGCCGCCGTGTTTCTCGAATTTGGGGTAGTTGCTGCTCATAGCTTACGACATTGACTTCTGCTGGAAAGACGTGTAAGAGACGGGGGTTGCCAGTAAATTTGTTGTATTCTGTCTCGGCAGTCGTATAGGTATTCAGTCCTACGCTTGGGATGACATCATCAGTGGCAAGAATCGTGCAGGTGTATGGATTCGCGCTCCCCAGTATTTGATTATCTTTTGCTGCACCACCCATAAGGCGCAGCGATGTGCGGAAGGTGTCAAAAAACTCTTTCTGCCGATCCTCATCCACACATACAAAATTATGCCGCTCCTGAGCACCGCCAGTCTTCAATGAGTCGAACCGGATCAAGGGGCTACATTTCTCAAGTAACTCACGCGCAAGCCGCTCTGGGGCAAACTCTGAGAAGCGATCTGCCAGCTTAAGTTCACTGCGTAACGGGGTGAAATAGCGTTGGCTTAGGTTGATGAAGAATTCAGCATTGCGCTCTGTTGGCGTGCGTCCAGCGTACTTACCGCTAGTTCCGACTACACATCCGCTCAAGCCCAATTGGATCTGCTCACCTTGTCGTTCAAACCGCCAGATTAGCTCGGCTAAGATTTCTTCAAACTTGCCCTTCATCCGTACTTGGTACAAGGCATCTTCATAATCTGCATCAGTGACATATTGATGGACAACAATGCGCTTCTTTTCTTCGCGCTCAGCTTGGTGGGCAGCAGCTCGATCAGCAAGATAACGGTAAAGACCGGGATCGTGCAGATTGCCAGTGAACCCTTGGATAAGGGTATTCACCCAACCATCTACATCTGCTTTGTATTGCTCTGTAACCTTCCGTAGCTCTTCACTCGTTTGGCGCAGGAACGCGAAAAACAAATCGTTGATTTCAATATCAACCACTGACTGCTCAGCGGCAAGATATGCTTCCTGCGATTTGATCGCCGGCTGTTGCCCCGGTAGAAATACACCAATGAGTCCACGCTTGTCTTTATTGGCTTCCATGTCAGAACGTGCCAACCCAGCATTTTCTTGGGCACTCCGCAACTCATCGGACTCCGTGCGACGACGTTGGACACGCTCAATAAACTCGTTGTACTCAGCAAAGTACAGCGCGAGCTTGGCGAGGAGCGATTGGGCTTTGCCTAATTTCCCCCGTTTTTCGGCTTGATACGTAATATTCGTCGGGTCTGAACCATTCAGGAGCCGTTGGAGATGCTCTTCGAGGATAATCTGATACCGACGCTTATGAATTTCCATGCACTGCTCAAGCACGGTGCGATAGATTCCTCCAATCCGTCGCCCATTGCTCTCCCGCCCGAGATAATCATCCCGAAACCTCCGCACGCCCCGAATGATGCGGTCACATCCGGCAACAGTATCATCACCTTCAGTTGTACTGAGCGGCACTTTGTTGATGAGCCGCAGTTCGAGTTCTTCGCGCACTTTGCGGGCCAGCTCTGCCACGTCACGGTCAGTTTCTGGTGGGATGATCCACGTCAGCAGTTCAGGTGCTTCAAGCTGGGCGGTCTCACCGATGTAGGCTTCGTCTTTGGTATTGCGATTATCAACAGAACCGGGTAAGCGTTGGATGAAGTTGGTACTCTCCACTCCTGATAAGCTGCGTGGGCTACGGAGTAGTTCGGCTGCATCTTGTTGCGGGTTGCCATCATATCGGAGCACGGACTGAACTTGACCAAACTGGTCTACCCGTTGGTCAGCATCCAGTAAGTAGGTCTTCAAAGCCTCCATCGCTGCCCGATACGTTAATGACGTGATGATGTCTTCTACAGGTAGGATCATTTTATAGGTACCCAAACTGCTGTACATTGGTAGACCTGTCTTCGTTTGAGCCTCACTGATACGGGTATTCACATTCTTGTAGTGCTGTTCATAGGCTTCACCAGTGCGCCCATCGAGCATTGTGGTAATGCAGTCCGCAACTGATGGAAAAACTCCTAAAACAGGACTCACACCATCGAGGGGGAGATTTTCACGGGAAGCATCGAGTAAGAAACAGTTATCAAACAGCTTGCCTAGCTTACCTCCATATATGGTGTTGAGCGTAGGATTGGTCGGGTTGTAAACAATCGGATACTCTTGATCAAAGACAAGCATAAAACGATCCAATTCACGCATAGCAGCAAAGGCGTTCGGTTGAATCTGGCTAGTATGGATAACCGCGTTAAAGGTGTTGTGTAAGGCAATAAACCCTCGGAGCGTATATCCTTCATTCGTTCCAAGGCTCTGCTTGATAAACATCCGCGCAAGGTGGGCTACATCTATGAACATGCCTGATCCAGTGCCCCCAGCAAGTGAAGCGATAATATAGACGACAACGGTGGTTTTTGCTTGCCGATTAGCATTGATGACATCGGTGATAGCTGTTTGGAGGGCATTCATCAGCCTTGATTGAACCGATTGCTGGAGATCGTAGAAGACAGCCATGCGTCCAAACGGACGCTTCTGCCCCACCCCGCGCGAAATATCAAACGCATCAGTCTCGGTGCTTCTAAGATACTCTGCGGCTTGCAGCCATGACCCAATATGCGGATGCTGACCATCACGGATTTCACGGCACAACTCATAGATATTGCCATTCAGGGCGATAAACTCACGTCCATCATCGAGCTGTACCTCGCCTACTAGTATGTCTTCTTCCTCTGCCACGCCATCTTTGCTGCCCTGCTTTGAAGTCGTATCAAATGACAGGAGCTTGACGTTCTCAGGAATCTGCCCCCCATACGTTTCGAGGAGATTCCTTTTGACATAGGTAACCACCCACTTGCCTGTGCCTCCCAACCCAATGATAATCGCCGGATTTGCAACTCTTGCCATCGGTATACCTCTTTCTTTGTCCTTGATAAGGGTTAACTTCTACTCCTACTTTGATGGAGCCTCGTAGACCAACCGGTACTTACCACCCGGAAGGAGATGTGTCTGCCTATCACGAGTAAAATCTAACCGCTGGGTTGTTTTGCTCCCTTTTACGAGAATCTCGACTCGTACTCCTTGCGCTTTTCCAGCGGTAAGGTTCACAATTTTCATCCGCCGTATCTTCAGGTCATCTGTTCGGGGTAGTCCTTTCTTTATCGTTACAGAGCGTGTGCGGAACAGCCCAAACCACTTTTGCCGAGCGGGGTAGATCGCACCACCGAATGATTCCCAGTCAGGCCCCCCAGCAAGACCACCCGTATTCCTGCGCTGGAATTGGAGTGAGCCCCGCGGGTAAGGCGGGGTAACGTGGTAAGCGAAAAAGCCTATCGCGGCAACAAGGAGCAGCATGCCTAGCCCACCCGCTACCCGTGAACCAATCTCCCACCCTTGAACGAAGGCTCCAACAACTCGCGTAAAGGTTGTCTCCTGCGGCGGCAAGACGTAGATACTACCATTGGAAGTTGTAGCTTTCAGGGCAACGGTAAACGTGTATGCTCCAGCAACTTCAGGAGGTGTGTCAATCTGCCCAACAAAAACACCCGGACGCTTATCAGGATCGGGAATAAGGCGCACCTTTTCTTGGTAGTTGCGCAGACCAGTGACTTCCGCAATCAAGATGTCTTCCAATGGCTCGCGGAAAACACTAGAAGAAGGCGTACTCGGCTGACCACCTTGTGTTAAGACAACCTCAAAGCGCATGGGTAGCAACGATAGCATCTGATGCATCGAGATACGGGCACCTTGCTGCGGGATAGCGATTGCCCCAATACATGGTAGGTTTGGATCAATACGAATACTGTCTGCACCTGCAAACAGCTGGTTACCCGTGCTTGCTAACTGCACCGTAACTGCAACAGGATAATCACCACCGACGGTGTCAGGGCTGAGCGGTCCATCCGTAACCCAGCGATCAAGACTCCCGTTATCACGAATCAAAGATCGCACTTGGATATTGTCCGGAATCGAAACCGTTAGTGTGTGTTGCAGCGGATATTCTGGTAATTCAGCAATTCGGTCACTATTTTGATCCAGATAACGCACAGCGAGCTGGAAATCTCGACACGTAGAAGCGAGCAAATCGCCTGTCTCCTCTACTCGTACCTCAGCAAATTGAAATGCCCCCTTCAGTTCAGTAAAGCGTGGAACAACTGACTCACCAACGATCTCACACCGCCACGTTCCGGGTAGCGGCTTTGAAATAACATAGTATTCGGTTTGAAACCCAGCTCGGCGAGAGACGTTTTCTTTACGTGTAATCTCAGTACCGCTCGAATCAATGAATCTTGCTTTACTGTCAGGGTTAGGGTATTCCAATACCAATGTCAGTGTTTCTAAGTATGGTTCAACCATAAACTCTGAGTTATCACAGTTGCGAAACTCTCCAAAATCTGCCTCACCAATACTCAGGCTGGAGATTTCGCGGAACTTAGCTGAAATATCCTGTGGATTGGTTACACGAAAGGTTTGTCCGGGTGCAATTTGTTCCCAAAATGGACGATTAGCAGACCAGAATTCATCCTGCCGATCAAGCCCAATAACCCAGATTGTCGCCGTATCGAGAAGACGCTGGTGACGACTGAATAAGGCTTGATAATACGGTGCTGGATCGGAGCGATTGGCTCCACTTGGCTGACCGTCCGTGAAAATAACTATAACTCGTTTACGCCCATCTGGAACTGAAATATTACACGTTAACATCGCACATGCCTCACGGAAGGCAACATCAAAATCCGTATCACCAAGATTGCGAGCAGCTTTTGATGGAAGCAATCTGTCCACATTCGAGGTTATATTATTGTCTTCATCCAGCTGATTATCTACACGAGTCAGAGGAACAGCAACTGTCGTCGCTGCATCGCTCCCAAAAAGAATGACCCCAAAGTTGTGGTCTTCCTTAACAAGTCCTACCCGATCACGTTCAAGGCTACGGCGGAAAATCTGATTAACAATAGGATTGAATGCATCTTGTAAGCCTCCTATAGCAAGTTCATCTGGATCAGTTGGTGGAAGACGAGGGCAATCACTCTGCCCAGCTATACAACGGGGATCATCGCTACGGATAATAGCACCATAATTCATACTCCCCGATTGGTCTACGATGAAAACCATATCTACACCGGGAGGTATCTCATCCTGTGCATGAGAGATTGGGGCCGTTAACACAGATACTAGAATGGCAATCCAAACGAATACAAGCCAACGTTTCATATAGCCTCCTTTATGGGTTACGAAGAGTAGATACACAAGTTGCGATGATCAGAACACGAGAAGCCTGTTTGGATTTAGTGCACGGTGCTACTCTGGAAGAATACAGAATAGCACCCTGTATAGATATTTCAAAAACGGAAAAATCCTTGTATAAATAATTAGATGTGCATATTTAGGTAAACTGCTACTCTATACCATGTATGTTGGAAGTTTACCCGTTGTTGCAAAAAATGTCAATTCTATGCTACTATAATCTAGACAGTATAACTAAGTAAC
>PHFO01000067.1 GCA_002861535.1 Cyanobacteria bacterium M5B4 | reverse complement strand
CATTTTTTTGACCATTCGCCAGGAATCAACCTTGGCTAAACCCATACCTTTGTTGTAAAACTACCATGCAACCCGTAGGGGATATGATGGGACAAAGGAAGGACAGCAACAGGTTTTGCACTCACATCGTGAGCATCTAAGATCACTAGCTCCGATCGGTTGTACTCCGCATTAAAGACCAAGGTTGTCACCCAGCCGTCATCTTCCCGTGCGCCACCCGGAATAAAGATAGGCTCGCTGACAAAACCTCTGGGGGCAAAGCTGTGAATTTGTTGTACACCTGTCACTAAGTCTAGCTTCATAATTGCTTGCAGGGGAGCATTACCTTGAGCTTCACTGGTGCAACCCAAGTAAATATAACGGTAATTTTTGCCGATATAGTGGGGATTGATGCTAGGAAATTCGCAAGAACGATCGAGTAAGATTTCTCGTTTTACTGTGCCAGTACTACGATCGATGCGGAAACGCCATAATTGACCAGGCACCACCCGATCGAAGTTGACATCCAGAAAATCCACATTTGGTTCTAATTTAGGATAAGTTCCATAGCAGATAGAGTCTAAGACAAGTTCTTTGCCCTCTTCATAAACATTGCTATGGTGAAAGATAAAACAAGGATCAGTATTGTAAGTCTCAAGTTTACCAGAACGATCGAATACCAGAATAACAGAAGGAGTATTTGGTTTTAATTCCAGACACATTCCCGCTGTTTTGAATCCCAATAAAAAAGGAAGAGGGTCAAAGGAAATAGGATTTTGGGCAAAAACCTGATAGTTAGTCGTGTAAGCAAAGTCATGTAAGAAGCAAAAACCAGGTACCTTAGTTTGATAACGTTCTTGGTAAACTCCCTCTTGATTCACAGTAAAAAGACGAATGATCGACTTCAAACCAGGTTCTACACCAAACCCCCAAAGGTCGCCATTGTCGGGGTCGCGGCGGGGATGAGCCGTAAACACCTGTCCTGGGGCTAAAGCTCTATCAAAGTTTTCTATACCGATCGTGTCTAGGTTGACGGGATCAAGCCGGTAAGGTTGTCCTCCTTCCCACAGCGCCAGTAGCTTATCGCCCTGATAAATGATATTGGTGTTGGCAATGTTCTTCAGTTTACGATCGAATAGATTATTCCACCAGCCCCCTGGTTTTTGAGTGCCAAATACACCACGATAGAGAATCTTGCCTTCCTTCTCTTCCGCTAAAAACTCTGGAGTTCTGACAAACTTATTGCAAAAGTGCCCTCTGCCACCGACAAAACTAAAGCGACAGACCATGCCATCCCCGTCAAAAGGATGACCATAGCGTTGTCCATTCCGATCGAGTAGACCTGGTCCATTGCGAAAGAGCGTCCCCTCAAAGGGGATTATCCCCTCGATGCCCTCAATCCAGTAGGAGTATTCGCGGGTCTGGGATTTGTAGCCCTGTTGCCAGTCCGATCGGGTGAAAGTTGCCATGATAATTTGTTACAAGCCTTAACTTATTGTAACACTTGCAGGAAATCTGGCAATCTGTCTTTAGTGGGTCGTAGTAAATCTACTTCTTGAAGACTGCAATCAAAAAGTTTGTTAAAAAACAATGCAAATTATATCAAAACGGCAATAGTTTCTGGGTTTACTAATAGCTGTATTAGAATAGAACTGTAGGGAAAATTAAAATTAAAAGGAGAAAATTATGAAAGCCTGGAGTCAGTTTATACAGTATATTCAAGACGCAGTAATGCGGATTTTTAGCCCTGCTAAAGACGACTATCCTAAGACAGGAGAACAACCTTTTACCGGCGAACCCGATCATGTAGGTTAGTTTGAATGCTATTCGGATTAAGTTTCAGCAAACTATTAGCCTGCTCCCTGACAATTCGGCAATTTTAATTGCAGTTTCTGGGGGGCAGGATTCTCTCTGTTTAGCCCATCTCCTTAAGACTTTCCAACCCAAACACAATTGGCATCTCACGATCGGGCACTGTGACCATCAATGGCGCATTGACAGTACAGCCAATGCTAATTATGTGCAAACAATTGCCGATCGGTGGCAGTTACCTTTCTATTTACGCCGCGCTCTAAATCCCACTAAAAGTGAAGCCCAAGCCAGGGAATGGCGTTACCAAATGTTGTTGGAAATTGCCCTGGAAGTAGGTGCGAATATAATAGTTACAGGGCATACTTTAACCGATCGCGCAGAGACTTTATTTTTTAATTTATTGCGGGGGGCTGGTTTAGAAGGAATGCAGTCTCTTCCTTGGCAGAGGGCAATTAACGATCGGGTTCAATTGGTCAGACCCCTTTTAGGTATTACACGCTCCCAGACCTATGCCTACTGTCAATTTCATCAGATTGAAATTTGGCAAGACAGCACTAACAATGATGACCAACACAAACGCAATCGCATTCGCAATCAGGTATTTCCCTATCTACAAAAACATTTTAATCCCCAGTTAGAAAATACCCTAGTGCAAACAGCGGAGATTATGACTGATGATGTAATCTTTTGGCATTCCTATATCGATCGCATCTGGCAAGAGGGTAATTTTGCTTCCCATTTACCTAATATCGATCGGACTGTATTACAAACCTATCCCCGATCGGTACAAAGGCGCTTAATCAGGAAATACTTACAAATTTATATCCCCCAGCAACTGGGATTTGAGCACATCGAAAAAGTAGTCAAACTAATTGGCAGTCCCAACCGCAGTCAGTGCGACCCTCTACCAGGCAAAGTCTTGGTTGTAGTAGACCATCCCTGGCTTAAATTTGATACAATTACACCAGTTTTGTAGCTGATCTATGTATAGTTTTTTGCAAGTAGTTTGGATTGTTGTTTCGATTTTAATGATTTTCCTGGTCTTGCTTCATAGCCCCAAGGGAGACGGTTTGGGGGGTTTAGGAGGGCAAGGATTTACTGCGACTAAGAGTGCCGAAAAAACCCTCAATCAAATTACATGGCTGTTGCTGATTGCCTTTTTAGGGATTGCCATTGTCTTGAGTGCGGGCTGGATTAAGCCCAATCCTCCTGCTCTACCTGCCCCTCCTCCCGCTGCTAGTTCTGCTCCTACCATCCCCAGTGCCCTCACTACTCCAGAGAACTAAGACTAAAGGTCAGTTTATCTGCTAAGGCTGCGATCCAGGCTTCATCTTGATTGGTATAACTACGGGGGATGTCGGTGCCTAAAATTAACACACCCTTTGTCCCCAGGGGTTGCAAGATTAAACTCTGGGTGTTGTCCGGCAGATAGTCAAATTCAATCTTGCCTGGATAGAGATTTAGTTGGACTAAGTACAGGGGCTTTTGTTTTGTCATCACACTTTGAGTCAATTTGCCAGCAGTTGTCATCGTCTTTTCTGGCAAGATGCCCCGCAAATGTAAGACCCGATCGTTGTACCAAATTACCACCGATCGGGTGACTGTCAGAGTTAATAAAGTATGGGAAATCCAGGCTAATTCTGCTTTCAAGAATTCAGGTAATTCTGGTAATAAAAAGAAACGATCGGAGCCGTGCAACACAACAGACTCTGGTGGTTTAGCTTTCACTTGTTGCTCTAAGAGAAAGACCAAAATGAGCATAGCGCCCCCAAATATACCCAAAGCATCCGATCGGGATTGACTAGGAAATAACTCATCTGTAAAAGTGCGGTTGAGAATTAGCCCAAACCCAACTATGAAACCGGCTACTAAGGGCAGATAACGTACCATGAAAGTTATTGATGTGACATTATCCTGAGTTTAGTACAGGTGATTGTCCGTTGTCGGCGAAATTCTGGTTTGCCCTTGACTCAACTAGACTGATATGTTAAATTGGTAGCCTACTTGGGCGGTTAGCTCAGTTGGTAGAGCGCCTGCCTTACAAGCAGGATGTCACAGGTTCGAGTCCTGTACTGCCCATTACCCAAGTGTTCATTAATGCACAAAGCACAAATTTTGGAGTGATTTAACTAATGCGGCGAAAGCCCCTATAATATATCAAATCTCTAGAGAGTTTCCCTGACTTGTCTCCGCCTTGGGTTGCACGGTGACAGCACGCTGAGACCTCTGTTACAAACAAGTCGATGAAGCGTGAAGCCTGCTCTCTATCTGAGTTATGTTTAATCAACGAAGATGAGTGCGTTCACTTTATGTATTTCCCCTCCCTCCTCAGAAGGACGGGGAATTAAATTTTCTGGGAGGGGTTAAATAACGAAGGCATTTAAGACTGCAACGACAATTACCAGCAATAGCCACAGGATCGAGCCGACCAAAATTAGTGGACGGGTTTGGTTCCAATTACTAGGAGAAGCATAGGCAACAGGAACGGCAATCACCATAGCAAAGGAGTAGAGGACAAAGAAGGCAAGGACAAGTTGGAAGATTAAAGTCATGATTAAAACTCCGATTAAAATTTTTACTACTACCAAGGTAGCAGAAATCACCCTGCTATAATAACTGGGCTTGTTAGTTGCAAAACCTATGATTTACCCGCAAATGGGGCTAGTCCATACCAGTGCCCTAGAAGCAAGAATGTTTGAATTTATTTTAGCGATCGTGGTGGCATTGAGTGTGGCAACGACTTCCCGCTTGGTGGGCTGGATCAGGGAAATTCCCTACACTCTGCTTTTAGTAATTGTGGGTATAGTTTTAAGGGCGCTGGATGTAGACTTGTTGCAGCCTTCCCCAGAACTTGTTTTGCTAATTTTTTACCCCCTTTGTTATTTGAGTCTGGGTGGAATTTACGCTGGGAGAATTTTCAGCGTTATTTTTTGCCCTTTGGTCTTTATGCAGTCTTTGGGGTGTTAATTTCGATCGTGGGGATTGGTGGCGCCCTCTATGGGTTTGATGTATTGCCCTTGGGGGTTGCTCTTTTAGTGGCAGTAGCTTTAGCGGCTACTGATCCTATCTCAGTCATTGCTCTGTTTAAGGAGTTGGGGGTAGGCAGACAAATCTCGACTGTTTTGGAAGGAGAAAGCCTCCTCAATGACGGTGTCGCAGTGGTAGCTTTTAGTTTGCTCCTGGATTTGGCGATGGGAGTGCAAAGTATTGCCGATTTCAGTTTGAGTCAAGCCGCGATCGATTTTCTTAGGTTTACCACGATCGGTGTGGCAGTTGGGTGTGCCATGGGTTTTGCTATATCAGTAATTACGCAACGGTTTGACATACCCTTAATTGAACAGTCTCTTACTTTAGTATCTGCCTATGGCTCCTATTTGGTGGCAGAGGAATTGGGCGGCTCTGGGGTAATTAGTACGGTAGCCTTAGCTTTGATTTTAGGTAATTATGGTTCCCGGATCGGCATGAATCCTCACACCCGATCGGTGGTAACAGAGTTTTGGGAATTACTGGCTTTTGTGATTACTTCTATTGTCTTTTTATTGATCGGGGATCAGACTAATCTGGGTATTTTTATTGATTACTTCCCCCCAATTTTAATTGCGATCGGAGCTTTATTATTAAGTCGTTTGATAGGGGTTATTTTACTGTCTAATTTAAGTAACCTCTTTCAGACCGAAAAAATCACCTGGCAGGAGATGGTTGTACTGTGGTGGGGAGGCTTGCGGGGAGCAGTAGCGATCGCTCTGGCGTTGAGTTTTCCTACACAGTTACCCGATCGGGAGCTAGCCGCAGCGATCGTTTATGGGGTAGTAATTTTCACTCTTTTAGTGCAGGGTCTCACTGTTAAACCCCTGATCAATCTCCTAAAACTAGTAGGTACTTCTGATCCCACTACCGAAAATAACAATATAGACGAGTGGATCGACTTCTTAAAAAAAGAAGCCCAAAACCGTGCCCTTGACCAACAAAAGTATCTGGAAATAATTGCCAGTTTAGAAGAGCAAAGAAACAGGAATTACGAGTAAAAGTTCTCCCCCCTTCGATACGGTCAGGGAGCGATATATCTAGGGCTGAGAGTTCGGCAAGGCTCACTCGTAACAGGACTTACGCTAAGGAATAATTACCCTCATCTTTTTCTAGTCCCCTCTCCTTTTTGGGAGAGGGCTAGGGTGAGGGTTTCAGAAAATTCCCCTCATCCCTCAATCCCTTCTCCCACAGGGAGAAGGGAAGTAGATCAATTTTTTCAGTCCCCTCTCCCTTTTTGGGAGAGGTCTGGGGTGAGGGTTTCAGAAAAAGGAACGTAAGTCCTGAAAAAAGAAAAAAGAAGAGGTTCATAAAGAACCTCTAGGCGTGTTTATGACAATATTGTCTAGCTCAATACGTTGATGGCGTAGTCAATGTAGGAATTAGCTTCTACAGCGGGATCGCCGGTCAAACCATGATTAGCTTTGATGTACTTGAGAGCTTCAATGTACCAGCTAGGAGATAGTTCAAAGGTGCGGTTGATTTCTGCTAAACCGCCCACGAGGTAGTCATCCATAGGACCAGTACCGCCTACTACCAAGCAGTAGGTGATCATGCGGAGGTAGTAGCCGATGTCTCTAACACACTTGTCCTTGCCAACTTGGGTGGAAGCGTAGTTGGGACCCTGCATGGTGGTGGTGTAGGGGAATTTTTGGTAAACAGCGTTAGCAGCAGCGTTTGCCAGGTTGTTGGCATTGGCAGACAGGGAACGGGCTGCTTCTAAACTTGCCGCAGCTTGACGATAACGACCAAACGCGATCTGAATTTCGGTAGAGCTAAGGAAACGTCCTTGGGAATCAGCGACAGCAATAGCTTCAGTTAAAGGGGTTTTCATTGTTAAAGTTTCTCCAGTTAATTAAATTTTGTTAAGACTAGACTACAGCTGCTGCAGCCCGATCGAAGTAGGTGGACAGTTCAGCAACGAGGTTAGAGCAATCGCCGCGGGTAATGCCGTTGGGATCGTTAGCAATAGCAATAGCGGCATCCTTCATTTTTTGGACGCCTACTGCTACGGAAGCGCCAGGAGTACCGAGAGCTAAGTAGGTTTCCCGTAAGCCATTCAGACAACGATCGTCTAAAACGCTGGGATCACCAGCAAAGAAGGCATAGGTGACATAGCGCAGAATGATTTCCATATCGCGCAAGCAGGCAGCCATGCGACGGCTGGTGTAGGCATTGCCACCGGGGGCGATCAGTTGGGGTTGTTCCGCAAACAAGGAGCGAGCTGCATTAGCCACGATCGTGGAGGCATTACCAGTAATGCGGTTTACCATATCCATGCGCTTGTTGCCATCGGCAATCATGGCACTGAGGGCATCTAGTTGGGCAGGGCTGAGGTATTCACCCCGGGCATCGGCCTGAGAAACAACTTTTGCAAAAGCGTCAAACATAGACTTGAGTCTCCTAATATTTTTATCTAAAGACGTTTTCTGGCAACACCAGATAAATTGTTGGTCTAAAGCGCTGTTTCTGTAAGTAGCTCCCCTTAAGGAAACTGTACATCAAGAACCAGTTGAAGATTTACTCTTCTTCAGACACCTTATCATCTTTTATACTATGTCGTTGAATCAGTGTTTGTTACAAATTTTTAAGTTTTCCTTAGAACTTACGCCAAGCCAAATTGCCCCTCATCCCTCAATTCCTTCTCCACAGGGAAGTGTATCCTCTCCCTTTTGGGGAGAGGGTTTTAGAAAAAGCAACGTAAGTCCTGTTCCTGACGGGTTAGGAAAATTTGGGGTTGCGGTGATCTAAAAACTTAGTTAAGAAGAACCCGATCGGGTTGATTGTGGCGTTTAGGATACTTAAACCTCTTGCAAACGGGGTTTCACTGAGGGGATGTCAATTTTAAGTGGTTATTCATGAACATTGCCGTTGTAAACGAAAATAGGGGATTTGAGCGCCGAGTTGCCTTAGTCCCCGCCGTAGTATCGACTCTAGTTAAGCAAGGTTGGTCCGTCACGATCGAACAGGGGGCAGGACTGGGTGCTGCTATCTCTGATCAGGCTTTTGCGGAAGCAGGAGCCACGATCGGGATCAATAAGGCGGAAATTTTAGGGTCTGCCGATGTGCTGGTCAAAGTTAGCCCGATTACCCCCGCAGAGTTAGACTGTCTGCGATCGGGGCAAATTGTGATTGGTTTTCTCAATCCCCTGGGCAATCCCCAAACGATCGGGCAGTTAAATGACCGGGGCGTGACAGCTTTTAGTATGGAGATGATCCCCCGCACCAGTAGGGCGCAGTCGATGGATGCCCTTTCTTCCCAGGCATCGATCGCGGGCTATAAAGCAGTATTGTTGGCTGCCGATGCTCTGCCCCGTTATTTCCCCATGCTGACAACAGCGGCGGGGACGATCCCCCCGGCTAAGGTGTTGGTGATGGGTGCAGGTGTAGCAGGTCTGCAAGCGATCGCTACTGCAAGGCGCTTAGGGGCTACGGTAGAGGCTTATGATATTCGCCCGGCGGTCAAAGAAGAGGTGCAAAGCTTGGGGGCAAAGTTTATCGATGTCACCCTCAAGGAGGAAACTGTGGCAGCGGGGGGCTACGCCAAGGAAATTTCCCAGGATGCCCAGGAATATGCCCGGCAGGTTTTAACTAAGCACGTCCATGATGCCGATGTGGTGATTACAACCGCCCAGGTACCCGGCAGAAAAGCGCCCGTTTTGGTGACCGAGGCTATGATTTTGGGCATGAAGCCAGGCTCGGTCATTGTTGACTTAGCGGCAGATCAGGGGGGCAACTGTGAAGGTTCCCAACCAGGACAAACGATCGAGTGCCATGGGGTCAAAATTTTAGGTCCCGTGAACTTACCTTCTACGGTGGCGACCCATGCTTCCCAGCTTTACAGCAAAAATGTCAGCAATTTGCTCAAACTGATGGTGAAAGAAGCTACGATCGTGCTTGATTTTAGTGATGACATTATCAGTGGGGCTTGCCTCTGCCACGATCGGGAAATCCGCAACCAAAGGGTAAAAGATGCCCTAGCCCAGCTACAAGTTCAAGTTTAGGAATCACTATGGAAAACATCATCAGCGCCCTCTTTGTGTTTGTGCTGGCAAGTTTTGCCGGTTTTGAAATTATCAATAAAGTTCCTCCCACCCTCCACACCCCCCTCATGTCTGGTTCTAATGCCATTTCCGGTATTTCGGTGATCGGGGCGATTCTGGTGGCAAGTAGTAGTGAAAACACTACCCTAGCCACCATTTTGGGCTTAATTGCGGTGATTTGCGCCACCATCAACGTTGTCGGCGGTTTTTTAGTCACCGATCGGATGTTGCAAATGTTCAAGAAGAAGGAGAGCTAGAATGGCGGATTTTTTACCATCAGGGATACAGTTAGCCTACCTTGTGGCAGTGGGACTTTTTATTGTGGGCTTAAAGCAGATGAGTTCTCCTGCCACAGCCCGCCAGGGTAACATCCTGGGTTCGGTGGGAATGCTTTTAGCAGTGGTGGCTACTTTAATTGACCAGCACGTTTTAAGCTACACCATGACCGCGATCGGGTTAGCGATCGGTTCCCTGTTAGGGGCTTGGGTCGCCTACGCCGTTGCCATGACGGATATGCCCCAGATGGTGGGCTTTTTGAATGGCTTGGGAGGTTTGTCCTCTGCTTTGGTGGCAGTAGGAGAATACTGGCGTTTAACTAACAGCGGCGCAACGATCGATCCCATCGTCAACATCTCCATTTTGCTCAGTATTTTGATCGGTAATGTTACCTTTACGGGCAGTATGGTCGCCTTTGCCAAGTTGCAGGGAATAATGCCCGGTACTCCCCTCAAGTTTAGGGGGCAACAGTGGGTCAATTCCGCCCTAGTGGCTGGGTTTGTTCTGGGGAGCGGCTGGCTACTATTCCATACCGATCCTGCCGTCTTTTTAGGGATTAACGCCATTGCTTTAGTTGTAGGCGTACTCCTCGTCATCCCGATCGGGGGGGGAGACATGCCCGTCGTGATTTCTTTGCTCAACTCCTTCTCTGGTTTGGCAGGCAGTGCCGCCGGTTTTGTCGTGATGAACAATATGTTGATCGTCGCTGGTGCCTTGGTGGGCGCTTCGGGCTTAATTTTGACCCAGATCATGTGCAAAGCCATGAACCGCAGCTTGCTGAGCGTACTGTTCAGCGGTTTTGGTAGCGGTGAAACGATCGTGAGTGCAGATGGAAGTGCAATTCAAGGCACAATCCGCCAAGTCGATGCCGAAGAAGCCGCCATGATGATGGGTTACGCCCGATCGGTGGTGATTGTGCCTGGTTATGGTATGGCAGTAGCTCAAGCCCAGCACGCCGTCCGGGAAATGGCGGAAATTTTAGAACGCCTGGGTGTAGAAGTGAAATACGCCATCCATCCCGTAGCAGGGAGAATGCCTGGTCACATGAACGTTTTACTCGCCGAAGCCAATGTGCCCTATTCCCAACTCTACGATATGGAAGACATCAATCCCCAGTTCCCCTATGTGGATGTAGCATTGGTGATCGGTGCCAACGATGTGGTCAATCCCAGCGCCCGTACTGCCGTCGATAGTCCCATTTACGGTATGCCCATTTTAGAAGTCGATCGGGCCAAACAAACGATCGTGATTAAGCGGGGCATGAGCAAGGGCTTTGCAGGAGTAGAAAACGAACTGTTTTTCAAAGAAAAAACCGTGATGCTCTTTGGCAGTGCCAGGGAAATGATCACCCAGGTTGCCAATGCCCTGAAGCAACTCTAAGTATAAGTAAATATACATCCTTTACAGCCCCAAAATGGTTCACAAGGGATAGCTCCCCTCGCCCGTTTTGGGTGAGGGCGTAACTAACAATTTAGGAAAAACCCATCCCTGGGTCTCCAGGGATTTTTCCTAGCATTTTGTCAGTTTTACCGACACTAGGAGCATACCAATACAAACTTGTGCTTATCCATATCAGGACTTACGTTGCTTTTTCTGAAACCCTCTCCCCAAAAGGGAAAGGGAACTAGAAAAAATTGACACTTTCCTTCTCCCCGCTGTGGGAGAAGGGATCGAGGGATGAGAGGAATTTTTCCTTAGCGTAGGTTCTGCATATTCATAGTTTTCTCTGTCCAGAGGTAGGAACATTGCAGACAGAGGTTTTTCAGAGTTAAATCCTCAAGTTCAATTCGTTAAAATCTAAGCAGCTGAACTATGCCCAAATCTATGACTACGCCTCAAAAGCAAATTTTGTATAAGTCTCATGAAACTGAGACTAAGCATCGTAAAGAATCTAAAGATCATTTGATCCTTTGTGAACATTGCCGCCGTACTGCCACTAATGGAATTAAGTGTCAAGGTATTTGTGTATCCGATAGTAGTTATTAGGGCTTTATTTTGTATGGCTCTCCAACCGTTGACCCACAGGACTTCTTTCTACTCAACAAGAGCTAGATGAAACATTTATCTTTCCTCAGGACTTACGTTGCTTTTTCTGAAACCCTCACCCTAACCCTCTTCTAAAAAGGGAGAGGGCAAGAAAAAATAGATACACTTCCCTTCTCCCCTCTGTAGGAGAAGGGATTGAGGGATGAGGGGCAATTTTGCTTGAAATTGACTTAGATGTGGTAAGGCGGTTCAGTGAATCCATGCGCCGCTACCTGGGCAAAAATTCTTACCTCCCTGTTGTGCCCTACTCCTCTGGCGCAACTGCTATTACTTGGGCAGCCCGATCGGTCTTTCTGACACGGCAATAGTCGATCTAAAGTTGATGCTCAAAACCGACATTGCGGAGAAGAGTTATCGCAATAAGTCCCAAACTTATGAAGATATTGTCGAGCTACTCCTCGAAATTTATTACCTCCAGACGTAGCATCAGTTACTTACTTCTCGTCCTCAAGCAGAACTTTCCGACCATTAGTAGTTAATAGCCCCTGAGAAGGGCTAAACAAAAATGCTAAACAGAATAAGCCAAAAGCAACTAATACGATCGTGCTACCTGAGGGTGTGTTAAAATAGTAGCTACAATACATACCTAAAACACTAGCTAAAGCACCGAATATCCCTCCCCAAAAAATCATTTGATGTAGCTCTTTGACAAGAAGGTAAGCAGTCATAGCAGGAGCAACTAACATAGCAATTACTAATAACACTCCCACAGTTTGTAAGCTAACAACTACCGTCAAACTGATTACAACTACAATACCGCTATAGTAAAAATCTACCGGCATTCCTGCTGCTTTAGCTCCGATCGGGTCAAAAGTATAAAATAACAACTCTTTGTAAAACAACCAGACAACTACTACAATAATTGCAGTGACGATAGCAGTGAGATATAAATCATGACTTGTAACTCCCAAGATATTTCCAAACAAAATATGAATTAAATCTATCTTATTTGCTCCTGGTAATACGGTCACTAAGATTGTCCCTAAAGCCAAAAAAGTAGCTAAAACTAAAGCCATAATTGAGTCGATTTTCAGGCGGGAACGGGTTTCAATAGCAGATAACAGTAAAGCACTAAAAACACCGGATACCAACGCCCCTACAGGTAAAGGCAGTCCTAAAAAAACAGCGATCGGTAAGCCCGCCATCACAGAATGGGAAATCATATCTCCCATCATGCTCATGCGTTGCACAACCATAAAACAACCCACAACTGCGCCCAAAATCCCTAATAACATACCCATCAAGAGAGCCTGACGCATAAATTCAAAACCCAAAGGTTCTAACAAAAATTGCATAGGAATCTAAACTTAAATCTTAAATCTTCCTACCTGGTCTTGTAAGTTTTGCGCTAAAGCTAATAACTCATTAAACGTCTGAGCTACCGTCTCCGACTGCTGGGAATTGTCTACAGCGATCGCGGCAACTGCCTCCATCGTTGTTTTTACCCGATCGGAGGTGGTCAATTGAGCAACAGAAGATTGGGCAATGTCTTCGATCAGTTGACTAATTTCATTACTTACACGGTTAACCTCACTCAAACGCTGACGGGCGACCTCAATTAGTTCTGTACTTTCTGATACTTGTTCAGTCCCTTCCTTGATGGCACTGACCACCTCTCCTACCTGGATTTCAATGTCCTCTAGCAGTCGGCGAATTTCCCTGGTTGCTTCCGTCGATCGTTGGGCTAAGGCACGGACTTCGTCAGCTACCACCTTAAAGCTTGCCCCTTCTTCACCAGCGCGGGCAGCTTCGATCGAAGCATTGAGAGCCAAAAGGTTAGTCTGGGCGGCAAAGTTACCAATCAGTTTTACCACCCTAGCAATTTTTTCCGAGGCAACTTCTAGGAGTTCCATTTTTTCCGCCGCCTGAGTCACCTTCTCCCTGGCACTGGTAATTCCTGCTACCGTCTCAGTTATAGCTCGGTCTCCATCTGCCACTACTGCTACCGCGCTGTTGACCTGGGACTGCGCTTTTTGAGCTTGTCTTCCTACTTGTTGCAGAGAAGATGTCATCACTTCTACTTGTTGCAGGGCTTCTTGAAGAGATTCTACTTGTTTTTTCGCCCCGATCGCTACGGTTTTGACTGCTTCTTCGTTCGCCATTGTACTGTTTGTCACCGTAGTAGCAGATTGTTGTACACCCATTACTAATTCTCTCAGACTGCGAACGAGGGAGTTATAGGAATCAGCGATCGTGCCAATCTCATCAGGAGTAACCTTAGCGCGGGTAGTCAAATCCCCTCTACTGATGGGGTCTACCTCTAACAACAACTCTAAAGCACGTTTTTGCAAGAATTCTTTTGCTTGTTGTTGTTCCTGGGCAAGTCTTTCTGATTCTTCTTTCAAGGCAATCGATCGCTCGACTTCTTGCATCTGCGCTTTCAAAGCAACTTCCAGGCTTTCCAACATTTGATTAAAACTCGCCCCTAGTTGACCAATTTCATCTCCTCGATCAATGTCTATCCTCTGTAGATTGTCTGTGCCAACACCTTTGGCGAAAGCTGCTAGTTGCTTGATAGGTGCCACGATCGTGTTAGCAATATAGGCACCTACAAATAACA
>PHFO01000066.1 GCA_002861535.1 Cyanobacteria bacterium M5B4 | reverse complement strand
ACACGTTGCTTTCTCGGAAACCCTCACCCTAGCCCTCTTCCAAAAAGGGAGAGAGGAATTCTTCCTCAGCGTAAGTCCTGTTAGGTGTATGCTCATCCCTCTGCCAAGGAGCAACCCTCGTATGTTTCGGCGTTTTAGAAAGTTATCTTCAATGGGCTGAAGCTATCCAGATTGCATCCAATGGTCGGTTTTGCAAGCATCTCATTACACCACTTAGTAGGTATACACCTAACTTCACCGTTAGTTAATTGCCGCCACGATCGCTGCTCCCATTTCCTGGCACCCTACCCTGCGACAACCAGCGGACATAATATCTCCTGTGCGCAATCCCTGGTCTAACACCCTACTTACTGCATTCTCGATCGTTTCTGCTGCCTGGGATTGATTCAAGCTATAACGCAACAGCATAGCCAAGCTCAAAACCTGAGCGATCGGGTTAGCTAAATCCTGACCCGCAATATCTGGGGCAGAGCCATGGACTGGTTCAAATACTCCTGGTTTACCTGGTTCGCCCAAACTTGCCGAGGGCAACATGCCAATACTCCCCGTCAACATCGCTGCTTCGTCGGAGAGAATATCGCCAAACAAATTGCCTGTTAAAATCACATCAAACTGGCGCGGATTCCGCACTAACTGCATGGCGCAATTATCCACATACATATGGGACAAAGTCACATCGGGGTAGTCCTGACCGATCGCGGTTACCCTTTCCCGCCACAGTTGGGACACCTCCAGTACATTGGACTTGTCCACCGAACATAGCTGCCCGCGCCGTTTACGGGCAGTTTCAAACCCTACCCTGGCAATCCGATCGATTTCCGTCTCTAGGTAAGCCATTGTGTTCACACCGCGGCGCACCCCCTGGCTATCGCTAAAGATGCCCTTGGGTTGCCCGAAATAAATGCCCCCCGTCAGTTCCCGAATCACCATAATGTCTACCCCCTCCACAACTTCCCGCTTCAGTAGAGGCATCGATCAGTTGGGGCAAAATTTTAGCAGGACGGACGTTGGCAAACAAATTTAACCCTGATCGCAGTCCCAACAGTGCCTGCTCTGGGCGCAAGTGGGAAGGTAAACTGTCCCACTTTTCCCCGCCTACGGCCGCTAACAATACAGCGTCAGACTGCTGACAAAGCGTCAAAGTTTCTTGGGGTAGAGGGTGTCCTGTAGCATCGATCGCTGCCCCCCCTGCCAAAGCAGTCTGGCACTCAAAAGTAAGATGGAACTTTGCCCCGATCGCGGACAGGACTTTCTCTGCCACTGCCATAATCTCTGGACCAATCCCATCTCCAGGTAGCAAAACAATACGATACATCGGACAACCCCTTAAACCTACTTGATGGACACTTTAGCGCCGGACTCTTCCAACTGCTTCTTGGCTTTTTCTGCTTCTTCCTTGGGCATTCCCTCTTTGACAGTTTTAGGCGCAGATTCCACCATTTCCTTGGCATCTTTGAGACCCAAGCCCGTCAATTCCCGCACCACCTTGAGTACGGCAATCTTCTTATCGGCGGGTACTTCATCCAACACCAAGTCAAAAGCAGTCTTCTCTTCTACCGGTTCTGCTTCCGCGGCAGCAGCGGCGGGAGCCGCTCCCATAGCGGGCATCGCCATCATTGGCATTCCGGCGGGAGCCGCTGCCGAAATACCGAGTTTTTCTTCCATCAATTTCACCAGTTCCGCAGCTTCTAGAATGCTGAGACCGGTAATCAAATCAAAGGCTTCTTGAACTTTAGACATAGAACTCTCCTAATAAATAAAAATAAATGAACTAACCTTCGCTCTGCTTTTCTTGCATTGCTTTGACTGCCCGTGCCAAAGATGCGGGCACTTCATTGATACTCCGCGCCACCGATGCCGGCACTTCGTTGACTGTACCTGCCAGACGAGAGGGTACATTGTTGAGGATGCCGAGGATTTTTGCCAATAGCACTTCCCTGGGGGGCAGCTCTGCTACGGCTTTAATCTGATCGGGAGCGAAGGCTCTCCCGTCAAAGACACCACCCCGCAATTCTGTCTTTTTGACCTCCTTGGCAAATGCCTGATAGTTTTTCAGGGTTTCACCAATGTCCCCCCGCACAAACAGACACACACTAGGACCCTTCAAAAAGGTCTCGATCGGTTGCCATTTCACCTGATCCCCGATCGCTTTTTTCATGATCGTGTTCTTGGTAACGCGGGCGGTCGCCCCGATCGGTCTTAGTTTCCGTCTCAGGGCAGTGATTTCCGCTACCGATAGACCAGTGAAATCCACCACCATCACCATCTGGGAGTCTCGCAACTCCTGCTCTAGCTCCTCCCTAAGGGCAACCTTACTTTCCAGACTTCTACTCATCAATTCACCTCCTTAAAAAACAAAATCTTGACTTTTACCAAGCCAAGATCATCCAAGGGGTAACCCCCTAGAAATGACCTCGGCAGGAAAATTTAAGTAGTAACTACTCCTGCTGTCTGCAGTCCTATTTAGTTGAGAAATTTTTTGCTCTATACCCCTCCTAATTTCATCTCCCTTAACACATTGACATCCACCTCGATCGATGGTCCCATGGAAGCCGCCACATACATCGATCGCCAGAACTTGCCCTTAGCCCCCGAAGGACGATTGCGATCGATCGTCTCCTGCAGCGCCTTGAGGTTAATCAACAAATCCTGGGGTTCAAAGCTGACCTTGCCAAACATGACATGGACAATCCCCGTCCGATCGGCACGAAATTCTACCTTACCCTGCTTAAATTCGGCAATGGCAGATCCCAGGTCAAAAGTGACCGTCCCCCCCTTGGGAGAAGGCATTAGCCCCCTCGGACCAAGCAGCTTACCCAATTTTGCCACCTGGGGCATCATGTCGGGAGTAGCAATGAGGAGGTCAAAGTCCATCATGCCCTTACTAATTTCGGCAATCAATTCCTCGGAGCCAGCCAGGTCAGCCCCCGAAGCCGTTGCCTCGGCTACCTTTTCCCCGCGGGCAATTACTGCTACCCTGATTGTTTGACCAGTGCCCTTGGGCAGAGATACTGTAGTCCGTAACTGCTGATCGGCATACTTGGGGTCAATCCCCAAACGGATGTGGGCTTCCGCGGACTCTACAAACTTGGCAGTAGCAGTCTGTTTTAATAGTTGCATTGCCTCCAAAGGCTCGTAGGCTCTAGGCTCTACCAAGCTCTGGGCTTGCTTTAAGCGTTTCGATATTCTCTTCATAACTCCTTAGGAGGTCATAGCGGAGCTTGCGCCCCTGCCTCATAAATTTGGACAGGCTAATATATTAGCAGAAAAGTGAACAAATCCCGACACTCATCTTCGTTGAGTAAACACAGCTCAGATAGAGAGCGGGCTTCACGCTTCATCGAACTGTTTGTCACAGAAGTCTCAGCGTGCTGCCACTGTGCGACCCACAGCGGAGACAAATCAGGGAAACTCTCCAGAGATTTGATATGTCTACGTCAATTGTATCATAGGCGGCTTTCATCCCCACATTCACCCTTCCCGCCGATTAAGCTAAGCGATCGCTATACCCATATTTTTAGCCGTCCCCTCAATAATACGCATAGCCGCTTCAATATCGTTGGCATTGAGGTCGGGCATTTTCGTCTGGGCAATTTCCCGCAGTTGATCCCTGGTGATCGTGCCTACTCGTTTGCGGTTGGGGGTATCAGAACCCTTGGTAGCTCCAGCCGCCTTTGCCAGCAAAACTGACGCTGGGGGAGTTTTGAGGACAAAAGTAAAGGTCTTATCCTTATACACCGTGATTTCTACGGGAATGATCATCCCCAGTTTGTCCTGGGTCTTGGCATTATATTCCTTACAAAAACCCATAATGTTCACCCCATGCTGTCCCAGGGCAGGACCAACGGGGGGCGCAGGGTTTGCCTTGCCCGCAGTGAGGGCAAGTTTCACGATCGCAACTACTTCCTTAGCCATGTTTTTCCACTTGATTGAACTCTAATTCGACTGGGGTATCTCTACCAAAAATAGATAGGAGGGCTTTAAGCTTACTCCGTTCAGGGCTGACTTCCACCACCTCTCCCTCAAAATCCTTGAAGGGACCAACTAGGACTTTAATTTTGTCCCCTGGTGCCATGTCAATTTTTACAACCGGCTCCTGCTCCGTGGTGACGCGGAAGATGCGCTCTGCCTCAGAATCACTCAAGGGCTTGGGTTCCACATGCCCCCTGCCCCGACCAGACTGGCGACGCTTTTCTGTACCCACAAAATTGATCACATGGGGCGTATTTTTCACAACCTGCCAAGTATCGTCATCTAGGTGCATGCGAATTAAGACGTAACCAGGAAAAACCTTTTCTTGATCAGTCTGCCGCGAGCCATCCTTACGAATCTTCACGATCGGTGTTTGGGGAATTTCGATCTGGACAATTTTTTGTCTGAGGTCTTCGTAGGAGTCCTCCAGGGTAGGGATGCGTTGCTCTAGGCTAACCTTGACGCGTTTTTCACACCCCGAACCTACCTGGACGGCATACCATTTGTAGCTATAACCTTGCTGATTTTCAGCAATATCTTCAGCGTACATGGGCTTTACCTATTTGAGAATTAGTTGAGCCAGTTGGGCAAAAATCCAATCTACCCCATTGATTAGGAGCGCCGCAATGACGACCATAACTATAACTACAGCAGATTCGGAGATCAGTTGCTGACGGGTGGGCCAGACCACTTTGTCCAATTCTGCTTTAGTTTCACGGAAAAAATCACCCAAGACAAAACCTGCCTTTTTTTCGGGAACAGTAGTCTTAGCTTCTCCTTTGGTCATGGCGTAATTACCCCTAAACTAATAAAGCCACACTAAATGACTTGTAGACGGTAAATTATATCATACATTAGATTTTCAAAGTTTGGTAATTTGCTCATAACCTTCCAAATGGGGGCAATGAGGAATTAGCCTAACAAGGATGCAAAGGGGTTAAAACCCTCTTCTGTAGAGGGTTTTATAGTATCGGAGCGAACCTCTACCCCAAAGTGGATCAAGACTTGCCCTGATATTTGAGTAAGTTATGAGTACGTTGAACTAACATTGGGGTATCTCCCTGAGCAAAGGTGCGGGCAATTTGATCGCACCGATCGTTGTTTTTATCTCCCGAATGTCCTTCTACCCAACGCCAATCGATATTCCCATTATTTAATTCATCTAGTTTTTGCCATAGTTCTTTGTTTTTGACTGGTTGTTTGTCTTTTGTCTTCCAGCCGTTTTTCTTCCAGCCGTGAATCCATTGGGTAATACCGTCTTTGACATAACGACTGTCGGTATAAAGGGGTATCTTTTGGTTGTAAGATGCACAAAATTCTAGGGCACTGATGGCTGCCTGCAATTCCATCTGATTGTTGGTTGTTTCTGGCTCACTACCTCCCATCTCTTGGCTGGTGCCATCGGCAAAGTTGACTACTACACCCCAGCCCCCTGGTCCAGGGTTTTGGAGACAGGAACCATCGGCATAAATAGAAGTAATAGAATCATGATCTGAGGGAATTTCTGGGGTGTTTTCTTGACAGATTTCTACGGCTACTGACCCCTGAAAATCGGGAATGGGAGGATGTTTGATTACTTTTACTAGAGCTTTAGTAATTTTTTTGTCTGTTAGTAGTTCTGTTACGATCGCGCCGGCTAATCTCTCAATTAGGGCGAATTTGCTGGTTTTAATTAAGTTCTCGATCGTGGTGATGCAACGACGATAATCGATCGTGTCTTCTATACTGTCATTCTGGGCGGCTTTGCTAAAATCTACCCACAGCTCGGCATCTACTTCAAACCACTGCCCCAGGACGTTTTCTTCCGGTAATAGCCCCACATAGCCGTAGGCGCGCACGCCCCGCAGATAAATTTTGCTGTATGTCATAGGGATTAAATTTATTTTAGCCCCCTATTATACCCCTAATTTCCTGAATTTATAGCTATAATGTTTGACTCTGCTTAACCTGTTCTTAACCTTGGGTTGGGGGATTAAACAATGAACGTGTCTTTCACTAATGGGACTACGATCGGAGACTGTGCCGTCACAGCGATCGGGGATTACTATGGCAAATGGGTCAAACAAGAAGCCGCCGTGCGCGCCGATCAAGACCCAGAGGCTCTGCACCAAATGCGGGTCGCCCTAAGACGCTTGCGATCGGGTTTAATCTGTTTTAGTCCTATTTTGTCCCCTACCATGCGGCAACAGGAACCGAGGGTAGGCAAGATCGGGCGGGTTTTGGGCAGATTGCGGGACTTAGATGTATTGCGCCAGGAACTGACGGGTAATTATTTGCCTCTTCTGCCTCCAGGGGAACAGGCAAGGTTGCAGGAGTACCTAGATTTGCTGGTGCCCCAGCGGCAGAAACGCTTGACCAGGGTGCATAGGCTTTTAGCATCTCCTTTCTATCAAAAAACCAGGGGCAAAATCGCCCAATGGTTGGAGAAGCCCCAGCTGCAAGAAAGTGCTGATTTCCCTGTTACCGAGATGATTCCCACTTTTCTTCTGCCTGCTCTTAAACAGTTGCTTCTGCCCTCTTGGAATCTGGACACGCCCAAGGAGCTGCACGACCTGCGCAAGTTGTTTAAGATGACCCGCTATCAGTTAGAGTGTTTTGCTCCCTATTTTAGTGAGGATTTGCGGCAGAGCCTGCGTCATCTGCGTACTGCCCAGGATGTGTTGGGATTTCTCCACGATCGGATGGTGTTAACGGCTGCTATCTCTAAGCGGAGGTGGGAGCAGTTGCCCCGTCTGCGGGAAATTGTGCGCCAGCACCAGTCAGAGGATTGGCGTACTTGGTACAGTTTGCACCACAACTTAGAGTGGCTCCAGGTGTTGCTACAAATTAGAAGTCTTGCCCCCGAATAACCTGGCATAATTGACCCTAGCGCCGAATTCAGAAAGTGTCATGTCCTACGCTTTGGTGATGACTACTACCAGTAACCTGCCAGAGGCAGAAGCGATCGCCCAGGCACTCCTTAGCGATCGGTGGGCGGCTTGCATCCAGGTCATGCCCATCACTAGCTACTATACCTGGCAGGGAGAATATCAACGGGAGGGGGAGTACCTCCTGCTCATTAAGGCGAAGGCGGCACATTTTGCCCAAATTCAGGCTACTATCCAAGCAAACCACAGTTACCAGGTGCCAGAGATTATCCAAATCCCGATCGTGGCTGGCTCTGATGCCTACTTAGAATGGATCAATTTAGTGAGTAGATGACTATGACAGACCAACCCCTAACGATCGCGGGCAGGACTTTCCGATCGCGGCTAATGACTGGTACGGGCAAGTATCGGGATTTTGCCACGATGAATCAAGCCATTGCGGCTAGCGGCTGTGAAATTATTACCGTCGCAGTGCGTCGTGTCCAGAGCCAGGCGGCGGGGCATGGCGGTTTGGGGGAAGCGATCGATTGGCAAAAGTACTGGATGTTGCCTAATACCGCCGGTTGTAGTAATGCCGAAGATGCAGTGAGGGTGGCACGCTTGGGCAGGGAAATGGCAAAGATTTTGGGACAGGAAGACAATAATTTCGTCAAGTTAGAGGTAATTCCCGACAGTCGTTATCTCCTGCCGGACCCGATCGATACCTGTAAAGCAGCCGAACAACTGATCAAGGAAGGATTCGCCGTTCTACCCTACATCAATGCTGACCCCCTCCTCGCCAAGCGCCTAGAGGAGATGGGTTGCGTCACTGTGATGCCCCTGGGTTCTCCCATTGGTTCGGGGCAGGGGCTAAACAACCGCGCCAACATTCAAATTATTATCGAGCAGGCGAAAGTGCCTGTAGTAGTGGATGCGGGCATTGGTGCTCCCAGCGAAGCCTGCGCTGCCATGGAAATGGGAGCGGATGCCCTGCTGATCAATTCTGCCATCGCCCTTGCCCAAGACCCGATCGGTATGGCGCAAGCCATGGGGTTAGCTACCACTGCCGGGCGTTTAGCCTATCTCTCTGGGCGCATACCTATTAAACCGATCGGTTCGGCTAGTTCCCCCCTGACGGGCACAATTGGGGGCTAAACCCCAAATGCTGACCGCGATCCTTTAGACTGAAGCATAGGCAGTAAAGACGCAACAAAATTTATGGACAGCGCCAATATTCTCAAACAGTTGTTACTTTTTGGTGTGGGGACTACCGCACTGATCGTCGATCGGCTCAAGGAACTAACGGATGAGTGGGTCAAGGAAGGGAAAATCGATGCCGATCAAGCCACTACCCTGATCAACGAAATTTCCAAACGCTTCAAAGACGAACAGATCAATGTGGAAACACTGATCCAACGGCAGATTCGCAATGTGATGCAGGATTTGGGCGTACCCCGTCAAAACGAGATCGATGAACTGCGGGGGCGCATCGATCGGTTAGAACGCCAGGTGCGGGATTTGGAGACGCGGAATTGGAGGTAAGCCCCCAGACCCTCTATATTGTCGGCACTCCCATCGGCAACTTAGCAGACATGACCCCCAGGGCGATCGAGGTTTTAGGCAAAGTAGACCTAATTGCCGCCGAAGATACGAGACACACGGGCATATTACTGAAGCATTTTCAGATTGACACGCCCCAAATTAGTTTCCATAGCCACAACACCCAAGCCCGCCTGCCCCAATTGCTAGAAAAATTACAGACCCGATCGGTGGCTCTAGTCACAGATGCCGGCATGCCAGGAATTTCTGACCCTGGGCTGGAATTGATTCAGGGCTGTATTGCCCAGGGGTTTGCCGTAGTCCCGATTCCTGGAGTAACAGCGCTGATTACGGCGCTAGTGGCTTCGGGGTTAGATACCGATCGGTTTGTATTTGAAGGATTTTTACCGACAGAAAAACAACTGAGACAGGAACGGATAGAGTCTTTTTTAACAGAAACAAGAACGATCGTTTCTACGAAGCACCCCATAGAATTGTTAAAACATTGACAGACCTCGTGCAAATCTTAGGAACAGAAAGACCGATCGTGATCGCACGAGAACTGACTAAACAATTTGAAGAATTTAAGCGATTTACTCTAGGGGAAGCTCTAAATTATTTTGGCAGTCATACCATCAAAGGAGAACTTACCCTGATCTTAGCAGGTACAACTCCTACATCAAACCCATGGACAGAAGCACAAATCATAGAAGAATTAAACCAAATGATCAGTCAAGGTATATCCCGATCGGAAGCAAGCCGCCGACTAGCAGACATAACGAAAATATCTAAACGGCAAATATATCAGTGGTCTTTGCAAATAGAAGAAAGAGAATGACAAAAATAACGATCGTTATTCCCTGCTACAACCATGGTCATTTTTTGTTAGAAGCCCTGCAAAGTTTAACCCTATGCGATCGGGATTTATACCAAGTTGTGATTGTCAATGACGGCTCCACTGATGGAGATACCCTGGCAATTTTGGCGCAATTACAAGACCAGGGCTATTTCATTCATCATCAAACTAACAACGGTTTAGCTAATGCACGCAATCAGGGAATTAAGTTGGCAAATACACCCTATATTCTGCCCCTCGATTGTGACAACAAAATCAGACCAAACTATCTCACTAAAAGTATTGCTATTTTAGACCAACAACCAAATATTGATGTCGTCTATGGCAATGTGCATTATTTTGGCGAACAAGACCTAGTATGGGCATTGCCCGATTTTGATTTGGTGCATCTGTTAGCCCGTAACTATATTGATGCCTGCGCTGTCTTTCGTAAAACAACATGGCAAAAAGTGGGGGGCTACGATGAACAGATACCCGATCGGTTAGGCTACGAAGATTGGGATTTTTGGCTGAGTGTGGCAGAACAGGGGGGGGATTTTATCATTTAGCCGAAATTGCCTTCGATTACCGCATCCGATCGGATTCGATGGTGCAAGCCTGCAAGATACCCCGCAATCACAGCCGTCTCGTGGAATACATCTGTCGCAAACACGAAAAACTCTACGCCCAATATCTGCCCCTCGTGCTTGCCGAAAAAGAATACCTCTCATTCAGCCAGATTAAAGAACTGCAAGACCAAGTCCAGCAACTGCAACAAACGATCGCATGGATGGAGTCTAGTAAATTTTGGCGACTGCGCCAACTCCTCAAACAGATATTCCGCTAAACATTATTTACAAAAACAAGTCATAAATTATCTCCTGACTTACGTTGCTTTTTCGGAAACCCTCACCCCAAAAGGGAGAGGGGACTTTCCTTCTCCCCGCTGTGGGAGAAGGGATTGAGGGATGAGGGGAATTTTTCGTCAGCGTCAGTCCTGTTATCTTTCTTGCTGTCTTGCAATTATGTTAAAAGACATAGTAAGATGAACTCGTCAAATATAACAACAAACTAAAATGACCAAAGTCCAAAACAGTGAAGCAATCAATCTGCAGGCGAGTATCATTGCCTGGTTACAACAGCAAGTCATCCAGCCCAACTTCAATCTGGCAGAAGTAAAAGAGATCGTCGATGTACTTACAGAAGCTACCAAGTCCTACGAAATTCTGTTTAACCTGGAAGAACGAAGGCTTAGTCAAAGCATCGGCAGTCCCACTTCTTTAAATGGAGAAGTTGCGGCTGCTCCTACTAAAAAGGTGCGCCAAAAACGTCAACCCAGGGAACCTAAGCCCCCAGTCGTGGAAGAAGAAGAAGAGAATGAAGACCGCGAGTATTTCTCCCTGGAACAAGCCCACGCCGATGCTGTCAATGCCGGCTACGATCGTTCCCCCAGCGTCTTTCGTCGGGATTTAACCGAAGGTGCCAAGATATTTGGCTGGCGCAAGGCAAACCGATCGGGGAACAAACCCAGTTACTATAAGGCTTAGGAATTATTAAGCGCAAGCATTGCCCAGTTTTCCCCCGTCTCTTACACTTAAAGGGTGGATATAAAACTATGCTTGAAAAAATTATTGAGGAAAATTTATGGCATTTACTTTAGACTCAGCCCGCAATATCTTCCCCCAGACCCTAGCTGCTGATGCGGTGCCCGCGACGATCGCGCGCTTTAATCAGTTGGGGGCAGAGGACCAATTAGCCCTGATCTGGTTTGCCTACCTAGAATTGGGTAAATCCATGACCATAGCCGCTCCTGGGGCAGCAAGCATGGCATTAGCAGAACCAGTGCTAAATCAGATTCGTAACATGTCCTTTGACCAACAAAATCAGGTCATGGCAGACCTGGCAAATCGCGCTGATACCCCCATCTGTCGCACCTATGCCATCTGGTCGGCAAACTTGAAATTGGCATTTTGGTATCAACTAGGGCAATGGATGGAGCAGGGCATTGTCGCTCCTGTTCCTGAAGGTTATCGTCTGTCTGCCAATGCTTCGGCAGTGCTAGAGGCGATCAAGGCGTTGGAATCTGGGCAGCAAATTACGGTTTTGCGCAATGCTGTAGTAGGTATGGGCTACGACCCCAGCAAGTTGGGGGAATTCCAACGGGTCAGCGAACCCTTTGTGCCTCCCACGGACAAGTCCCTGCGCTCTTCCGTCACGATCGAGGGGGTATCGAACCAGACGGTGATCGACTACATGAACAACCTCAATGCCAACGACTTTGACACCTTGATTGAGCTATTCACTCCCGATGGTGCCCTCCAGCCTCCCTTCCAAAGACCGATCGTGGGTAAGAGTGCTGTGGCGCGGTTTTTTAGGGAAGAGTGCCAAAATCTGCGCCTCATGCCTGAGCGGGGCATTGAGGAAAGCGCCGACCAGGGCTACACCCAAATCAAGGTGACGGGGAAGGTGCAGACGCCCTGGTTTGGTGCCAATGTGGGGATGAATATCGCCTGGCGGTTTTTACTCACGCCCGAAAACAAAATCTTCTTTGTGGCGATCGATTTGTTGGCTTCTCCCCAAGAGCTTCTCAATCTGGGTCGTTAATTTTCTCCTTGATAGATCGCTCCCTGAGACTGTCGAAGGGAGCTTTCCAGGCAAAACAATGGGTTAAAAATCCGATCGTTTGGGGACATGCTATCGTGAACAAGTGTGCAACCAATTTTACGCCATGACTACCCAGGTGCGCTTCGGCATTATTTCTGACCCACACATTACCCTGCCCCAGACAATGTGGCATCATCCCCAGCGGTTCCATTTGGTTGAATGGAGTATTCCTGCTTTTGAAACAGCCCTAGCCCATTTGTTAGCGTTGGGAATTGAATTTTTGCTGCTGCCAGGAGATTTGACCCAGCACGGAGAAAGGGAAAATCATCAATGGCTATCCGATCGGTTGCAACAGTTACCTATTCCTGCCTATGTGATTCCGGGTAATCACGATGTACCCACGATCGAGGCGCTGGCAAATTTTAGTAGTTTTTATCGAGCTTTTGGCTATGAAAACAGCCCCCATCCCCTGTGTTACAGCACCCTGATTGCGGCAGGTATCCGCCTAATTGGCTTAAATTCTAATTGTTTTAGTCCTGCGGGGGAGCAGTTGGGTGTTTTAGAACCAGAGCAGTTAGCCTGGCTGGAACAGGAATTGGTACAACACCGATCGGATTTGATTTGGCTGATGATCCATCACAACCTAGTGCCCCATTTGCCCGGACAGGAGGACAGCGCTCTGGGGCGGCGCTATATGCTAACTAACGCCCATGAGCTATTACAACTTTTGGAGAGCAATGGCGTGAAGGTAGCATTTACAGGGCATCTCCATGTGCAAGATGTAGCCTACCACGATCGGTATGGAGTTTATGACATCACGACCGGCTCCACGGTGAGCTTTCCCCATCCCTACCGCCTCCTGACCTACGAGTACGAAGACGACCCCAAACTGGGATGCTTGCACATAGAGTCCTTTAGGATTAAGTCCATACCAGGGTGCGATAATTTACAGCACTTTTCGCGGGAATGGATGGGAGACCGATCGGGGGGATTTCTCCGCAAGTTGCTCACCCATGCTCCCCTGCACCTATCTGAAGCCCACTCCGAGCAGTTTCTGCCCCATCTGCGCTACCTCTGGGCGGATATTGCCGACGGTGATGCCAAGTTTGAATTTCCCGATTTCCCTGGCGAAGTGCGCAGTTTTTTAGAGTCGTTTACCGATCGTCCCCCTGGAGACAACAACTGCACTCTGAGACTTTAATCAGAACTGGACTTAGTAGGACGGAAGGGATTCAAGAAATTGAGGAGGTTATTGATTTCGCGGGATTGAATCCAGGCTTTGCCCGTGCCGCGGAACCGACAGACCCAGCCTTCGCCGCCAAAGATTGCCACCCTTAAACCCCGCAGAGATAAGCCCCCCAGAATTTCTACACTGTAGTCTAAGCTGTCTTCAAAAGCGACAATGTAGCCAGTATCGACAATATAGCCCCCCTCTACAGGAATTTCCAGGATTGCGCCGTAGGAACTAAACCACACATCCCCTCTACCGATCGCTTTTAGTAAAAAGAAAGACTCGCCACTAAAAAAGCCCTTGCCCATGCCCTGCCATTTAGTTTGGAGTTCTACGGTAGGAGAGCAGGCGACAAACCCAGAAGACTGCATAAATAGGGCGTTAGTCCCGTCTAAGTAGTAGTGGTGAATGTCGCCAGGGACACCAGGAGAGATGTATAACTTACCAGCGCGTTGGTGGGCAGTAAATTCGCTCAGGAACATTGATTCGCCCCCTAACATCCGCATTACACTCTGTCCAAGACCGCCTCGCATCTTTGATTGCATTTTGACATGGGTATCCATTGCTGCCATTGCCCCGGCTTCAACTATGACTTTTTGATTTGCCTTGAGGGTAAGCACTAAGCTGGCGTAGGCGGGAGCGTGCTCGATCGCGTACTCGTAATCACCGGCTGGAGTTTCTGTAAATACCATAGCTGACCTGGCTATATCTTCAGGTTAATTTTAACGATAAATAGAGAACGAATACTTTAGCTTTATATTTGATCACAAAATCTAGTTAGATTCCCCAAGGGATTTTCTGCTTGGTAAGAATA
>PHFO01000065.1 GCA_002861535.1 Cyanobacteria bacterium M5B4 | reverse complement strand
GAGAAATTACAGGAAAAACATTGGATTAACCCCGATCGGGATAGCAAACTCCTCCTAGTCAGCAATCCCCGCCAATTATCCCAATTATTTAGCCGTTGATGTGGATTGGTCGCGCTTTTGTCCCCCCGGCTTGTTGCCCGAAAATCTCGGTAGTTTGGTCGATATTGAAATTACTGCTGACCGGATCAGCCAAGTAGTGCCCCACCAGGAACTCCCCAGTTATGACTGGGAGGGGGGGATAGTTTTACCCTGCTTTGTGGACTGCCATACCCATTTAGATAAAGCCCATACCTGGGAGCGTGCCCCCAATCCCGATGGCACATTCTGGGGAGCGATTGCTGCCCTCGATCGCGATCGGGTGAATTGGAATAGGGCAGACTTGACCAACCGCATGGATTTTGCCCTGCAATGTAGTTATCACCACGGCACCAGGGCGATCCGTACCCACTTAGATGTCCCCCCCGGTCAGTTAGAAATTACTACTGGGGTATTTCGGCAATTAAGGCAAGAATGGCACGATCGGGTGGAATTACAAGCCGTCTCTTTAATTAGCCTCGATTTATTTATGGGCAGCTATGGGGAATTAGTTGCCGATACCTTTGCCGCAATGGACGGGATTTTAGGGGGAGTGGCATACCCCAATCCAGACCTGGAAGCACAACTCGATCGGGTCTTTGATCTCGCCCAGGAGCGCCACCTAGCCCTAGACTTCCATGTAGACGAAACCGATGACCCCAAGTCCGAGTGCCTCCGTGCCGTGGCAGAGCAAGTATTAAAGCGGCAATTTCCCTATCCCGTCACTTGCGGGCATTGCTGTAGTTTAGCCACCCAGGAACCTGGAGTAGCGCAAACAACGATCGAGTTAGTCAAAGCCGCGGGCATTCACCTAGTAAGCCTGCCCCTCTGTAACTTATATCTACAAGACCGTGCCCCTGGGCGTACCCCCCGCTGGCGTGGAGTGACTTTACTTAATGAAATTCAGGCTGCCGGTATACCGATCGCGATCGCCCACGATAACTGCCGCGATGCCTTCTATGCTTTTGGCGACCATGATTTATTGCAGATTTTTGCTACAGCTGTTCTGATCGGGCATTTAGACCAAAACTATCCCCAGTGGCTTGCAAGTATTACCACCATTCCTGCCCAAATCATGGGGTTAAAGCCCGTTAAAATTACGGTAGGAGATAAAGCCGATCTAATTTTGTTTAACAGCCAGACCTACAGCGAATTACTATCCCGTCCCCAAACCGATCGGATTGTCATTAGAAACGGCAGACCGATCGGGACAAAACTACCTTCCTATCGCCAACTAGGTGAGAGGGTTTGTTATGCAAAATAGGACACAACTATATGAGCAAGACTTTTACGCCTGGACAGAAGAACAGGTAAAGCTCCTCAAAAATCAGCAATGGGGGTTGTTAGATACTGATAACTTAATTGAGGAATTAGAATCCTTGGGTAAACAGCAACGCCGGGAGTTAGAAAATCGTCTAGCAATTCTGATAGGGCATCTTTTGAAGTGGGAATACCAGCCACATTTACGTTGCAATAGTTGGCGATCGACTATTAGAGAACAGCGCCGCAAAATTCAAAGACACCTGGCAGAAAATCCTAGCTTAAAGTCCTACCTCCATCAAGCCTTTACTATTGCCTATGAAGACGGCAGAGACCTAGCAATCCAAGAAACCAACCTACCCGATCGGACTTTTCCTGACACTAATCCTTACCCGATCGATGATGTTTTATGCTTCGAGTTTTTACCAAGTGAGCAACACTAGAAACAACACCTTGCCTCCCTCAAAACCTATTTGTTTTTCTCAGTACCCATCTACCAGAGGCTGACCACTTTGACGTTTATCTATAGGTTTTAGTCTATGGGTGGCGAGTCTAGTTGAGCCGTATTGCGCTTTAATTCCTGTTATTTTTATCTCTAGTTTAGCAAGGCAATACTGTGTAATACTATGTTAACTAGGAAGAAACAAAGTAGCAATTACAAGCAATTTGTGCTATGAATAACAAATATTTAATAACTGGGTTTAATTTATGGAAAGGGGCAAAAACAAAGCATCTCAACGTAACTTTGATGCAATGCGTAAATTTTCCGAACAGTACGCCAAACGATCGGGTACCTATTTCTGCGCCGATCAGTCCATCACCACTGCCGTAATTGAAGGTCTAGCCAAACACAAGGAAGAACTGGGCGCGCCCCTCTGCCCCTGCCGCTACTATGAAGACAAGGAAGCAGAAGTTAAAAATACCTACTGGAACTGTCCCTGCGTCCCCATGCGGGAACGGAAGGAATGCCACTGCATGCTCTTTCTTACGGCAGATAATCCCTTTGCAGGCACCAGGCAAGACCTAGAACCCACAGAAATTAGTTACGATAGCTAAAGTTTTAGATTAAGTTTTGCAAACCAGGGTAGGAGTCAACTCGTGAAGAATAATAAAAATGAAAAATGGTGGCGCAATTTAGGGCTAGTCGCCCTTTTGACCGTAGCGATCGTGGCAGTGATTACCGCTTTTGCGGGCAATCAGCCCCAGGTTCAAGAGCAATGGCGCTATTCCCAGCTGCTAGAAGCGGTGGAACAAAATCAAGTCCCCCAGTCTGAAGTCAAGGTATCTAGGGTTACCCTCAGTAAGGACGGGGCTTCTGCCATTGCTACCGTTGCCCTACCCGAAGGTTCCAAGCGCGTCAAGGTATATTTGCCCAACGACCCTCAGTTAGAATCGATTCTGCTCAAAAATGGCGTGGAGTTTGATGTTGCCAGCCGTAACAACGACGGCGTGCAGTGGCAGAGCCTGAGCACTTTAGTCCTACCGGCGTTGTTATTGGTGGGTTTATTCTTTTTATTGCGCCGTGCCCAGAATGGTCCAGGCAATCAGGCGATGAGTTTCGGCAAGTCCCGCGCCCGCGTGCAAATGGAACCCCAGACACAAATCACTTTTAATGATGTGGCTGGGATTGAGCAGGCAAAGTTAGAATTGACAGAGGTAGTAGACTTCCTCAAAAATTCCGATCGGTTTACGGCAGTAGGTGCCAAAATTCCCAAAGGCGTGTTATTAGTAGGTCCTCCAGGAACGGGTAAAACTCTGCTGGCGCGGGCTGTAGCCGGGGAAGCGGGGGTGCCCTTCTTCAGTATCTCTGGTTCCGAGTTTGTGGAAATGTTTGTCGGGGTTGGTGCTTCCCGCGTGCGAGACTTATTTGAGCAAGCCAAAGCCAACTCTCCCTGCATTGTCTTTATTGATGAAATTGACGCAGTGGGCAGACAGCGGGGTGCCGGTCTCGGCGGTGGTAACGATGAACGGGAACAGACCCTCAACCAACTCCTCACAGAAATGGATGGCTTTGAAGGCAACACCGGTATCATCATCATTGCTGCAACCAATCGCCCCGATGTCCTAGATGCAGCTTTACTCCGTCCTGGTCGCTTCGATCGTCAAGTTGTAGTCGATCGTCCTGACTTTGCGGGACGGTTAGAAATTTTAGCAGTCCATGCCAAGGGCAAGACCCTGGCTCAGGATGTAGACCTAGAGAAGATCGCCCGTCGTACTCCTGGTTTTACTGGGGCTGATTTGTCTAATTTGCTCAACGAGGCTGCCATTCTCGCCGCCCGCCGCAACCTCACGGAAATTTCCATGGATGAGATCAACGATGCCGTCGATCGGGTATTGGCAGGACCAGAGAAAAAAGACCGCGTCATGAGCGAAAAACGCAAAACCCTGGTGGCTTACCACGAAGCGGGACATGCCCTAGTAGGGGCTTTGATGCCGGAATACGACCCCGTGCAAAAAATTACCATCATTCCCAGGGGCAGGGCAGGGGGGCTGACTTGGTTTTTGCCCAGTGAAGACCGGATGCAAAGCCGCACCTACCTCCGCAATCAGATGGCAGTGGCTCTAGGGGGCAGAATTGCCGAAGAGATCGTCTTTGGCGAAAGTGAAGTCACGACTGGGGCATCCAGCGATCTGCAACAGGTAGCGAACATCGCCCGCCAGATGGTAATGCGCTTTGGTATGAGCGATGAACTTGGGCCTGTAGCCCTGGGGCGTTCTTCAGGCAATATGTTCTTAGGCAGGGATATTGCCACGGAGCGGGACTTCTCGGAGGAAACAGCAGCGATGATCGACAGCGAGGTGAACAAGTTAGTGGCTGAGGCTTACAACCGCGCTAAAAATCTCCTTGTCCACAATCGTTCCATCCTCGATCGGATTGCCCAGATGCTAATTGAAAGGGAAACCGTAGACGCGGAGGAGCTAGAAGAGATTATTCGATCAAGTAAGGTCGAACTAGCTGGCATTATCTAGCCCCTATTCCCTCATCCCTTCTCACAAGTGGGTCTGGTCTCAGAAAACACGATGTAATCACTCTAATTCTGTGACCACAGTTCCTGCCCGATCGATGGGGAGGACGAGATAGGTGGATTTGACTTGGTGTTCTTGCCATGCCTTTACCATAGCCTCCCCGATCGGTGTAGCTAGTTCCGGTCTACCTACTGCCAATAAAGTAGGACCAGCACCACTGATGACTACGCCGCAGGCTCCCGCTGCCATTGCCTGATTTTGCACTGTCTCCATGCCCGGAATCAGACTTTGGCGGTAGGGCTGGTGTAATTTATCTCTTAGCCCCAGTTTTACCCAGGTTTCCTGCCCCTGGCTGATCCCCTGAATCAACAAAGCCAGACTGCTACAGTTAAAAATGGCATCCCCCAGGGAGACTTCCTTGGGCAGTACCTGCCGCGCCTTGGCAGTAGAGAGTTCAAATCGGGAATTGCCACGATCGTGACTAGGCTTTCATGCCAGGGCACGGGGCAAAGTTGCCAATCCCCAGGTTTTAGGGTAGCGACTAATTGACATCCCCCTGCCAAAGCAGGAGCTACATTGTCGGGATGACCCTCCACCACAGCTGCCAAGTGGAGCAATTCCCCCAGATTCAAAGGACTACCGGCGATCAAGTTTCCCGCCATCAATCCCCCGATCGTGGCGGTAGCAGAACTGCCCAAGCCCCGCGATAGGGGGATATTCACATCCATATGCAGGGACACGATCGGTTTTGACTGCCCCAGGTGTATAAAAAATTGTTCAAAACTCTGATAGACCAAATTGGTTTTATTTTTCGCCACCCGATCGGCGTAGGGACCAGTAGCGGTAATTTTCATCTCTTCTGAGGCTCTGACTTCAAAGTGGTTATACAGACTAAGGGCACAACCAAAACAGTCAAACCCTGGTCCCAGATTCCCTGAAGTTGCTGGTACTGTAATTTTGAACCCCACCATGACATAATCCCCTAAATTGAACTGGAATAATCAAGTCTATCCCGTAAACTTCCCGCCGACTGAAGTCGGGGGCTTTCAGTAGCCCAGGCAACCTGGACTTCGAGCAAGGGTTACGGACTCGCCCAATAAAGCAATGACCAACGAACAATTCAAATCCTCTCGAGGAATTGACGCAACTGAAAAAATGCCCAACTATTCGAGCGTCTCCGTTCAGTTTTGTTTCTAGGCTTCCGGTTTGTGCGTTCACGAATGCCCGTCAAGTCCTCAATAGCGATCGCGGCATTGAGTTGTTTGGACTCACGGACAATAGGCTCAGGAACCGTCCCACAATGGGGGGAACTTAAATTCCCCAGCTTGGTAATGGGGGCGCTTTAACCAGTAAAGCATTATGGCTTCCTGCTTTGGTCTTAGCTTAACTTGATAATCGTAAGTTAGAATCATCCTGTTATTATATGTTAGAGATATGACCTATAAAGCAAAAAACTTATCACGGTCCTTCGGCAAGGTCGGTCACGAGCCGTACAGTGGCAGTATCCTTGCGGAGGGATGATGGAAATCCTTGCCCGTTTTCAGGAATTAGCCCATCTCCTCGGTCAGGTAATCGTGGGACAGGAGCAATTGCAAAAACAGTTACTAATTGCCTTATTATCTGCTGGTCATGTCATTTTAGAAGGGGTGCCTGGTACCGGCAAAACAATGACGGTAAAGGTGTTATCTCGTCTATTGCAAGCAGAGTTCCGACGGATTCAGTTGACCCCTGATGTTTTACCTTCCGACATTTTAGGCACTAATGTTTTTGACTTGAACAGCAGAAGTTTTGTCCTGAAAAAAGGACCAGTCTTTACGCAGATTTTATTGGCAGATGAAATCAACCGTACTCCTCCCAAGACTCAAGCCGCTTTGTTAGAGGCAATGGAAGAACAACAAGTAACCTTAGATGGGGAAACTCTAGTTCTATCTCCTTTATTTTGGGTGATCGCTACGCAAAATTCCCTGGAATTTGAAGGCACCTATCCTTTACCGGAAGCCCAACTCGATCGTTTTTTGTTTAAGTTGATCGTCGATTACCCCGATCGAGATGCAGAAAAACAAATGTTGTTAAACAGCCATAAAAACACAAACAGTCCCAAAGAAAGACTAGATCATATCCATGGAATAATCAGCGTAGCAGAAATCTTAACCGCCAGAGAGACAGTCAAACAAGTAGAAGTGAAAGAAGTGATCTTCGATTATTTGTTAGACCTTTGTCATCGCACCCGCCAACACCCCGATCTATCTTTGGGGGCTTCTCCCCGTTCTTTAGTTGCCTGGTTGCAAGCGGCAAAGGCAAACGCCTGGCTGGATGAACGGCATTTTGTCACCCCCGACGATGTCAAAGCTGTAGCTCTGCCCCTGTTACGCCACCGCATTATGCTAAGACCAGAAGCCCAGTTAGATGGCTTGAGTGTAGATACTGTCGTCACAGGTTTACTCAATCAGGTAGCTGTGCCCCGATGAAAGTGACGATTCCCCCCGCCATCCGCCGCATTATGCAGGCTTATCCTCCGGTAGAACCTCTGACTGCCGAGCCTCCCTTGCCCCCTGCCCCTCCCCCCACGATCGATTTTGGGTCGATCGTGGTGCAAATAGTAGGAGTCTTTTGTCTGGCGTGGATTGTGCTCAAAGCTGCCCAATATTTCTATCGTTCTTCGCCCCAAGTTGGTGATATTTTGAAGAATATGGCAGTTATTGGCTTAGTTCTCGGTCTGGTAATAGTGACAGTGCGGGCTCTGTTAATTTTACGCCAGCAGATCAGACCCGATCAAAAAAAGAAAATGAATACCTCCTCGCCCTTGCAACCTATGCCCAGGTAGAAAAAAAATACTACGATCGTTTGGCTCAAGAACACGCGCCAGAAAAAGTAAGAGCATATCGGCAACAGGAATTGCTGTCTTTAAGACAAAAACTCCCTCCCTTTGATTTTCAAATTTCCGCCAAGACCGATCCTTTACCAGCCCCGATCGGGCAACTACAAGAACAGGGTCATCTTTTTTATCAGCCCCTCATTCCGATTCCCGCTATCAATGAAAGCTATAAACCCCTGTGCATCTGGCAGAATCATGAAAAGTCCTTAACGATCGTGATCGATATGGAAAACAACCAACTAGATCAAGACCTAATTAAAGAATTTTTTAGTCAGCGGGGAGTAATTTGGATACTAGCAACGGAGTCAGAACTGGAATCCCCCGCTTTGGTGGCAGAGATAGAAACACTAATAGAACCATATCTAGTTTGATGTTGGAAAATCATGAGAACAACGCCACTATAGGTAGTGCTGTTACTGACAAACTTACGTTGCTTTTTCTCTCCCCAAAAGGGAGGGGAATAGAAAAAATTGATGCTCCCCCCTGTAAGTCCTGGGCAATCTTACCACTTAACTAAGTTTTGTTATCCCGATCAAATAATGATTCTCCTAGTTCTTCCAACCGATCGGTGGAGAAAGCACCAAACTTGAAGGATATAGCACTTGTCCACTATAGCATGACACCTGGGCGACGCATTCCCCGTCCTCGCGCAGCAGGGCGGGGTAGTTCACAGGATTTTGGTTCTTCTGCCAACGATCGGGTTTGCCTCCTAAAATAAAACTATTCCTCATTAGCATTTCTATGGAAAGTACCTACATCGATACTCAGTCTTGGCGACGGGATTTACAAAAGTCAGAACTCTATCACCGCCGCGGTTTTGGGCATGGAGAGGAGGCGGAAGCCACTATGGTCAGTGAATATCAAAGCCCCTTGATTCAACAAATCCGCGCCCAAGATTATCTCTACAGCGATGGCAGGGTGACGATTCATTTGGCGGAGTCCTTTGGCTTTTGTTGGGGGGTGGAACGGGCGGTAGCCATGGCTTACGAAACGCGGGCGCAATTCCCCACACAAAAATTATGGATTACGAATGAGATTATTCATAATCCCCTAGTCAACGATCGGTTGCGGGAAATGGAGGTGAATTTTATCCCGGTTCACAACGGGGGGAAGGATTTTAGTGTTGTCGGAGCGGGGGAGGTGGTAATTTTGCCGGCGTTTGGGGCGAGTTATCAGGAAATTTCCTACCTCCAAACTACGGGGGCTACGATCGTGGATACTACTTGTCCTTGGGTTTCTAAGGTGTGGAATCGGGTAGAAAAACACAAAAAGGCTGACTACACTTCCATTATTCACGGCAAATACAACCACGAAGAAACGATCGCTACCAGTTCCTATGCCAAGACCTATTTGGTGGTGTTAAATCTACAGGAGGCGGAGTATGTGGCAAATTACATTTTGCAGGGGGGCGATCGGGAGGAATTTTTAAGGAAGTTTGCTAAAGCGATGTCGCCCGGGTTTGACCCCGATCGGGATTTAGACCGCATTGGTGTGGCAAATCAAACGACGATGCTTAAAAGTGAGACGGAAGCGATCGGTAAGTTGTTTGAGCGCACTATGATGCAGAAGTTTGGCGTGGAGGCATTAAATGAGCATTTCCTAGCTTTTAATACTATTTGTGATGCTACTCAAGAGCGCCAGGATGCCATGATCAATCTATTAGAAAAAGACTTGGATTTAATGATTGTGATTGGCGGTTTCAATTCTTCTAATACTACCCATCTCCAAGAAATGGCAAAGGAGAAGGGGTTGGCTTCTTTCCATATTGATGGTGCCCATAGACTGCTATCCCGCACGGTTATTGAGTACAAACCCCTGCACAAAGAAGTAACTCAAACTATGGGCTGGTTGCCCCAGGGGGAAATTCAAGTGGGGGTCACTTCTGGAGCATCGACTCCCGATCGGGTGGTGGAAGAAGTGATTTTACGGCTATTGGCATTGGCCAACAGCTAACAGCCAATGCCGATATAGTGGAAGCCAGCATCGGTTAGAGCTTGGCGATCGAGGAAATTCCTGCCATCGAGCAAAATGGGTTGGTGCATCAGGGTCGCCATGTGGGGGTAGTTGAGGTCGCGGAATTGTAACCAATCTGTGACTAGCACGAGGGCATCACAGCCATCGGCAAGACGTTCGGCATCGGTTTCTACCGCTACATTCGATAGCCCGTCCCGTAACCCCGACTGGGACACGATCGGGTCGTAGGCTTTCACTCTGGCACCAAGGCGGTGTAATTGTTCAATAATAGTTAATGAAGGGGCATCCCGCATGTCGTCCGTATTGGGTTTGAAGGTCAGCCCCAACAGCCCGATCGTTTTGCCCTTGAGAATTTTCAGCACCTGTTGCAATTTTTCCACAACTAAGGTGCGCTGGTGCTGATTCACCTCGACAGCAGCCCGCATAATTTGGGCATCGTAGCCGTAGTCCTTCGCTGTGTGAATCAAAGCGGCAACATCCTTGCCAAAACAGGAGCCGCCCCAGCCCACTCCCGCCTGCAAAAACTTCTGTCCAATCCGGCTATCTAACCCGATGCCCCGCGCTACTTCCCTCACATCTGCTCCCACCCGATCGCAGATGTTGGCAATTTCGTTAATAAAACTAATTTTTACCGCCAAAAAGGCATTGGCGGCATACTTGATCATCTCGGCGGAGTTAATATCTGTGACTACTACGGGCACTGGGTCTAAGGTCTTGTCCCCGCTGTAGCTGCGATCGATGATGCCCTGGTATAAACTCCGCATTTTGGCTAGGGCGGTCTCCGAGTCTCCCCCCAACACAATCCGATCGGGGTTAAAGGTATCGTAAACGGCGGCTCCCTCCCGTAAAAATTCGGGATTGCTGACAATGTCAAAATTGGGCTGGTGGTGGTTTGCCGCAGCCTTCATGCCGTCTAAGATAATCATGCGTACCCAGTCCCCTGACCCGATCGGGACGGTAGACTTATTGACAATCACGCGGTAACTACTGTCAATGTACTTACCAATACTGCGAGACACCGCCTCTAGGTAACGTAAATCCGTCTGTCCATCAGGGAGAGCCGGAGTACCCACAGCAATAAATAGCACTTCACCATGGGCAACCCCCCGACCAATATCGGTAGTGAACTCGATCGCGTTTTTTCCAACACCGTCTGTAACATCTGCGGCAAGCCTGGCTCATGGATGGGAGACTGCCCCGACTGCAAAACCCGCACCTTGGCTTCATTGTTATCAACACAGACAACTTCATTGCCCATAAAGGCAAGACAGACTCCCGTCACTAACCCCACATACCCCGTGCCAATTACACAGACCTTCATAACTTTTACCGAGACTTAGGCTCGATCTTATACCCCCTCAACGCTGCATTAAAAAATAAGTCACCATCGGCACGATCGTGGCTCCCGCCAGTAACACAAGCACCCAAGTAGTAGAAGTCTTGGGGTCTACAGGAGCAGCAGGAGTAGGTTCGACTTGGGCTACAACCACCGGTGGACCAGGGTCTGGCTCTCCCGCTAAGATGGCTAGGAGGCGCTTCGCCCCGTCCCGAATTGCCTGATTAAAGCGGGCACTCTGCACCGGCGGCAACATCGTCTCATTGATTAAACTCTCGAATATTGCGGGGGTGATGACTTCCTTGACTCCATCCCCCGCCTGCCATGCCGTGCGGTGGTCTTCGGCGGCAATTAAAACTAATGCCTGGTCCTTGCCCCGATCGGGAAACCACTTAGCAAAAATCTCCTCTAAAAATTCCTGGGCGGGCTGACCAAAATCAATGCGGGGCACAGTAATAAACCGCACTGCCTTGCCAGTAGCAGTCTCGATCTGGTCTAACTTGCGGGAAATCTCCCCCTCCGTAGCACTGCTGATAATGTCGGCAAAATCTACTACCCAAGTCCGATCGTCTGGAGGCAAATCGGGAATATCCGCAATTTCCAACGCCCCCACCGGCAACATCACTGTAAATGCCACGAGCAATGCCCCCAAAAATGTGATCAGCTTTTGCATAAAAAACCTTTTATCGCTCTTTTTTTCAATACTAAACCAGAAGTATTGTAAATTTTTGTAAATTTTTGCTACAGCCCTTTCGCCTAAACCTGTGGAAAACTCGACCTTTTCTGTGGAAAACTAGGCAAAAAATGTGGAAAACTTTGCCTTTTCTGTGGAAAAAAATGGCAATTCTGTGGAAAACTCTCCATAGGTATTTATACCCTGTGGAAAAAGTGGGGGGTTTTTCCACAGGTTTTTCCACAGGCAGCGATCGCTGAAAGTATATCTATTAAAGGATTTTTTTGAGTTTTCCACATTTTCCACAGGCCCTACTACTACTAAATTAAATATTTAAAAGAGTAGTAATAGTAGTTTGGCACCGATCGGTCTTGCGGAGCATGTTATATTTAGCTACTGTGTGAGTTATTGGGTTTATGTTTTTTTCGTGCTCGCAAAATGTTTTAGCCACCAACTTAAGTTTTGTGAGCCGTGCTGTCGCTAATCGTCCCCATCACCCCGTGTTGGCAAATATTCTCTTTAACGCCGATCGGGAGTCTGGTTTAATTTCTTTAACTGCTTTTGATCTCAACTTGGGCATTCAAGTTAAATTTCCTGCCACTATTTTGCAGGAAGGCAGCATTACCTTGCCCGCGCGGCTTTTGAATGACATTGTGTCCCGTCTGCCCGATGGGGATGTTTCCCTAGAAGTGCAAACCGAAACTTCTACCGCGACAATTCTGTGCGGTTCAGGGCGCTATGAACTGCGGGGCTTACCTGCCAGCGAATTTCCTGAGTTACCTCAAATTGTCCATGGTCAAATTTCCTACCTCCCCGTCGAAGCTGTATTAGCAGGATTAAATGGCTCCTTATTTGCCGCCTCCAGCGATGAAACCAAGCGTGTTTTAACCGGAGTCCATGTCAAGCTCAATCCCACGGGCTTGGAATTTGCCGCTACCGATGGGCATCGTCTAGCCGTAGTGGAGACACCCTACAGTGCCGAAGAACCAGCCCTCCCGCCCCAAGCTGTCGCTAATTTAGAGGTGACAGTGCCTGCCCGCGCCCTCCGCGAACTAGAGCGGATGTTAAATCAATATGCCGAAGGCATGATTGCGGTACAATTCGACCAGACGCAGATGTTGTTTCAGGGCGTGCAACAGACTATGACCTCCCGTCTTTTAGATGGAGCCTATCCTGATTATCACCGGCTGTTGCCCCTACAATTTAACCATCAGGTGACTTTAGAACGCAAAGCCCTAGTCAGCGCCCTAGAGAGGGTAGCAGTATTAGCAGACCAAAAGAATAACATTGTCAAAATCACGATCGATGAATTAAATCAAGAAGTCGCCCTGGCAGTGGATACACCGGAAGTTGCCACAGGGAAGGAGTCCCTGCCTGCCCAAGTAGCTGGCGGCGACATCGAAATTGCGTTCAATGTAAAGTATTTTTTAGATGGTCTGAAAGCAATCAATACGACGGATGTGCTGTTGCGCATGAATACGCCCACTAGCCCAGCAGTATTGACCCCGATCGGGGGGACAAAAATCACCTATCTAATTATGCCAGTACAAATAAAGAGCTAACTAATTTCCCGCACGATCGGTTGATCGTCTTGAGCTTCTCCCACTAAAATTATGTCCGCCAGACCGACAAACAGACCGTTTTCTAACACTCCGGGAATGTTATTTAGGGTCATTTCCAGGGATTTGGGATCATCAATCTGACTGAAGGTGACATCCAAAACCATGTTGCCTTGATCGGTAATGACAGGACCATCTTTTTTCACCGCCAGGCGTAATTCCGGCTTGCCTCCCAGAGCCACGATCGCCCTGGTGACGGGTGCCACAGCCATAGGCAAAACCTCGACAGGCACCGGGAACGTAGAACCCAACCGATCCACTAACTTAGACTGGTCAACGACAACAATAAACTGTTGTGCCAGGGCATCAACCACCTTTTCCCTGGTGTGGGCAGCGCCGCCGCCCTTGATCAAATTTTTGTGGGGGTCCACCTCATCAGCGCCATCGATCGCTAAATCAATTTCTGTAACATCATCCAGACTGCGGATGGGAATACCGAATTTTTTGCCCAACCCGATCGCTTGAAATGAAGTGGGAATACCGATAATGTCTTTAAGCTCGCCGCTAGCAAGTCTGCGTCCTAATTCCTCGATGGCAAAGGCAGTAGTAGAGCCAGTCCCTAACCCCACTACCATACCCGATTGCACCCTTTGGGCGGCGGCAATGCCTACTTGTTGTTTCAGGGTAGCGGCGGACAAACTCATAACTTTTACCAAAACAGACCAAACCTATCTTAATCAACAGCGGTCAATTCGATCAAATCCTTTTCATTGCGGTTAAATTGATAGCGTCTGCCATATCGTTCGCAGTCTCCTGGCTGTCCACGACTGGGGGAAGCATACCGTTCTAAAGGGGCGACAACCCAGGTTTGTCCCTGGCTCAGGTCGGCATCATAACGGACTAATAGTTCTGGCGATTCTCCCTTGTTGTTGTAGTTCCAGGTATGCCACATCCACTTCTGGGGTGACACACTTGCCCTAGTCCATTCCCCTTCTCCCCATTTGACAAAGTAGTTGAGTTTGAAGTTAGTGCTATTGCCGATGCAGGTGAGGGCGTAGGGTTTGATTGACTCCGATCGGGCTACATTGCCCAGACAGCACAGTAAAATTCCTGTAACAATTCCCTTATTCATTTTCATTGCTTTAGG
>PHFO01000064.1 GCA_002861535.1 Cyanobacteria bacterium M5B4 | reverse complement strand
GATACTTTTATCACTAAGTCATTTTAGGATAATGCTAAGAGCAACTAAGTTTCGCATTTACCCGACGGCAGAGCAAGAACTACATTTTCGACGTAGTTTTGGATGCTGTCTTTTGCGTATAACTGTGTTCTGAATCTCGTCAATGAAACTTACAAAGAAGCAAGGGAAAGTTTACGCGATCAATATTCGAAATGAAGGACTGCGTATTCTGACCTCGGGAACCGGGGATTCCGCCTATTGTCTAGCTGTCAGACAAGGCAGTAAAGGACGCAAGTCTTCTACTGTCTTGCAGGCTACTGGATAGGAAGCTCCTCCCTCGCTTTAGCAGGGAGGAGTAGTTCACGGATAAAGTTCAGCATCTTGGAACAACTTGCCCGCCTGGTCTTTAGGAGAAAGAATTGGTGTACGGTTTTCTATACCCCAATCGATGTTGAGGGTGGGGTCATTCCAGAGGATACACCGATCGTGTTGGGGCGCGTAGTAATCCGTAGTCTTATACAAAAAGTCTGCCATTTGCGATCGGACGACAAAGCCATGCCCGAAGCCGGGGGGCACCCACAGCATCTGTTTATTTTCGGCGGAGAGTACTACACTTACCCACTGCCCACAGGTAGGAGAAGAACGCCGCAAATCTACCGCCACATCCAAAACTTCCCCGGTCACCACCCGCACCAGCTTACCCTGGGGCTGCTGGACTTGGTAGTGGATGCCCCGCAGAACCCCAAAACTCGATCGGGAGTGATTATCCTGGACAAATTGGGGAGATAGACCGATCGCTTGGGCAAATTTTGCTTGATTAAAACTTTCGTAAAAAAACCCCTTTCGTCCCCATAGACTACTGGTACCAAGATCAAAACTTCAGGAATTTTAGTGGCAATTACTTCCATAGCAAATTAAGGCAGAACAATGCCAGGATAACTGATCAAGTTACGGCAGGGAAAAAATACCAAATAATTCAGGACTTACGCTGAGGAAAAATTCCCTCTCCCTTTTTGGGAGAGTTCTGGGGTGGGGTTTTCAGAAAAAGCAACGTAAGTGCTGATAATCAATTCTGGGGAAGTTGGTTTTGGGGGCAAACTAAGGTAATATTTTGGCAGTGGTTTATGATTTCCAGCATGAGTCGTTGGTGTGTTACCGGAACGTCTCTGCTCTGGCTATTGTGCTTGGGGAGAGCCAAATGTGATACTTTTCCAGGGATTATTCTCCGGGAACAAATTGATACAGTTAGAGCAGAAATTGCTTACCCTCTGCTCCCGATCGATAGTCTTGGTGCGCCGCCAGATATTCCTCCCCTTATTGTAGATATAGTTAGACAAGACCTAGCAGGTAAGGATAATGTCAGTGGTTTACCCAAAGCTCTTGTTAATAATACGGAAGTAAAACCTCAATTAAAATTAGATGCCCTATTAGCAGAAGCGATTCCTAAGATGGAATCGCCTGGTTTAACTACCACCGCATCCAACTCGGGTCAAGATAGTATCACACCAGTTTCTCAGGAAGAAACTATTCCCCTTACCCTTCAAGAAGCTCTTGCCAGAGGAGAAGCGGAAAGTCAAGAGCTAAAAATTGCTATCAAAGAATTAGAACGAGCGCGGTTAAATCTCCAGGAAGTAAAGCTCAATTTTTTCCCCACTGTAGACCTCAATGTCAGTTTTAATCGCAGCCTCAGTGCAGAAGAAGATATTAGTACCCAAAATATTCGCAGCCAAGCCTTCAGGGACTTGACCTTCGCCCAACAACGATCGGGGGAATTAGCTAACCAACTTTCCTTATTACAATCCCAGCCCAGTCCCGATCAATTTACTGACCCGATCGGGTTTATCCAACGGGAACAACAAATTCAGTCATTAACGGAGGCGATAAATGCTAGTCAGCAACAAGAGAGTCAAGCATTAAATAGCATCAATAATTCTGCTTCTCCTACCACCAATTTAAGAGCAGATTTCAGCCTTTCCTACAATCTATTTAGTTTTGGCAGACGCGAAAGGGACATCAAAGCCGCAGAAATTCAAGTCGATATTGCCGATTTTACCGTCAAAATTATCCGCGATAACCTCCGCCTCAACATTAGCAATGCTTATTACGACCTCCAAGATGCCAAAGAACAAATCAGGATCGAAGAAGCAGCCCTCAAGGAAGCAGGACGGACAAAATTAGATGCTACTGCTCTCAAAGAAGCAGGGCTAGGGACTCGATTTGATGAACTCAGCGCCGCCGTGCAACAGGGGAACGTCCTACAACGCCTAGTCCGCGCCCAATCCCAGGTACAGGTGGCAGCTAGCCGTCTGGCAGAATTGCTCAGCCTGCCCCGTAACCTCACCCCCGTAACCACCGATCCCCCCGATCGCATTATTGCCTCCTGGACTAAAAACTTAGAGGAAACGATCGAGCTTGCCATCCAAAATCGGGTCGAGTTATTGCAACAGATTCAACAAACCCAATTTTTACGGGAGCAAAAAGCCCGTGCTCTCGCCGACCTTTCTCCCAACTTAAATCTATCGGCTTCTGTGAATACTGTATTTGCTAACAGTGATAGTAGTAGAGATAGCGCCCTTAGGGGACTAGGAGCCGGTTACGCCCTGGGCATAAACTTAAATTGGAACCTGATTGATTGGGGTAGAGTTAAAACCCGTGTTGCCCAAATTGATAAGTCCCAAGAAGTTAGTAATCTGCGCTTAGAACAAATAAAAAAACAAATTGAAAGGGAGGTAAGGGAGGCTTTCGCCCTGCTCCAAGCTAATGCCAAAAATGTAGAAGCCGCTAAAACTGTCCTCTCCCAAGCCGAAAATGCCCTTCGTTTAGCCCGTCTGCGCTTCCAGGCAGGCGTAGGCACCCAAATCGACACGATCGTGACCGAATCCCAACTTACCCAGGCGCAAGTGAACCTCAGTCGTGCTACTTTAGACTACAATCGCGCCTTTGCCGCCCTAGAGCGCGCCACCAGATTTACCCCTTCACCTTGACCTATGACTAAAATCATCCCGATCCATTCCTTCCGCGGCGGTACTGGCAAGTCCAACACCACAGCCAATGTGGCTACAGCTATAGCTACTATGGGGCAACGGGTGGGCATCATTGACACCGACATCCAATCCCCCGGCATTCATATTTTGTTTAATCTGCCGCCCAAGCAGATCAAAAAGACCCTGAATGACTACTTATGGAATCGTTGTAAGTTACAAGAAAGTAGCTACGATGTTACTCCCCAGGCTGTTAAGTCCAAAAAAGGACAGATTCTGTTGATTCCTTCTAGTATGGACATTGCTGAAATTAGTAAGATTTTGAGAGACGGCTACAATGTCAAACGACTGCAAGAGGGATTGAAACAAGTAGGAGAACAACTGAAACTAGACTATCTTTTTATTGATACCCATCCAGGGATTAACGAAGAAACCCTTTTATCTTTGAGTTTGGCAGATACATTGGTTATTCTTTTGCGTCCCGATCAACAGGATTTTCAGGGAACAGCGGTAATTGTGGATATTGCCAGAAGGTTGAATGTAAAACGTCTGTTGTTAGTTGTCAATCGTGTGCCTGCCAAGTTTATTCCCGATCAGGTGAAAGACCAAGTAGAGAAAACCTATCAAGCCAAAGTGGCGGCTTTGTTGCCTAACAGCGAAGAAATGATGGAACTGGCTAGTCGTGATCTGTTCTACTTAAGATTTCCCGATCATGTCCTCAGTCAGGCATACCAATCGATCGCGCAACAAATTCATCAAAGCCCTGCTGCTGAAGGTAATAATCCCTTTAAGCAACTATTCCAACGTCGTTCCTAAAGAGAAAAAATAAACAAGACCGAGGCAGCGTTTTCTGCCCTCCCAAAATGGCAACAGAAGTTTCCCTTCTACCCGCTGTGGGAGAAGGGGAATTTTTCCTCAGGGTAAGTCCTGATACAATAATCCCGACACTGGCAATAGGTTTGGTCATGGAATACAGACAACTAGGTAATACTGGTCTGAAAGTTTCTGCCCTCTGTTTAGGTACAATGACCTGGGGCAGACAAAATACGGAAGCAGAAGGTCATGCCCAGATGGACTATGCCCTCGATCGGGGGGTCAATTTTTGGGATACCGCCGAAATGTATGCCATCCCTCCCACTGCCCAGACCTATGGCACCACAGAAACGATCATCGGCACTTGGTTTGCTAGTCGCAAAAAACGATCGGCGGTAATTCTAGCGACCAAAATTGCGGGACCAGGACTATCTTGGGTGAGAGGGGGCAAAAACAGAGTCGATCGGGTCAACATCCTCCGCGCCGTAGAAGACAGCCTCAAACGACTGCAAACCGATTACATCGATCTCTACCAAATCCACTGGCCCAATCGGGGCAGTTATCACTTTAGCCAGCACTGGCGCTATGCCCCCCAGTTCGATCGGGCAGAAGTAGAAGCCAATTTCATCGAAGTCCTGGAGACCCTGGACGAACTAATTAAACAGGGCAAAATTCGCCACATTGGTCTATCCGATGAAACTGCCTGGGGCACTATGACCTATCTGCGACTGGCAGAAAAACATAACCTACCCCGTCTAGTATCGATCCAGAATGAGTACAGCCTCCTTTGTCGTTTATTTGAACCGGATTTCCATGAAATTGCCGTGACGGAAAAAGTAGGACTTTTAGCTTGGTCTCCCCTTGCCACTGGTCTTTTAACGGGCAAGTATTTAGATGGACAACGTCCCCCTGGCTCCCGCTGGACTTTGGAGGGCAACCGGAACTCCCAGCGCGATACCAAACAAGCCAATGCCGCCGTCCACGCCTACAAGGCAGTAGCAGAAAAACATGGTCTGGTGCTCTCCCAGATGGCGTTGGCGTTTGTGACGATGCAGCCCTTTGTCACGGCGACCATTATTGGGGCGACGAGCCTAGAGCAATTGCAAAGTAATATCGATTCGATCAATATCAAACTCAATGCTGCAGTTTTAGCTGATATTGAAGCTGTCCGCAGGGATTACCCTATGCCCTATTGAGGGATGCCTTCCCTAATTTTTTGGATAAAGAATTCCTCTAGGTTTTGTCTTGCCATAGTGATACTGACGATCGTGCCTTGGTCTGCTGCGATGGTGTGACAAAATTCTGCGGGCGGTTGACTCAATAGCCCCTGCCAACTATCGCCGTGCCATTCCAAATTGGTCAAAAACTGACCAATCCGATCGGGATTGCCGCCCCTGCCCCGCACATGGTAGGTTTCTTCTACGCCCAGGAGGTCTTGCAGTGCTCCGATCGCTACGAGATGACCATGGTTGAGAATGCCGACATAATCGCAAATCGCTTCCGCATCGGAGAGGATGTGACTATTAAAAAAGACGGTCTTGCCTTGCTTGTGTAAGCCCTGGATAATTTCGCGGATTTGATAGCGTCCCAGGGGGTCTAGCCCCGACATAGGTTCATCTAAAAAGACTAATTGGGGGTCATTGATCAGCGCCTGAGCGATGCCGATGCGTTGCACCATTCCCTTGGAATACTCCTTGAGCTTTTTCTTCCTTGCCGCGGACTGGGATAATCCTACCAGGTCTAACAATTCGTCGATGCGTTTAGTGCGTTCCTTCACACCTAAAAGAGAACCCATAAATTCCAGGAGTTCCCAACCGGTCAGGTAGTCGTAATAGTAGGCATTTTCGGGGAGGTAGCCGATTTGTTCTTTAGCGAGGCGCTCTCCCAGGGGGAAGCCTAAAACTGTGCCACTGCCTTGACTGGGGCGAATTATGCCTAATAAAATTTTGAGAAGTGTGGTTTTGCCCGCGCCATTGGGACCTAGTAAGCCAAAAGTCACCCCTGTAGGCACTTCCAGGGAGCAATTGACCAGGGAAGATACTGTTTCATTGAGCCAGAACCCCTTACGGTAGGTCTTTGTGAGGTTTTGTACGTTAATTGCAATATCCATGTTCTCAAACTAGAGTTTCAATCTTTTATTATGAACGAGAAGTCGCGCTAAAATAATCCCACTTCTTTACCTCGATCGTTATGCGTCTTTCTCAAATGTTGTGGGTTACTCTGCGGGAAGTGCCTGCTGATGCTGAACTCCCTAGCCATCAATTGTTGGTGCGGGCGGGTTATATCCGTCGTATTGCCAATGGTATTTATACATATTTGCCTTTGATGTGGCGGGTGTTGCAGAAAATTGGGCAAATTGTGCGGGAAGAAATGAACCGATCGGGGGCGCAGGAATGCCTTTTACCGCAACTGCAACCGGCGGAATTGTGGCAGGAATCGGGGCGATGGGATACCTACACTAAAGCTGAAGGTATTATGTTTTACCTCACCGATCGATCGGGTAGGGATATGGGATTAGGTCCTACCCATGAGGAAGTAATTACAGCAGTGGCGCGGGATATGATTCGTTCTTACCGTCAGTTGCCTTTGCATTTGTATCAGATGCAGACTAAATTTCGGGATGAAATTCGTCCTAGATTTGGTTTAATGCGGGGTCGAGAATTTATTATGAAGGATGGCTATTCTTTCCATAGTTCAGAAGAAAGTTTGCAGGAAACTTATCGGATTATGGATCAGTGTTATAGCAATATTTTGCGGCGTTGCGGGTTGGAGTTTCGCGCTGTAGAGGCGGATTCGGGCGCGATCGGCGGCTCTGGTTCCCAGGAATTTATGATCTTGGCGGAGGCTGGGGAAGACCAGGTTTTATACACAGCCGATGGCAAGTATGCCGCCAACAGTGAAAAGGCAATTTCTTACCCATCGGAACCTATAGAAAGTAGTTTTAGGGAATTAGCTAAAGTGGCAACACCTAATACTACCACGATCGAGGATTTGTGTAGTTTGCTGGCTATTGATCCGACTCAGGTTGTCAAGCAGATAATCTATCAGGCGGTATTAGATAACGGTAAAACTTTGTTGATAATAATTAGTATCCGCGGCGATCAAATTGTCAATGAAGTTAAGCTCCATAACGAAGTGGTGAAAATCGCTCCTGCCTACGGCGGCAAAACTATCTTATCCCTCAAGGTTGCTGATAGCGAAATGGTGCAGCAATGGCAGGTAAAACCCCTACCGATCGGTTACATTGCTCCTAATTTGGCAGATGATTTCATCGATCGGCAGAGTCATATTATTCCCCAGTTTTTGCGCCTCGCCGATCGCACTGTAGAGTCTCTACAAAACTTTGTCACAGGTAGTAATGAAGTTGGTTTCCATCTCACAGGAGCTAATTGGGGAAAGGATTTTAGTCTACCCCAGGTAGTGGATATTCGTTTAGCCCAAGCGGGCGATCGGGCTGTCCATGACCCCAGCCAAGTAATCAAATCAGCCAGGGGCATCGAGGTGGGGCATATTTTCCAACTGGGGACAAAATACTCCCAGGCAATGGGCGCTACTTTCACCAATGAAAAAGGGGAGGAAACGCCCCTGATCATGGGTTGCTATGGTTTGGGGGTGTCCCGCCTCGCCCAGGCAGCCGTGGAGCAGTCCCATGACCAGAATGGTATTATTTGGCACGTAGCGATCGCGCCCTACAGTGTGATTATTGCTGTGCCCAATGTGGGCAACCCTGACCAAATGAGAATCGCTGAAGACCTCTATGAAAAACTGCAAAATGCCCAAATTGATGTCCTGTTAGACGATCGGGATGAAAGAGCAGGAGTGAAGTTCAAAGATGCCGACCTTGTTGGTATTCCCTACCGCATTGTCACGGGGAAATCTATTGCCCAGGGGGAAGTAGAAATCTACACCCGCAAAACCGGTAAAACCGAAAACGTCCCCATCGATCGGGTAGTAGAGTGGCTGACAACCACGATCGGGGCAGCCCTATGCCTGTAGTGCTTGGTATTGAAACTAGTTGTGATGAAACTGCCGTTGCTGTCGTTAACGATCGAGCTTGTTTGAGTAACATCGTCGCTTCGCAGATAGAGCTGCATCGTCAGTTTGGCGGTGTAGTGCCAGAGTTGGCTTCCCGTCAGCATTTGGAGTTGATTAACGCCGTTCTCGATCGGGCGTTAGCAGAGTCGGGGCTGAGTTGGGCAGAAATTGATGGCATTGCTGTCACCGTTGCCCCTGGTTTAATTGGGGCTTTATTGGTGGGCGTGACCTGCGCTAAAACCCTGGCATTAGTCCATGGCAAGCCCCTAATTGGCATTCATCACCTAGAGGGGCATATCTGTGCCAGTTTTTTATCGAAGCCGGACTTAGAGCCGCCCTTTTTATGTTTGATGGTCTCGGGAGGGCACAGTAGTTTGATTGTGGTCAAGGATTACGGCGACTATGAAATTGTGGGCAAAACTAGGGACGATGCTGCGGGCGAAGCCTTCGACAAAGTAGCAAGGTTGTTAGATTTGGGCTATCCAGGGGGACCCGCCATCGATCGGATGGCTCGCCAGGGCAATCCCCATGCCTATCCTCTGCCCCAGGGCAAAATTAGTGATGCCCCCTTCGATTTTAGTTTCAGTGGCTTAAAGACAGCGGTCTTGCGCTTGACGGAAAAACTGCCCCCGCCCCTGCCCATCCCCGACATTGCCGCTAGTTTCCAACAGACGATTACGGAAGCCCTTGCCTCCCGATCGATCGGTTGTGCGATAACAAACAACCTAAACACGATCGTGGCGGTAGGAGGAGTAGCGGCAAACAGCGAATTAAGACAAAAGTTAATGACAAAAGGTGAGGAAAATGGCATCTCCGTCATCTTTCCTGAATTGAAGTATTGTACAGATAACGGCGCTATGATTGCCTGTGCTGGCGCATTGCGATTAAGCAGAGGTTTTACATCAGATTTAACGATCGCAGCCCGATCGCGTCTTAGTTTAGAAGAATGTGGTTTAATCTATCGTCATGATTACCAGTGTGCACAACCCCCTCATTAAACAACTGCGGCAGTTGGGAGAAGGCAGTAAATATCGGCAAAAACAACAACAAATACTTTTGGAAGGTACCCATCTATTACAAGAAGCGATCGCTACTAACTATCCCCTCAAGATCGTTTGTCATACCGAACGATGGCAGATGAAAGAAAGAGAACTATACGAACAGTTGTTGTCTCTGCATTGTCAGATAGAATTAGTGGCAGACCATGTGTTAAACGCCATCGCTACTACCCTCAATCCCGATGGTGTCATTGCCACAGCGCCCCTACCCCAGCCCCCCAATTTACAGATCAAGCGGCTGGGACTAGCTTTAGAGAGTATTCAAGACCCTGGCAACATGGGCACGATCGTGCGGGCAGCAGCAGCAGCGGGGTGTGACGGTATCCTCATCGGCGAAAATTGTGTCGATCTAACTAATCCCAAAATTCTCCGTGCCACAGCAGGACAGTGGTTCCGATCGGTGTTAAAACCAGTGGCAAACCTCAAAGATGAACTATTATTTTGGCAGAGTCAGGGAGTTAAACTGGTGGGGACTTCTGCCCAAGCTGATGTCAATCTATGGCAGTATGATTTTTCTCAACCATCTTTACTTATTTTAGGCAATGAAGGCAGGGGTCTTTCAGCAGAAGTTTTAGATTTAACCGATGTTTGTCTTTCTATTCCCATTTCTCCTGCTGTGGAATCTTTGAATGTGGCGATGACAGCAACGTTGTTATTATTTGAAGCCAAACGTCAGTCTATGGCGTTGATGCCGTAGGGTCTGGGGTAGGTTTTAAGCAGGTTTTGGGCATAGTAAAGCAAAAAAGTCTGAGAGATTTGACCAGCACGAAACAGAGGAATTTCTTTAATAAAAGTCAACTTAGCAAAATAACCGTCATACTTTTTCAGGTCTTCCGCGAATAACTGGGATGTAATATAAAGACCATTTTTACCTAACCACTGCCGATCGTCTTCCCAAAAAGCAAAACCTCTTATATCTTGGTCAAAAGCAGTAATCGGTTGTTTAACTTCCGGCGCTAATGCCATGCCCACCTGTCCTGCCAGAAAGAAATTATTGCAAAAGATAAAGTCTGCTGCAGATAATAACTTTTGCAGTTCTTGATCTTGTAAAAAGACTCGACGCATCTGTACCACATCTACTAACTCCGTAGAAGGGTCTTGTTTAATATCCCAAAAACCACCACCGATCGCGTATTTTCCCCCCTTCTGAAAAATACCAAAGCTGGTATGGAAAAGAGCGATCGTTAACAATAATAGAATAGTTATTCCCGAAATCCAGAGCCAGTTTCTAACCTTTTTAGGGTATAATTTTTGCCAAACTGTTACCTGATGCCCTAATAGTAAAGTTGCGGTAAAAAATCCCGGCATATGCCAACTAGGTAAAATTTGACGATAGCCTCCCATCAGCGTAAACCCTAAAAATACAGGAACTCCTACGCCCAGAACTAATCCTTCTTGCTCAGATATTTTATGACTAAATCCTTGCCATAACTTTCGTAAACTTACCCACCACAAACAAAAGCCAAGACTGGGGAAAAGATAGGCATTACTAACTAAAAAAGTAACCAATAAATCTAAAATACTATAACCCCGATCGGGTACTGCCCTCCCAGACTGAAAACTGAAAGACACCCAGTCATTTTGATAATTCCAGATCAATAGAGGAGAAATCACCAATAAAAATAAGGGTATGCCTAAAATTGTCCATTTAGACCATAAAGCCCGCCGATGCTTAGCACTAAATAAACAAAATAAGACCAATCCTAAACCCAATAAAAAACCATGATACTTACCTAAACAAGCTAAACCGATCGTTATACTTAACCACAAAATCCGCCAAGAAGGAAGATAAACATCCGATCGGAAAAACTCTGTGCTAGCAATATAAAGACTCAAAGACCAGAAGAACATCAACGGACTGTCAGGCAAAGTTAGAACGCCAAAACCTACCGTAAAAAAAGGAATCAGCGTAGCGAGCACCAAAGTCATTAGCCCCGATCGTTCACAAAAGATTCTTTTACCCGTCAGATAGAGAAAATAAAGAGTACCGCAATATAATAAAATCGACCCCAAACGAATAGTAAAAGGATTGACAAAACCAGTGATCCAAGTACCAAAACCCGTTGTGAACGCTACCAATAAAGGATGATCAAAATAACTTAAATTTAAGTAATGAACATAAAGATAATAATAAGTCTCGTCATAGCCCGCTGGTAAGATTGCCCCGATCGTTAAACGCAAAACTAAACCCCATAATAACCAAAAGGCTACCCATCGGTTAGGATAAGTAGCTAGGTTACTAGCATTTTCATGGAAATTTCCCAAAATATCATTCCTCAACTTGTGATTGTCCTTTTGTGGCTGGGGGGGGTGTTATCCCTCGCAACCATCGTGCAACAGTTTGGCACTACCGAGCAAGTTCGTAAAGTAGTCCACATCGGCACCGGCAATATTTTACCGATCGCGTGGTATTTTCACTTTCCCGAATGGTTTTGTCTAACTATGGGGGGGATATTTTGTATTATTACTTTCTTGTCCTATCAATTGCCAATTTTACCTGTGATCAATAGTGTGGGCAGACGTACCTATGGCGTATTTTTTTATGCTTTGAGTATTACAATTTTAGTGGCTTGGTTCTGGACGATCGGTAAACCACAATTTGCCGTTTTAGGCGTATTAGTCATGACTTGGGGAGACGGTATCGCTGCTTTAATTGGGCAAAAATGGGGAAAGCATCCCTACGAAATTTACGGCAATCATAAAAGTTGGGAAGGTTCAATGGCTATGGTAATAGTATGTTTTATAGTCACGATCGCTGTCTTAGCAATTAGTGAAGGACTGACCCTTACTTTGCTCCCGATCGGTTTAACAGTTGCGATTGTTGCTACAATTTTAGAAGCAATTTCTCCCTCTGGTAGTGATAATTTATCGGTTCCGATTGGTAGTGGTGCTATTGCTTATTTGTTGTCCTTTATTTTGATTAGTTAGATGAACTCTTTAGAGATTAACCGCGACCAAATTTTGATCACGATCGGAGGCACTGCTGTCTTTTTAGGGACAATTGTGGCTATCGCAATTCTCAGCTTACATTTGCCTTTAATTACTGTCCACTGGAATTTTTATCATTTGTTGGGGGGATTGGCTTTAGGGGTTTTGATCAGCGCGTTAAGTTTAGGTTTACACCGATCGGTTGCTATTTTCCGCCACAGTGCTGATGCTAATCTACATACTATTGTGGCACCTTTGGGATACCAAGACCTAGTATGGCTGGGCTTACTACCAGGATTAAGTGAAGAACTGTTATTTCGCGGTGTTTTGCTACCCACGATCGGGTTAAATTGGCTGGGCATTATCCTAAGTAGTCTTATTTTTGGTATCTTGCATTTGAGCCATCCCCGTCATTATATCTATGCTTTGTGGGCAGTTTTAGTGGGAATTGGCTTTGCTTTTGTTACTATAATTAGTCATAATTTACTCGTCTCAATAGTCGCCCATACTACAACTAACATCTTGTCAGCTTGGCTCTGGAAATCGAAAATCTATCAACCTGATCCCCAAACATAAACTACAGGACTTGTGTTGCTTTTTCTGAAACTAAAAAGATTAATCTACTTCCCTTCTCCCCCTGTAATTTTTCCTCAGTGTAAGTCCTGAAATTATTGACTGTAATGATAAATTTCTGTCACAATTTTTTGCCAAGCAGCAACTAAGGCAGCAAGAATTTTTTCTCCTTTTTCTTTACTTGCAGTTGTAGCGTCCCCGATCGTTCCTGTTACCGAAAGATCACTGGTTACCCAGGGAATAGGCAAATCTCCTTCAATAGAAAGGTAGGTTTGATTTATTTGGGGATACTCACAAATGACCCGATCGAATAACACCCGATCGGGCATAATTGCCATCATTAAACTGGTTTCTGCATCGCCGCCATGAATCCCTAGCAAATTCTCCCGGGCAGTAAACAATTCCCCTGCTAAAATTCGCATCTCCGGTACCCGCCAAGTAAAAAAGGAAAGACTAAAAAATCTCTATATTCATTTCTTAAATCCCGTGCCACTAACTCTAAAATTTGCGGCTGCCCCCCGTGAGAATTCCATAAAATTAGTTTACGAAAACCCGATCGGTAAATGCTGTGGCTAATATCTAATAAAATACTGCTGAGTGTATTAGTAGAGAGGGAAATTGTTCCGGGAAAATCTAAATGTTCTGTAGCTTTACCGTAGGGTAAAGGAGGCAGACTAAAAACAGCAATCTCCGATGGCAGTTGGGCTAAAGTTTTGCCGATTATGGCGGTACTAATAGCTATATCCACAATTAAAGGGAGATGATAACCATGTTGCTCGATCGAGCCGAGGGGTTGAACAATAACAACCTTTTCTTTGTCTGGCATTTGCGCGATTTGCTGCCAGGTCAAGTAAGGAAAAAAACGATCGGGAGGAATCCAGTTATGCACAATTTAAGTAGTAATACAACTAGACTAAAATATAATATTAAAAATGTCAAAGTAAATACTCAGATACCAAAATTTTCTTCTGGAGTTAAAGTTAATTGAGGAATAGTTGAGCTTGAATTTTGTCTTGTTTCCTATAAATTATTTTTTATGATTCAGACTTGCCGAGGAGTTCCGAGCAACTGCTTAACCCGAACTTTCCTAATGATTTGAACCCCGCCTGAGTGATAAGAAGAGACCTGCAATGCCAAATCTGACCCGACTTAAGATAGAGTAACTCCGTAAAGAATAGCCTCTACGGAGTAAGGATCATCCTAGCGAATCCATTCGGGAATTGCTTCCTCTTTGGTGTTAGTTCTTCTTTCCAGGGTCTCCCGCTCAAAGCGCATATGAATCGATCGGGTTTGGACACCATCCGCAGCTACTGCCAAAATCGGATAATCGATCACCCCATCTTGGAAGGACATATGATGACGGAAGGTACCATCAGGCTGGAGGTCAATGCGCTGACCACCGATCGTGACGGTAGCATCGGGTTCAGTCGCTCCATAGACAATCAACTCGGCATCAGCCACTAACCAGAATTGACGGGGGCGCTGGGGCACAGAGGCAGAAAATAAGCCCATACCAGAAGCGGTTAACATGCCCATACCAGAAGTAGTGAGC
>PHFO01000063.1 GCA_002861535.1 Cyanobacteria bacterium M5B4 | reverse complement strand
ATTCCAGTAAGATTCAACTATTTGCACCGAATAAATGTTGTTATTTTTGGCATTTACATCTCCGATCGGCGTTGATGACCTGCCTAGTTTTTGAATGCAATGGTAGACAAGTGAATTTTATTGACAGTGCCGATGGGGGGTACGCCCTTGCCGCCAAACAAATGAAAGCCCAAATTAGGCAGCCAGCCGATCGTGACCCGCCCCAAAACTCCAAGCCTCCCACTGCCGCCGCCCCCGAAAATCCCTAGAGGCTGGCAATTTTCGGAGCAACTCATACCCCCCCAAAAGGCTATAGTGCCCCAGCCATGACCCTAGTGCCCCTGCCCCTACCAGACCCACTACCCTGGCAATGAGGAGGGGATCAGCGATCGCCATCGCTGCCATTGTTTGCGTCAGAGCAGAAAACTGCACCACATCCTGTAAAAAGGTTTTCATTACTAGCGGGTCTAGTTTTGCCATCTCGCGGAATACCAGGTCTAATACCCGATTGATCAGGTCAGGGGGCACCGATCGCCCCATTTCTACCCGCATTACCCGCTGAAACAGCCAAGTTACGCCGATGTTGGGCTGGTAGGGCTGCAAACTAGACAAATCCCCCCGATCGAGATGATTTCCCTCCAGGGCTTCCGTCAAACCCAAAACCAGCCGAGGGAGATGGCGCACCATCGCCCCAAACCCGCCAAAACTCAAGGGCGACTGATTGCCCCCACTATCGCCTATGGAAAGCACCCGATCCCAAGCTGCCCCCAAGGGACTATTGCGATAGGCGGGGAAAAACCCCCCTAAAATACGATGAAACTCGATCGTTTCTGGGTCACTATCTTGATATTGGGGCATTAACCGCTGATATACCCTAAATAACTGCTCAAAGCCCCCCCGATCGGGATGGAGGTCACTGTAGGTAAACAAATAAGTAGTACGTCCGTCCTGCGCCGGAAACGCCTCCCAAAAATACTGATAATTGTCCTCGATCGGGGTAAAAGTATAGAGCAAATCCCCCCAGGAGCAAGGTTTTAAGCCCTGGGCACAACCCCCCACCACCATACAAATACTGTCCGGGCGACTATGACCATACAACTGATGGCGTCCCTGCCTACTAATAGGGGAAAAATAACCCATACAATCCAGCAACAAACGTGCTCGCAAGCACTCCCCCGCATGTACAGCCACACCATCGGGATGCACTACCGCCCCAGTAAAACTACAATGCTCCTGGACTCTGCCCCCCGATCGGATCAACTTCTCCTTCAGGATTGCCAGCAACAGCCTGGGACTAACCCCCAAATTCAAGACATCCCTGACCCAATAATCAGTACCACCCCGGAAGCCCACCCTGCCTGGGTTATACTCCGTCACAATCACCTGGGCTAACTCCTCTGGGGTCAGCAGTCCCGCCTCGACTAAATTTTGCAACTCCGATCGGGAAATATTCCATTCCTGCTCCCTGCCCTGGAGTAACCCCCGCTCTATAATCGTCACCTGCAAGCCCCTTAGCTGTAGCCCCAAGCCCAGCAAAAGACCCAGCGTACCGCCGCAAATCACCACATCCCCATCGATCGCGCCCAATTTTTCTGAAGCAGTAGTGATCACCGTTTCCACCGGCAGCCCCGATCGATACTGCCGCCAAAACCGATCGATTTGGGCAATTTTTGCCTCAGTATCAGGGGGAAAGCGCATTAAGTTAAAGTTTTACTTCAATATCCACCCCAGCCGCCAAATCCAGCTTCATCAAAGCATCGATCGTTTTCGCCGAGGGCTGATAAATATCAATAATCCGGCTGTGGGTGCGGGTTTCAAAATGCTCGCGCGAATCCTTATCCACGTGGGGAGAACGCAAGACGCAATAAATGCGGCGGCGCGTGGGCAAAGGAATAGGACCGATCGCCGTAGCATTAGTGCGATTAGCAGTATCTACAATTTTTTCACAGGAGGCATCCAAAAGCTTATGATCAAATGCCCGCAGTCGAATCCGAATCTTTTGCTGTTGCAGAGTAGCCACTAGAAATAAGTTCCTAAAATTTGAGCATTTTTTATTTTACCACAATTACCAGGGATTAAATAATAAAATCCTTAGTATAAAAAAGAGCCATTTTGCGATAGAGTAAAATTCGGGCAGTCAAGAAACCAATTCAGGGGAATAAGGTAGTGGCATCGCACAAAATCTTAGTAATTGATGATAGCCGTGTTATCCGCAACATGGTAAAAGATATGTTGCCGGCGGAAAACTTCCAAGTACTGGAGGCAAAGGACGGTGTACAGGGGATAGAAATGGTGCAAAAGGAAAAACCCTGGATGATTATGCTAGACTTTTTGCTCCCTAGAATGAGCGGCTTTGAAGTCTACGAGCATATCCAGCAAAATCCCGAACTCAACCGCATTCCCATTATATTGATGTCTGGGCGCAAGGAAGAAGTCACCAGTAAGATACCCGAACCCTTTGAAGACAACTATCTTGTATTTATCGAAAAACCCTTTGAACAGCGGGAACTCCTCCTCGCGATCAAAAAGGCAATGACTCTGGCACAACGCCGTCCTCCTTCTACGGGTATAGGTATAGCGACGGCTCCCCCCGCTTCCCCTGCTGTGGTAGACCAGGGTCTAGTCGATCGGGTCGCCAAGCTGGAGGCAGAATTAGCCAAATATCACAACCTAGAAGAGAAGGTCAAAACCCTAGAGCAACAGTTGGTTGTCCAACATAAGCAACTCCAACAGGTAGTAAACTTCATCAAGCAAAAGATGCAGTAGGGGTAAGGTAAATATGGCTGATCGCTATGTGCGGGTGCAGTCTGGAGAGGAATGCTACTACGGATTGTTAGAGGTAAATCTATCCGTGCAGTTACTTTCCTGCCCGCCTTGGTCTGGGGGAAAGCCGATTGGCAGGGTGCTTGCCCCAGAAACCTACAAAATTTTGCCACCCTGCGAACCCAGCAAAATTATTGGAGTGGGTAAAAATTACCACGCCCATGCCCTGGAAATGGGTACAGAGACCCCCAAGGAACCGGTCATCTTTTTGAAGGCAACTAGCGCCCTCCTGCCAGCGAATCAACCGATCGTAATTCCCTCCCTTTCTAACCGTGTAGATTACGAGGGAGAGTTAGCTCTGGTAATTGGGCAGACCTGCGCCCATGTTAGTCCCGATCGGGCTTTATCCTATATCTGGGGCTATACCATTGCCAATGACGTGACAGCGCGGGACATCCAGCGGAAAGACGGACAGTGGAGCCGATCGAAGAGTTTTGATACCTTTTGCCCTCTAGGTCCTTGGATTGTCAGGGATATTAGTCCGACAGCTTTACTCCAGACTTTCCTCAACAACAACTCCGTAGCAGTGCAGTCAGAAACGATCGATGCCATGGTCTTTGCGCCAGAAACGATCGTGTCTTTCATCAGTGAAGCGATGACCTTGTATCCAGGGGATGTAATTTTAACAGGCACCCCCTCCGGCGTAGGCAGATTGACGGGAGGAGATCAAATTGCCATCGAAATTGAAGGCATCGGCAGATTACAAAACCCAGTCATTGCGGAGGGGAAATGATTGTTTTTTTCCTTACTCCATCATCACGAAGCTGTGACCCGATGTGATGCCGCCCAAAGTACAGAATTTTGGCAACGTTGGTCTATCGTTTTGACAAAAGAAGTTAATTCTGGTCTATTGTTGGGGAATAACCCTTTATTTTTACCCGATCTGCCCAATTTAGAAAGATGGATTGTGGGTGGAATTAACCTAGCTGATCCTAAGAGAAGTAATTTTGAGTTTATTCCTTTACCGCAAGTGCAGACAAAAGAAAGATGGGCTTTGTTATTAACTCCCGATTGGCAGTTGTTGTTAGTTAGTACAGATTCAGGGGAGGCGTTATTCTCTTTCCATCCCCAAGTCATTGGAATAGCCTTGGATGTATTGTTAGATATGATCAAACAACATAACCCAGCAACAAAACTAACGGCACATTTGCGATCACTTGTCTTGCAGTTACCTGAATATAGAGTATTGGCAAACTTGATCGGCGGTTTTCTCTCGGTTATTCATCCCATGGAAGTAGTCATTCCCGAGTTAAACGATGCAGATATTTTGCAAAGCCTAATCCATGAAGTGCGTACCCCTTTAACTACTATTCGCACCCTAGTTCATTCTTTATTAAAACGGAACGACCTATCTCCTCCTGTGCGAGAGCGGCTAGAACAGATCGATCGGGAAAGCAAGGAACAAATCGAGCGGTTAAATCTGATCTTTCAAATTGTGGAACATTCTCCCCCTATTGCCAGGGAACCCCTCTACTTACAAGACCTCTTAGACAGGCAACTACCCCACTGGCAATGGCAGACCAACCGGCGCAATCTCTTGTTAGAATATAACCCGACCATGACAGACCTGCCCCCTATTATCAGTAATCGGGCATTATTAGAGCAGTTGTTGAATGCTTTAATCGATCGGTTATTTCGTCTTTTACCTCCTTCGAGCAAAATTCATTTGCAAGTGTATCCCGCCGGTAGTTTTATTAAATTAGAAATTACCACCACAACCCTTGGTTCCCATCCCTTAAAACCGATCGGGCGTTGGCTCCTATTACAACCGGAAACAGGAGTAATCAGTTTGAGTTTAGTCGTGACTAAGGCATTATTTCAGTCTTTAGGAGGGAAATTGACCCTCAAAACCCTGCCCACCTTGGAAATTATCACAGTTTTTTTACCCGTCTTGCCTGGTTAATCAGCTTGTGGCAAAATAGAAAGACTGTTCTGATGTTTACCCATGTCTGCCGATTTTTTAGCTAAACAATATAACCCCTTTGACACTGAATTAAAATGGCAGCAAAAATGGGAAGAGCGAGGTATCTTTCGCGCTGAAGCTCCCACCGATCGTTCTTCTTTTACTGTGATGATTCCTCCGCCCAATGTGACAGGGAGTCTGCACATGGGTCACGCTTTCGAGGAAACGATTATCGATACTCTCGTTAGATTTAAGCGCATGAAGGGCTACAACACCCTCTGGCTACCTGGTACAGACCATGCCAGCATTGCCGTGCAGACGATTTTAGAAAAGCAACTAAAAGCAGAAAAGATCAAAAAAGAAGAACTAGGTAGGGAGAAGTTTTTAGCTAGAGCTTGGCAATGGAAGGCAGAGTCAGGAGGCACGATCGTTAGTCAATTACGCAAGTTGGGCGTGTCTGTGGATTGGTCGCGGGAACGTTTTACCTTGGACGAAGGTTTATCGGCGGCAGTAATTGAAGCATTCGTGCGTCTTTATGAAGATGGTTTAATCTATCGCGGCGAATATCTGGTTAATTGGTGCCCTGCTTCCCAGTCGGCAGTGTCAGACCTAGAGGTGGATAACCAAGAAGTAAAAGGACATTTGTGGCATTTACGTTATCCAGTGATCGACTCCGAAGAATACTTAGTTGTGGCGACAACCCGCCCGGAGACTATGTTAGGCGATACTGCGGTGGCAGTTAACCCAGAAGATGAAAGATACCGTCATTTAATTGGACGATCGGTGCTTTTACCTTTGATGAATCGACCGATCCCGATCGTGGCAGATGAATATGTCGATCGGTCTTTTGGTAGTGGTTGTGTGAAGATAACACCTGCCCATGACCACAACGATTTTGAAGTCGGAAAACGTCACAATCTACCTCTAATTAACATTCTCAATCGCGATGGTTCGATCAATGAAAATGGCGGCGAGTTTGTCGGACAGGATCGTTTTGTTGCCCGCAAGAACATCATTCACAGGTTAGAAGAACAGGGTCTGTTAGAAAAGATCGAAGACTACAGCCATACCGTGCCCTATTCGGAGCGGGGAAAAGTGCCTGTAGAGCCGTTTCTATCTGCCCAATGGTTTGTTAAAATCTCGCCTCTGGCAGAGTCTGCTTTAGAACAATTCGATCGGTGTCAATCACCGCGTTTTATTCCCGATCGGTGGGGAAAGGTGTACAGAGATTGGTTAGTTAAACTGAAAGACTGGTGTATTTCCCGTCAGTTGTGGTGGGGGCATCAAATCCCCGCTTGGTTTGTTATTAGTCAGACTGAGGGTGTTATTCAAAAAGATACTCCCTTTGTCGTTGCCAGGAATGAAGAGGAAGCCCTAGTAAAAGCTAAGGCGGAATACGGAGAAGATATTGAACTAATGCAAGACCCCGATGTCTTAGATACTTGGTTTTCTTCGGGGTTGTGGTGTTTTTCCACTTTAGGATGGCCGCAAAACACGATCGATTTACAGACCTTCTATCCTACAAGTGTCTTGGTGACAGGGTTTGACATTATCTTCTTTTGGGTCGCCAGAATGACAATGATGTCCTATTATTTCACAAAACAAATGCCCTTTGAGACCGTTTATATCCACGGGTTAGTAAGGGATGAAAACAACCAAAAGATGTCTAAATCTAAAAATAATGGTATTGACCCTCTGATCTTGATCGAGAAATACGGCACTGATGCTCTGCGTTTTATGTTAATCAAAGAAGTGATCGGTGCAGGGCAAGATATAAGAATGGACTACAACCGCAAAACTCAAGAAAGTGCTACGGTGGAAGCTGCCCGCAACTTTGCTAATAAACTGTGGAATGCCAGTCGTTTTGTTTTAATGAATTTATCAGGATGGCAGAAAAACAATGACATACAACTAGAAAAGACCGATCGGTGGATATTATCCCGCTTTCAGCAAACGGCTTTGACGGTCAATCGTTTATTAGATGACTTTTGTTTTGGCGAAGCCGCCCGTACTCTCTATGACTTTATTTGGGGTGACTATTGTGACTATTACATCGAGTTGGTCAAACCGCGTCTTACGGGAACAGAGGAAGGCTCAAGACAGACAGCGCAGAGTGTTTTAGTCAAAGTGTTAGATGGCATTTTACATCTTCTTCATCCTTTTATGCCCCATATAACCGAAGAGATTTGGCATGGTCTCTGGCAAAAAGATGAAGACCAGTTTTTAGCTTTACAGTCCTATCCCCAAGGAATAATAGAAACGATCGATGAGACATTAGAAGCAGAATTTAGACTGACTTTTGAGGTTATTCGCGTCATGCGTAATCTGCGGGCAGAAGCAGAAATTAAACCTGCTCAAAAGGTCAAGTTCTATCTGCAATCGGAAAATGAACGAGAAAGACAAATCATGACTGCAAATAAGAGTGCGATCGAATTGTTAGGCAAGGCAGAAAATGTTGAAGTTGTCTCGATCGTTCCCCCAGATATTGGACAAACGATGACTGGTATTGTGGAAACAATTCAAGTGGTTTTACCCTTGACAGGGGTGATTGATCTGGCACAAGTGAGAGCAAAGATAGAACGATCGTTGAAAAAGCTAGAACCATTGGTCAATTCTATTGTCAATCGTCTGCAAAACGAATCCTATTTACAAAAGGCTCCCCCCGAAAAGATTGAAGCCGATCGGGCGGAGTTGGCAGAATACCGCTATCAGATCAAATTACTAGAAGAAAGATTGCAATCTTTGGCTGATGATGGCAAAAATGAATAACCAAACTAAACAACAGCTACGAGTCAAGTTGAGTGCTTGTTCTATTTTTTCAGGGGTGATCGGTTCTAGGTCTTCTCCTAGTAAGGGTTTGCATTTAACTTTGCCTTTGTAGCGGTTTTCACCTCCTAGTTGTACGCCCAAAATTGCGGCATAGACACACTCACTCCATCCAGAGTTAGGACTGGGATCAAAAACAGCATCCCGCTGACAAACATGCCAAACGTAAATAGGTCTGCCAGAAAATAAACCCAAGGTAAACACTGTAAGACGACAGGGCAGCCATGTCATTATATCTTCTGTCTTGGCGCTAAACCAACCTAAATCAGTAAAAGGTGCTTCTTTGTAACCAATCATTGAATCTAAGGTACTAACAGCTTTGTAAAGTAAGGCAAACAAAACACTGCCAAAGGGCGGAAAAAACAAGTAACCTAACATACTATAAAATAAAGGAGCAGTGACACCATCTACAGCATTTTCTGATACTGTCTCTAACACTGCTCTTAAAATCTCTCTTTCTGATAAATTTTCTGTATCTCTGCCTACATAATAACTGAGGGTCTTACGCGCTTTGGGTAAGTCTGACAAGACATCTAACACACTCCTAGCTGCTTGTCTTAAACTTTTACCTGCTAAACAAGAAGACAAAATGGTAATAATCACAAATTGCGCTAACAAGGGATGCAATTCATAGCATAATACTGACGAAGTGTACCCGATCGTGGCAGTGCCGACCATAACAAATGTGCCTAAAAATATTCCCCATAACTTCATTAAAAATGGGTGAAAACGAGGTTGCAACTGTTGGTCTACAGCTACTTTCTTGCCTAGGGAAATTACCCAACCGATCGCCTGTACTGGGTGAATCCAACCGATCGGGTCGCCGATCAAATAATCAATAAAACAAGCAAGAATTAAAAGCAAGAAAAAATCAAATAGTTGCTAATATTATTATATTTGTTTCCAGCCCTTCAAAATATTAGTTTTGATTAAGTTATCAGCAATCAGCATCGCCCGATCGGGGTTGTAAGCATAGGCAACCTTCACATCCAGGGGGTCTTTACGCTTAGCAGAAAAGTCTGTCCAATAAATTACATAGGGAATTGCCTCTTCTCTTTCTACTTTGACAATAACTAATTTGCGAATCATCTCTCCCTTTTGATAAACCTCTCTTCTTATTACCTCAGTCCGATCGTTTGTTGTTCTTTGTACAGTAGGAGGTTGGGGGTTGGGCAAAATTTGTTCTAACCGCGCCCCTCCATTACTGATTTCTTTATCTTCCCGCAGACGGTAAAAAGTGGCAAAAGTAGGACGGGGACAGGGATGTAAACCCAAAAACTCATAGTTATTCCCCGTCCAACGAAAAGTCTGAGTATAATTTCCCCGATCGGTGCCTGGTCGATTTATCATTATGTCTTCACAGGTTAGTTCGGCAATATAACGAGGCTGAATAAAGCTAACCGGTCTGCCGTCATTATCTGTCATGGCTAAAGGGGAATCTACTTTTATCTGAGAAAACAATAAAAGTAAATCCGATCGTTGTTGGTCATTTAGTCCCGAACCAATGCGTAATAAAGTCTGAAAAATTGTATGATCACTGCCATAGGTCATAGCGACTAATAAAGACGTTACACCATACTGCCCTTCGTATTCTCCTTCTACATAGCCAATTACGGCACTGTCAAGGGATAATTTGGGTTTAACTTTGTAGACTTCCGATCGTTGTAGACGATAAATGACAAGACCTTCAGCTCCATTTTGAGTCTTGTTGAGAAAAACGAGGGGAACCTGCTGTTCAGGAATGATGCTGCCTTCAGGACGAAAGAAAGACTGACTTTGATCAAAACCAAATAATGATTCTAGTAATTGCCAAGTTTTACCAAAGTCTGAGTGGTTATGTCTCAAGTCTTTGCCATCCAGCATAATAATATCTAAGATGACCAACTGTAACTGAGCGATTTCTTCCGCAGAACCACTAAAAGAGATACGAATTACATCCGCGATGCCCGCTCTTCTGCCCCCGATCGGGTGGGGATAGTAGAGTTCACAACGGAGCAAAGCCTTTAGTATATTTTGTTTTAATAGATGTTGTTGTAACTTCTCTAAACAAGGAAGACCAACTCTCACTCTGCCGGAGGGGGCATTAAATGTAAAACATTGCTCTTGATCAAAAAAGACAAAAACACCTTCGCCATCAAATTTGGTTGTTTCCAGAATCAACTCATTCGTCACAAACCTTCTTTGTAATTGTTGAGAGTCAAGACTGATCATTTTACGACTAAAGTTAGTTTCGTATTCAGTGGCGATTCCCATCAGGACGAAGTCTGATACTGCTCCCTGGCGGGCAATGGCATAATTACCATATTTTGTTACTAATTTACTCCGATCGATCATCATCTTTATCTTTATCAGCTAACTTTAGTTCTTGATCACTTAATAATAATAGAAGTTTATATTGTTCTTGCTGTTGATCTTTGCCAATTTCTCCGTACAAAAAGCCCCGATAGGGTGAACCTTTATCACGCATTACGATCGGTTGATTTCCTTTTACCCCTGCTCCCACGATTGCCATTTCTTGTTTGTGGTGTAAATCCTGGGCAATGCGATATAAAAACTCCCTAGTTACGCCGTCTTCATGGACTAACTGATAAGTATGACGCAAAACAAAAGTGGTCAGAACTTGTAAAAGGGGCAGTCTTTTACCCAATTTAACGGGAATGGGCGTATTGATATTAGCTTTACGGTTTAGTTTTGGTCGCCGATCGATGGCATTCCCCTGGGCATCATAAATGATGTCAAACACCTGAAAGTCAGACACAGGTCTTCTATCATTGTCGTTGGGATCAAAATAAGCTGTTGTCAGCATGTCCATTTCTAGGATTTCTCCCCCCGATCGCCAGTCTAATTCGGGGTCTGAATCAATCAGGTCTTGGGGTTGGAGGGTCTTGGGATCGATGGTGCTGTTGATCCCTTTCAAAATAGGCAGAGAACTAACTCTGCCCGCGGGTGTGCGGTAGACAAGTTTGGGTTTAGGCACCATCGGTAGGGGAGTTTGCACAGATACTTTTGTAGTGATGCCCTGATATTCTAAATGAATTATGCTTGCATCTTTCATTTTGGGATTATTACCATAGTTCTTATTATTATATTTTATTTCTTGCTACAAGACTTGTATGTCTCTCTTCTTATCTTCTGTTAGGACTTACCCCTCACCCTAGCCCTCTCCTTTTTGGGTGAGGGTTTCAGAAAAAGCAACGTAAGTCCTGCTGTGATAAATTGCCAGTAATTTATCTAACGATCAAGAGTCAATGCAAACATCACACTCCGATCGTTCCAGCGCACTGTTGATGGGGGCGGGGCACTCACTACTTGCAACCGATCGGGATCAACATCGAGGCGCAACAGTGCCTGTTCCACCGATTGAGCGCGCTCCAGGGCTATCTTTTGGTTTAGTTCCATCGTGCCGGAGCCGTCTGTCTGCCCAATAATTGTGAGACGGTAATCGGGATAGCGATCGAGAATCTTTTTTACTTGGTCAATTTTGAGGCTATCTTCTGGTTTAAGGGTGGTGACACTGGGGGCAAAGAAAATTTGCACATCAATTTTAGGGGGAGGCTCAGTCAAATTGTTTACTACTTTGGTGACCCCAGGGATTTGGGTGAAGCCGGCACCGATCGCGGCGATCGTTTCCCGATCGGGGGCAATGCCCTTAATAGTCAAAAGGGAGGAATTCCTCTCCACGGTCAGGGTGATGCCAGGACGCTGTTGCCATAGGCGGGTGAGGCGTTCTATTTCCGCCGCCGTTTGCAGGGGGTCGGGGGGCAGTTCTACAGCAATGATATTGTTTTCGATTTGATGGTCGGGGTTGACTGCCTGGGCAGTCTGCTGGGCTAGGTCTTTGAGGTAGGAATTGGGGAGTTTGCCTGAGAGTTGGATGCGATCGCCCTTGAGCAAGACCTGCATTTGATAGACCGCTAGCTGGGGATTAGTCGCCAAAGCAGTCTGGGTTCTCGTGAGAATCTTTGTCCTGGATTGGTTATACCATTGCCCCAGCCCCCAAGTACCGATGAGAATAGTTGCCAATAGACTAGCGAAAATAACTAGACTTTTCGTCGATCGGGGGGGCTTTTCTGCTTCAACGATCAGGGAATCCAGCAACTCTCTGACTGTCCCAGGAATACTCCAGTTGTTGCCTTCGTAGCTTCCCAACAGGTCGCCGTAATCTAGGGTTAATATCCGCATTACGCGCCGCACTCGATCGATGTAGGCAGAGGGAGGTTCGCCTTGTAATACTACCGCAATGTAGGCGGAGCCTGCCCCTTCCAGCCAAATGAGGGAGTTGCCGTACTCGATCCGATCGAGTTCTGCCTGCTGCATAATACATTCCTGGACAAAACCCCGAATGGCAGTCAACATGCCGGCAATCATGTCTGCCTCTAGGGGAGGGCTATCCTTGGGCTTAGATTCGGCAATGATCAAACCGGATAGCTTTTGGATCAGAAATACGGCTTGCACCTGAAAGATGACCGATTCCTTGAGGATCAATTCTGCCTCTGAGATGCCCTGCCACCTGGCTCTAATTTTGCGGGCAATCCCCTCTAGGGACATGCTTTGCTCTAATTTGGCGTTGATATTCCGCAGTACCTCCGCGATGTACTTAGCGATCGTGTTCCCCATGATGGGATAGAGGGCATCGATCATAGCGCTGGCATTTTCCCGCACCTGCTCCTTAATCGCCAGATTCATTTCTGGGGCAATGGCAGCGGCAAACTCCCCAGGAGAACTGTGGACTTGATAACCGATCGCACTGGGCAGGAGGGGAGCGATCGCTTTGCCCAGGGCAGGCTTATCTTGGTTAATTTTCCACCGCACCATTTCATCCAATACTGGGGCAGCGGCGCGGGCAAATTCTTCCCCTGCTTCCTCTACCTTGCGCCCAATTAGTTCATTCAGCAGGGGCAAAATCAACTCCATCAGCTTTTCCCCGTCATGGAGTTGAAATTCTAAATTTTCTACTCTCTGCTTGAGATGATTTAATTCCGAGGGGATATTTTGTTGTTTTTCCCCTAAATGGGATAACTCCTGGCGCAGGCTCTCTAAGGCAGACTGGTCGGCGATCTTGGCTTGTAGTTCTGTCAGGGCGTTGCCCATAGTCGGATCAAGCACCTGTTGCTCTAGCACTTCCACCTTGGCTTGCAGGCGCTCCATGTCAGTAATAAATGACCCCAGTAAAATTTCCTGGAGTAATTGAATCCCTTCCTGCTCGTCTAGGGGGGGACTAGAATGCTCTTGCTCCTGATCGATCGTCAACAGAAATCGATGGAGGTTGACCAAGGACTGCTCCAGTTCCTCCGGTTCTGCCATAGCCTAGCGGATGTATTCCTTCAATACACTGTTGCGATTGGGGTGACGTAGTTTTCTCAGGGCTTTTGCTTCAATTTGGCGGATGCGCTCCCTAGTAACGTTGAAAATTTGCCCGATCTCCTCCAGGGTCTTCATCCGTCCATCATCCAAACCGTAGCGCAACTTCAATACATCCCGCTCCCTGGGACTAAGAGTGCCCAATACGCTCTCTAGGTCTTCCCGCAACAGATTCTTGGCGACTTGGTCATCGGGGGTTTCGCCGTCCGACTCGATAAAATCTCCGAGGCGGGAGTCCTCTTCTTTCCCGATCGGTGTTTCTAAGGAAATGGGCAACTGGGCAGACTTGGCAATAAAACGCAACTTCTCGATCGTCATCTCCATCCGATCGGCAATTTCTTCCTCCGTGGGTTTCCGTCCCATTTCCTGGGAAAGGAGCTTAGTGGTTTTCTTAATCCGCGAGATCGTCTCGTAGAGGTGGACAGGGAGGCGGATCGTGCGGGATTGGTCTGCGATCGCTCTGGTAATTGCCTGGCGAATCCACCAGGTAGCGTAGGTGGAGAACTTGTAGCCCTTTTCGTGGTCAAATTTCTCGGCAGCGCGAATTAGCCCCAGGGAGCCTTCTTGGATTAAGTCTTGGAAAGATAAGCCGCGGTTCATATATTTTTTAGCGATCGATACCACGAGACGCAGGTTAGATTGCACCATTTTGTCCTTGGCGCGCCTGCCCTGGAGTAGACGGCGGCGAAAGTCTACCAAGTTCATATCCACCTTAGCCGCCCACTCAGCATCACTGACATCTTCGGGATCGGCAATGTCGTTTAGATCGGCGATTTGATCTCTTATGCGTTCTAATTCCAACAGGTCGGCAATTTTGCGCGCCAGTTCGATCTCTTCATCGGCGCGCAGGAGACGGATACGCCCAATTTCTTGTAAATAAAGACGAATAGAGTCTTCAGTGTAATGCTTTTTGCGGCTCTGGGTAGCACGTTTGCGACTCGCCTTGTTTTTATCTCCCTCTTCCACGATCGGAGTGCCATCTTCCTCCCGCTCATCTGCCAAGATCATTTCGTGCGTTTCTGGGATCGGGGCACCATATTCCTCCGGTTCATCTGCCAAGATCATTTCCTGCGTTTCTGGGATCGGGGCACCATCTTCCTCTGGTTCATCAGAATACTTTTTGCGGCTCTGGGTAGTACGTTTACCGCTGGTCTTGCCTTTATTCGCCGCTATTTCGGTCGGGGCAACGTCCTCACCCGCGGGAACTGTTGACGTAGATACTCCGATCGGGGCACCATCTT